>JBAXFK010000024.1:0-26805 GCA_037139955.1 Rhodospirillales bacterium
GGCTGACGGATAAGCGGCAGCGTATGGCCATCGATGCCGCCGGCATGGCGGCTGAGTGCATTCTCGCGGTTTTCGCGACCTTGGCCTGGGTCGTACTGTCGGACGGACCGCTGCGGACCGCCGCGTTTTTGCTGTCCAGCTCGACGTGGCTTCTGACGGTAGCGGTCAACGTCAATCCGTTGATGCGGTTCGACGGTTATTACCTGTTGTCGGATTTTCTCGATCTGCCGAATTTACAGGAGCGCGGGTTCGCCCATGCGCGCTGGTGGATACGGGAACAATTGTTCGGCCTCCGCGAACCCCCGCCCGAGGTCTTGCGCCCCGAAATCCGCCGCTCGGTATTGGCCTATGCGTTATGCGCGATGACCTATCGGTTCTTCCTGTTCGTTGGCATCGCGGCGCTGGTTTACCATCTGGCTTTCAAGCTCCTCGGGGTGTTTCTCATGGGGATCGAGGTCTGGTGGTTCGTGCTTCGCCCTCTCCTCGCGGAGTTCGGAATATGGACTCGCTTGTTGCGTCGTCGCGCATTGACGCGTCGCGCCGCGGTTACGGGACTGGTATTTGCGTTATCGGTGGCGATGTTGTTGGTGCCCTGGCAGGGCCATGTCGGCGCGCTGGGCTTGCTGCGTGCCGAACGCGAGGCGACGATTTACACCGACGAGCCGGGTCGGTTGGTGTCTAAGGTCGCCGAAGGCGTGTCGGTCTCGGAAGGGCAAACGATTTTCCAACTCGAATCGCCGTCCCTGAATGCGCGGCTCGTCGCGGTGCGGGCGGCGATTCGGGCGCAGCGCGCGCGCATCGAGGGGTTGGCATTCGATCCGGATAATGCGGCTAACGTCGAGCAGAGCTGGCAGGAGTTGCTGCGGGCACTGGCTGAGCAGCGGTCGCTGGAAGCGCAGTTGGAGGCGCTGGCGGTGCGGGCGCCATTCGGGGGAACGATCCGCGACATGCCGCGTTCGTTGCGGCCGGGCGAGTGGCTGCCCCGGCGCGAGGTCCTCGGCCGTTTGATCGCGGGCGATCGAACGATCGTGGAAGCCTATGTGCCCGAGGCGGATGTCGCGCGCGTGCATCCCGGCGCGACCGGACATTTTTACCCCGCGAACGGGGAGGGTTCGATAGCACTGCGCGTGATGTCCGTTTCTCCGGCGTCGGTTCGGACGCTGGAGACTGTCGAGTTGAGTTCGCTGTATGGCGGCGCCTTGCCTGCTCGCAAGGACGCGGCGGGTAAAATTGTGCCTGCCGAGGCTGTTTATGCGACGGTTTTGGCGGTCGATAGGCCGGCCGGCGTGCCGGCGCGCCGGCTGCAGGGATACATTGCAATCGAGGCAGACCGCGAAAGTATTGCCCTGCGTCTTTACCGGCGCGCTGCCGCGATCGTTATTCGGGAGGCGGACCTTTGATTCCGGGGGGCGAGTCATCGAAGGGTTTCGATCGCCTCGCGACAGAGTTAGAGTCGGAGAATTTTACACCGTTTCGAGCATGGACCATGTGACAGTACCTTAAGATATTGAAAAATAACATATTTATATCTTGGCATAAGTTTTGCTAGTTGATCTTCGGATTGAATTTTTGCGAAGGCTTCGGACATGATCGATATAAAACGCTTCGGTAGTGCAGTTTTCGGTGCGTGCTTAGCCATTGCCGCAAGCGCGACGGCAGGCCAAGCGGGCACGTTGACCTATACGGACACGCAAGCTTCTAGCCCAACAGACTGGGTTGGCGGCACGCCGGGCTCCCTGGGTCATGTCGCGATTCCGCTGTTCAATCTGGCCGGTCAGATATTGACCCAGGTCGACATTTCCCTGACCGCGAGCGTGATTGGCACTGGCACACTGACCGTGTTGGGTAGCCCTGTTACCGTGACCGACGCGGGCGGCGACCTGAATATTTCGTTGATCGACCCTTCGGCGAATGGTGCACCGGCGCTTATTAACTATTCGCTGTCTGACTCGATTCTATATGGGGCAGTTAGGATTGCCCCGTTGGTCGGCGGGGTCTACACAGTCGGTACTCATGAATTCCCGGGGATCAATGCGTCGGGTACCCTTTCGACCTCGATCGCGACTGCCGGGGCCGGCTTTACCAATCTTGGTGCCTGGACCGGCGCTGGGAGCCAAACATTTTATCTGGCCACTCTCGATGGCGTCTCGGGCAATTTCACCGGCGGCTCTTTGGATTTCGTGCAGACCACCAATGCGTCGGCCTCGGTGACGGTCACCTACACGTATCAAGACGCGCCGGAACCCGCCTCAATCGCTTTGTTGGGCGCCGGTCTGGCCGCTCTCGGTTGCGCCCGTCGCCGCAAAGCCTGATCTTTTCGTCGATATTCGATCCGGGGCTTTTGCCGTGCTGGATGGCGGTATTGGCAACCATCCAGCCTAGGACTACGTGGTAGGGCGCGTCAGTGCTCCCGAATTTCCGTCGAAGTATCGTCCAACGCCCGCCGCAGCCGTGCTGCAACCCGATCGACTTCGGATTCAGTAATAATCAGCGGCGGGGAGAATGCGACGCGGTCGCCGATCAGGCGGCAGATCAAACCATGTTCCCGCGCATATTTGTCTACCGTCGCTCCTACCTTACGCGCCGGATCGAACAGCGCTCGGGTTGCTTTATCGGCGACCAGTTCGATGCCGACGATCATGCCGACACCCCGGACCTCGCCGACTAAGGGGTGATCGATCAAGCGGCCTAACGCTTCTTGCATGTATGGCCCGACCTGTCGGACGTGCCCGATCATGTCCATCTCGTCGTAAATCCGCAGCGTTTCCATCGCCACCGCCGTGGTGACGGGGTGCCCGGCATAGGTGAAGCCATGGGCAAAATTGCCAAGCTTGCGGCTTTCGTCGAGCATGGCATCGAACACACGTTGGTTGATGAGCGTGGCCGAGATCGGCTGCATCCCGGCCGACAAAGCCTTGGCGCAGGAGATCAAGTCCGGTTTCAGATCGTAGGTCTGGCTGCCCCACATGTTGCCGGTGCGGCCGAAGCCGCAAATGACCTCATCGGCGATGAACAATAGGTCGTATTTGCGGATGACTGCCTGCATTTTCTCCCAATAGGTGCGGGGCGGGGGTAGACCGCCGCCGGCTCCCATCACCGGCTCCCCGATGAAGGCGCCGACGGTGTCGGGGCCTTCGCGCAGGATCAGTGCTTCGAACGCATCGGCCAGTCGGGTGGCGTATTGTTCCTCGCTTTCGCCGTCGTGGTGGTCGCGGTAGTAGTGCGGGTATTCGGTGTGGAAGAAGCCGGGGTAGGGCAGGCCGAAATCGGCATGCATGTCGGCTTTACCGGACGCGCTGATCGAGGTTCCGGTGCTGCCGTGATACCCCATTTTCCGCCCGATTATTTTGCGCTTTTCCGGCTTGCCGATGGCGGCATGGTAGTACCAAACTAGTTTGATCGCGGTGTCGTTCGCCTCGGAGCCGGAGCACTGGAATAACACTTTGCTCATGGGCACGGGGGCAATGGCCAGCAGCTTTTCCGCCAGATCGACGCTGCTGTCGTTCGTGGTGCCACGATACAAATGGTAGTAGCCGAGCTTACGCATCTGCTCGTAGGCGACGCGGGCCAGCCGTTCGGAGGCATAGCCGAGCGAGGCGCACCATAGCCCGGCGGCGGCATCGAGGTATTCTTTGCCGCTATCGTCGGTGACGAAACAGCCTTGGCCGGCGCCGATGACCAGCGGTCCTTGGGTCATATGGGTAGCCAGATTGGTCTGCGGGTGCACGATGCTGGCGATATCCCGCGCCTGTACGGAATTGGGGGCGACGTAGGTCATGGCGGACTCCCTCGGGTTACCGGCACAGTGTAGCCTTCGTTGACAGGTTTAGGCAGTGGGATAGGGTTTCCGGCATGGACGATACGCACAGGATCAATCTGCATCTTGTCTCGGATGCCACCGGGGAGACGCTGAACAACTTGGCGCGCGCCACGATCGTGCAATTCAAGCATGCCGACGTGGTGCATCATCGCTGGAACATGATCCGTAGCCGCTTCCAATTGCATCGGGTGATCGAGGGGATCGAGGCCGAGCCGGGCCCGGTGTTGTCCACTATTGTCGATCGGGGATTGCGAGCGGAACTGGAAAAAACCTGCCAACAGTTGAACTTGCCGGTGGTCAACGTCCTCGATCCCGTGCTGACCATGTTGCAAGAATATATCGGGGAGACGGCGATCGCGCGCCCTGGTCAGCAATACGTGATGAACACAGATTACTTCAAACGCATCGACGCGATGCACTATGTCCTGTCGCACGACGACGGGCAGGCACACACGAACCTCGCTGAGGCCGATGTCATTCTGGTTGGGGTGTCCCGCAGTTCGAAGACTCCCACGTGTTTCTATCTGGCAAATCGCGGCATCAAGGCGGCCAATGTGCCATTGGTGCCGGGATTGCCGGACGTGCCGGGCCTTGCAAACTCCAATTGCCCGGTGATCGGGCTGACGCTGGACGATCAGGCCTTGATCGAAATCCGCCGCCACCGGTTGCGGCTGATCGGGGCCGGCGGGCAAAACGGCTTTAACCGCCAAGGCGGGTCCGAATACGTGGACGAGGACGCGGTCAAGCAAGAACTTCTGTGGGCGCGACGCCTGTGTACCAGCCATGGCTGGCCGGTGATCGATGTGACCCGCCGGTCTATCGAGGAGACTGCCGCTACCGTCCAGCAACTGATGGATGCTTGGCATCGTCGCCGCGAAAAAAAAGCGACGCCCGCGTAAATTCCTGTCGGAATAGCTTGCGCGGCGCGGAACAAGCACGTCACACTCCCTCTGTCTTCAACCTACTGAAAGGAGGTGATCCAGTGTCTCATTGTTCCTTGGCGTCCCAAGTTGTGGCTCGGATCGCCGGCGCGGACGCGACGGCGTAGATTTCTCCGGTCCGGCGACGGACAGTCATACAACAATGTGCGGGCCTCGGGGGCGACCTCGGGGCCTGCGTTGTTTTCGGAAAGCCCCGACGATGAACGAACCGACAATCCGTCGCTGCAAGTGGGCCGAAGGCAACGACCTTGTCATGCGGGAATATCACGATACCGAATGGGGCGTCCCCGAGCATACCGACCGTAAACTGTTCGAGTTGTTGACGCTGGAAGGCGCCCAGGCCGGCCTGTCCTGGCGCACCGTGTTGGTGCGTCGCGATGCCTATCGGGCGGCGTATCATGGCTTCGACATCGAACGCGTGGCCGCGATGTCCGATGCGGAGCTCGAAATATTGTTGACGAGTTCTGGGTTGATCCGCAATCGCTTGAAAATCTACTCGGTGCGGGACAATGCGCGTGCCGCGCTGACCGTGGGCAACTTGGATGCCTATCTGTGGTCCCTCGCGCCTAACGCGCCCATCGCAAACCGGTGGACCGAACCGTCGCAGGTGCCGGCGACCACATCGGTCTCGGATGCCATGAGCAAGGCCCTGCGCAAGAAAGGCTTCCGTTTCGTCGGCTCCACCATATGCTACGCCTTCATGCAGGCCTCCGGCATGGTAGACGATCACCTAACCGCGTGCCTCTGCTACAAGGAGTCTCAGAATGCGTAATACCGAGGAAATCTGGCGCCGGATCGACGCCCATCAGGTCGAATTCATCGGCCTGTCGGATCGCGTCTGGGGCACCCCCGAACTTTGCTATGGCGAATTTCAGTCCTGCGCCGAGCACACCGCGATGCTGAAAACGCAAGGGTTCCAGGTGACGGAAAACATCGCTGGCATTCCCACTGCGGTGATGGGCGAGGCCGGGGAAGGTGGCCCCGTGATCGCCATACTCGGCGAATACGACGCACTGCCCGGCCTGTCGCAGGAAGCCGGTGTCGCGGAACAACGCCCGCTGCCCGGACCCGGCTACGGCCACGGTTGCGGCCATAACCTGCTGGGCTCGGCGTCGTTGCTGGCTGCGACGGCGGTAAAGGAATACCTCGCCGCAAACGGGCTGAAAGGCCGCGTCCGCTACTATGGCTGCCCGGCCGAGGAAGGCGGCGCCGCCAAAGGCTTCATGGTGCGTGCCGGCGTTTTCGACGATGTGGATATCGCGATTTCCTGGCATCCGTCGTCTTTTTCCGGCGTGTGGGAACCGGCGTCTTTGGCCAACACCCGCATCGATTTCTCGTTTACCGGCCGTGCCTCCCACGCTGCGGCGTCGCCGCATTTGGGCCGCAGTGCGTTGGATGCCGTCGAACTCATGAGCGTCGGTGTCAACTACATGCGCGAGCACATGCCGTCCGACGCTCGGGTGCATTCCGCCATTCTGGATGCCGGTGGCATCGCGCCTAACGTGGTGCAGGCCTTCGCGAAGGTTCGGTATCTTGTTCGCGCCCGAAACCTGCCCGAGCTGAATCAGTTGATCGGGCGTGTGAAAAAGATCGCCGAGGGCGCGGCGCTGATGACCGAGACTGCGGTCGAGATGAAAACTATCAGTGCGGTGTCGAATCTGCTGGGTAATACTCCGCTGGAGAAGGCGCTCCATGACAACCTGTCCCGCCTCGGCGCACCGCCTTACGACGATTTGGATCGCGCTCGCGCCGCCGAGTTCCAGGCGACGTTGTCGGCGGAAGACATCGAAAGCTCCTTCCGCCGCGCCGGCATGCCGTACAAACCGGGTGTCGAACTGTGCAACGAGATCGTGCCGCTGGACGCCAAGACCGCCCCGATGATGGGCTCCACCGACGTGGGCGACGTGAGCTGGGCCGTTCCGACGGTGCAGGCGCGCGGTTCGGTCTACGCGATCGGCACGCCCGGCCATTCCTGGCAATTGACCGCGCAGGGCAAGCTGCCAGCGGCGCATAAGGGCATGGTCCACGTCGCCAAGGTGATGGCTGGCACAGCGTTGGACGTGCTGCACGACGAAACCCTGCTGGCCCGCGCCAAGGCGGACCATCGGGCGCGGGTCGAGCGGACGCCCTACGTCTGCCCGATCCCCGACGATGTAGAGCCGCCGATCCAGATGTCGGCGTGACAGTTGCGGCGAGTCTCAGGCTCGCCGCAGCACGAACAACCCCTGTTCCCCGAACAAATTCGCCAATCGGGGGAACCGCCGCCAGGGTGCGCGCTGGCCTGCGTCGTCGACCGCTAGCCATGTTTCCACGAGGTAGCCCTCGGCTTCGCACAGATCGAAAAAATCGCGGATCGTGCACGGGTGGATGTTGGGCGTTTCGTGCCACGGCCGAGACCAAGTGGAGGTCATCGGCATCCGCCCCGTGCTAAGCAACTGCCAGCGCACTAGCCAATGTCCGAAATTGGGAAAGCTGACCACCGCGCGGGTGCCGATCCGCAGCATTTGGCGCAGCACGGCACGTGGCTGCTCCACCGCTTGCAGGGTCCGCGACAACACCACGTAATCGAACGCCGCATCTGGGTAGTGCGCGAGGTCGGTGTCAGCATCGCCGTGCATCACTGGCAGACCGTGCGCCACGGCGTGGGTGACTTCCGCCATGTCGATCTCGATACCCCGCGCGTCGCAGCCTTTTTCGTGGAACAGCTTATCGATCAGCGACCCGTCGCCGCAGCCGATGTCCAACACGCGCGATCCCGGCGCGATCGTCCGAGCGATCAACTCCAGGTCCAGCCGCATGTTCTTCGCGACGAAGCGAACGGGGTCGGGGGCGTTCATCGTGTGTCCCGGATAGTCATGACATTTTTGTTCTAACCCGCTTGGACTAAGGTGGGAACTGCGTTGCACCCGGCGCCTACATGCCGGCGCGGACGCACTTAGACCGGTAGGCCCGCGTGCATCGCGCATCCCCGCAGGAATCCGGCCAGGGTGCGGTGAAAATCGGGTTCGTCTAGCAAGAACGCGTCGTGTCCCTTATCTGTCGGGAATTCCACGAATGACACATTGGCGCCTGCTCGGTTCAGTGCGCGAGCGATAGAACGGCTCTCGGGCGTCGGGTACAGCCAGTCGGAACTGAACGACGCCAGCAAAAATCGTGTCCGCGTCCCCCGGAACGCATCGGCCAGATCGCCGCCGTAATCCGCTGCCAGATCGAAGTAATCGCAGGCACGGGTGATGGTCAGATAGGCGTTGGCGTCGAATCGTTGCACGAAGGTGCTGCCTTGGTGGCGCAGGTAGCTTTCGACCTCGAACATTTCGCCGAACAGATTCAGGACTTCGGCGCTGTCCTTGCGGGCGCTTTGCAGCCGTCGGCCGAACTTGCGGGTCAGGGCTTCCTCGGACAAATAGGTGATGTGGGCGCACATCCGAGCGACCGCGAGGCCGCGGGCCGGAATGCGGCCGTCGCGCCAGTACTGACCGTTGTTCCAATTTGGATCGGCGAAGATCGCCTGGCGCCCGACCTCGTTGAACGCAATGTTCTGCGCCGAGTGGTAGGCGGCGGTGGCGATCGGCAAAGCGGCGAAGACCGAGTCCGGGTACGACGCCGCCCATTGCAGCACCTGCATGCCGCCCATCGAGCCGCCAATGACCGCGAACAACCGGTCGATCCCCAAATACTCGATTAACTGCTTCTGCGCGCGGACCATGTCGCGAATGGTAACCGGCGGGAAATCGGTGCCCCAGGGCTCCCCGGAGCCGTCGGCTTTTTCGCTGCGGGCGCCGGTGCTACCCATGCAGCCGCCCAGCACATTGACGCCAATAACGAAGAAACGGTCGGTGTCGACCGGGCGCCCCGGCCCCACCACCTGATCCCACCAGCCCGGCTTGCCCGTGACGGGGCTTTGCTCGGCCACGTATTGGTCGCCGGTCAGGGCGTGACAGACCAGCACCGCGTTGGATCGCGCGCTGTTCAACGTGCCGTAGGTCCGGAACGCCACTGTGTGGCCCGGCAACGCGGTGCCGCAGTCCAACACGAACGCCTCGTCGAAACGGACGTTGGTGTGCGCGACGTCGGTAAGGGCGGTCGGTCGATTCATGACGCCGTTTGCATAGGACGTGAACAATCGCCTCGCAACCTCGCATGCGCGCAAGGGTTCCCAGCGGGGCGCGCATCCGCTATTGGGGCCGCCTTTGAATGGTCCGATCGATGCCCAATTCACACGCCGATAGCGATGCCGTGGCCCCCCTTGGGGAGGACGATTGGCGACGCCAAGCCAAACCCGACCTGTCGGCCCTGCGCGCCGAGCTGGATCGGATCGATAACATCATCCACGGCTTACTGATCGAGCGCGCGAGCGTGGTCGAGAAAGTGGCGCAGTCCGGCAAGCCCGCTGCCTTCCGCCCTGGGCGCGAAGCCGATATCGTGCGCCGTCTGGTGGCCCAGCATACCGGTAGTCTCCCCGCGCAAACGTTGTTCCGCATGTGGCGGGAACTGCTGGCCGGCACCACCGGCATGCAGTCTAGGATCGTCGTGGCGGTCAGCGAAGCCGGTGCCGGCACCGTACTGACGCAGCTCGCTCGGGAGCATTTCGGCACTGCGACCGCGCTGCGTGCCTACGGCAGTCCGGCACAGGCGTTGAACGAGGTGTCCTCGGGTGCCGCTACCGTTGCAATTCTACCTGTGCCAAATGAGGCCGATAGCATCCGCGACGACTGGTGGGTCACGTTGGCGAACCGAACTCCCCGCCTGCACGTCATCGCCCGTTTGCCATTTTGGTCCGCTCGGAACGAAGGCGCACCAGCCGCACAGGCGTTGGTCGTCGCATCGGCGGCACCGGACCGTAGCGCCGCCGACCGTTCCTATCTGGTGGTGGAATTGAACAACGATGTAAGCCGCGATCGTCTCTCGCAAAGCCTAACCGGCGCCGGCTTTAGCCTCGGTCCGATCCTGTTGCGCCGCTCGGCGGGCACCGCTTGCGCGTTGATCGAGGTCGCGGGATACGTTGCCGACGACGATGCTCGATTGTCCAGCCTGGGCGGCACCGCGCGCCGCCCCGCCGTGCTGGGCGCCTACGCGGAACCGTTCCAGGGAGAGGCGCCATGACCGTTGCGCCAAGCCCGCGGCCGGAAATCCTGGGGATTCACCCTTATGTCGCGGGCGAATCGACCGTCGCCGGCGCTAACCGCACGATCAAACTATCGTCGAACGAGGGCGCGTTCGGCGTGCCTCCGGGCGCCAAAGCCGCGATCGCAGCTGTGACCGATGAGGTCTACCGCTACCCCGACGGCGCAACGCCCGGCTTGCGTGGGGCTTTGGGCAAGCGTTGGGGCCTGGATCCGGCGCGTATCGTCTGCGGCGCGGGGTCGGACGATCTGATCTACCAGTTCTGCCTCGCCTATGGTGGCCCTGGGCGGGAGATCCTGATGTCCGCCCATGGCTTCGCGATTTACGACATCGCTGGGACGTATGCCGGCAGCAAAGTCGTCAAGGCGCCGGAGCGCGAGATGCGCACCGACCTCGATGCGATGCTGGCCGCCGTCACGCCCGCCACGCGGCTGGCGTTCGTCGCGAATCCGAACAACCCCACGGGGTCGATGGTTTCGTCCGCCGAGCTGGAGCGCTTTCGCGCTAAACTCCCGCAACATGTCTTGCTCGTAATAGATGCGGCCTATGCCGAGTATGTGACTCGGGACGACTACGATCCCGGGATAAAACTGGTCGATGCCACCGACAACACGGTCATGACCCGTACCTTTTCCAAGGTCTTCGGTCTGGGTGGGATGCGGATTGGCTGGTGCTACGCGCCGCCCGCCGTCGTCGATGTGCTGAACCGAGTGCGCGGGCCGTTCAACGTGTCCGTCGCCGCGCAAGCCGCCGCGATCGCGGCTTTGGCCGAACCTGGCTGGGTGGAGAAGGGTAAGGCGCATAATACCGAATACCGGCGGATACTCACCGATGGGCTACGGGCCGCCGGCCTTACAATTTGGCCAAGCGAGGGCAATTTCGTCATGGCCGATTTCGGCACCGTAGAACGCGCAAACGCCGCCGACGCCTTCCTTCGCGGACGCGGCATCATCGTGCGCAAGATCGGCGGCTACGGCCTGCCGCATTGCCTGCGCATCACTGTCGGTCCGGCCGACGAAGTCGCAGCGGTCATCGATGGCCTGACAGCGTTCGTGCGGTCATGACCGAACCTCTTTTCAAGCGTATCGCGTTTCTAGGTATTGGGCTGATCGGGTCTTCCGTCGCCCGTATCGCACGAGAACGCGGCGACATCGCGGCCGAGATCGTGGTCAATGCCCGGACCCAAAAGACGCTGGACCGCGTCATGGCGCTGGGTTTCGCCGATCGCGTCGAGCTGGACCCCGCCGAGGCCGTGAAAGGCGCGGATTGCGTAATGCTCTGCGCGCCCGTTGGGGCATTCGCGGCACTGGCTGAGAAGATCGCGCCGTTCCTGGCGCCGGGGGCGGTGCTGACGGATGTGGGATCGACAAAGCAATCGGTCATTCGGGACATCGGTCCGCTGGTACCCGCCGGGGTGCATTTCGTGCCTGCGCATCCCGTGGCCGGAACCGAATACTCCGGTCCTGACGCCGGCTTCACGACCTTGTTCGAGGGCCGCTGGACCCTGCTGACCCCGCCGCCCGGCACAGATGAAGCGGCGGTGGAAACGATCGCCGAACTCTGGCGCCGCTGCGGATCGATGGTGGAGCGGATGGAGCCGGGGCACCACGACCGGGTGCTGGCGATCGTGTCGCATTTGCCGCACCTGATCGCGTTCACCATCTGCGGTACGGCCGACGATCTGGCGGACGAGAGCCGGCAAGAGGTCGTCAATTTCGCTGCCTCCGGCTTCCGCGATTTCACCCGTATCGCGGCATCGGACCCGGTGATGTGGCGCGACATTTTCCTGAACAATCGCGAAGCCGTCCTGGAAATGCTTCAACGGTTCATGGAAGACGCTCAGGCCATGGCGCGTGCCATTCGCTGGGGCGATGCCGCCTATATCGAAGACAAGGTCGAGCGGGGCCGGAAAATCCGGCGGAGTTTGCTCGCCACCAAGCAGGCGTGAAACCCGCGGACCCCTATCCCTTCCGAACGCCCCAAAAAGCCGGATAAGGGGTTCGTACAACCCCCGTTAGAGTGTCCCGGAACGCCGTCGGCATGACCGCTTGGCCGAGCGGAATGCCCGGCACCACCTCGAACGCGCGTCGCTGTATCTGTTCGGCGATCGCCGTTTGAGCCGGTAGATCGGGTGCATCGAACCATTGTTGGCGCATTGTTTCCAACCCTGGATCCGTTGGCCAGCCGAATGCCGCGCCTTTCCCGTTGGCGCGCAGTGCGAGGCTATTGCCTGGATTGGTCGCATTCACTGCGGACCACAGCTGCGTGGTGCAATTCCAGCCACCGGCCTCCGGCGCTGCCTGATTGACCCGGCGTGTGGCCAACGAGCCGAAGTCCATCTCCCGGAAGTCGACGTTCAATCCAAGTTCTTGCATCAGTCCTCGTACGACATGCGCCGATTGCGCGAAGGGCGGGGAGTCGGTCGGCGACATGAACAGAATCGGTTCGCCCTTGTAACCGGATTCCGCGATCAGCCGACGCGCAAGGCCCAGGTCGCGCGGGCCGGTTAGAGCTTCCAGCCCGGCTTTGTTGGCCATTGGCGTGCCCTCGGTGAAGAAGCCGGATGGCAAGCGCGCCAGTTCCATCCGATCGCCGACAATGGCCTCGATGACCGCCCGTTGATCGATGGCCGGCAGCAAAGCCCGCCGAAATTTGGGATTGTCGAACGGCGGATGCAGGTGGTTCAGCGACAACACGGCGAAATGCGGCCAATTGAGCGGCTTGACCGTCACCCCCGGCGCTTTCTCCAGCATGGGCAAAAGATCGACGAGGGGCCACTCGATCCAATCGACCTCCCCGGTTCGGAGTGCCGCCGCTGCGGTGGCGGGGTCGGGCTGCACCACCCACTCGACCCGATCCAGATGCGCCACTTTCCCACCGGACAGGGTAGACGGTGCCTCCGGCCGGGGCACGTATTTGTCGAAGCGGGTCCAAACGGCACTTGCGCCGGACACCCATTCCTTCGGCTCGAACCGAAAGGGTCCGGACCCAATTGCTTCTTTGATTTGCTCCGTCGCCGGGGTCTTGGCCAGCCGCTCGGGGACAATGAAGCAGGGGCGGGCGCCGAACGCGAAAAGCATTTGTGGAAACGGCTTTTTCAACCGAATCTCGAACCGCTTGTCGTCGAGCGGCTTCATCTCCTGCATTGCTGCCGATAGTGCCTGACCGAACGGGTCTTTGACCGTCCAGCGCGCGATGGAGGCGGTGCAGTCGGCGGCCCTTACTTTCTCCCCGTCGTGGAACAACAATCCATCGCGCAAAGTGAAAATCCAGGTCAGCTTGTCGTCGGACAGCGTATGACCGGAACACATTTGCGGATGCGGCGCGAAATTCTCATCGATGCCGTAAAGCATGTCGTAAATCAGATAGCCGTGCGCCATCGTCGCGCCGGTCACGGTCCAGACGGGATCGAGTACCGTCAAATTCACATACGGTACGAACCGCATGATCCGAGCATTACCTTGCGCGATGGCGGGACGGCCCAACACGGCCGCCATGGCGGTCCCCTGCAACACTGTCCTACGACGCATTGGCGTCCTCCCCCGATTATTTGGTGGGAGAGTGACGCAGAATGCGCGGCTTGTCAGTCCCCTGTCGCGGCGGCGGCGGCTTCGTCCCGAGCAGCGACTTTACGCGCGGTGCCGGCGCAGAACAGGCTCGCCAATAGCAGCACCGCCACCAGGACCAGCACCAGCTCGGGGTGACCTTTGTCGATCAGGTAGCCGAAGGGCACCGGCGTGATCGCGCCGCCCAATGGCAGGCCGGCGCTGACGAAACCGAATACTTTGCCGATTTGGCCGGGCGGTGCGGCGTCGCGAAGCATCACGTCGCGTGGGGTGCGGCTGGCGCCCAAGGCGGTGCCGGCGACGAAGGTCAGCACCCATACGCCCACGCCGAGCGGCGGCAGCCAGTTGACTGCCAGCATGGTGACGGCCGAGAGCGTGGTCAGCGTGGAGGCGAACACTAGCACGTATTTGCGATGCTTATCGACAAACCAGCCGCCGACCAGCACACCAGCCGTGCCGCCGACCATATAAGTGGTCAGGGCGGTCGAAGCGACCTCGATATCCATACCCTTCACCGTGTGCAGCACCGTTACCATCCAGGATTGCACACCGCCGCCGGCCATCGAGCCCAGCAAGAAGAATGAGAAGAACAATAAGATGGAACGGCTGAACAACAACTCTCGCCATCCGACCGACACGCCGCCGGTCTTGGCCACTACCCGCGTCTGATCCTGGAGGATGGAGCTTTGCAAAAGGATCGAGAGCACGACCGGTACGCCTAGCAGCCCCACTAGCAGCATGGCGTGTCGCCAGCCGATCGCCACCGTCAGCAGTGCGATGACCGGCGGCGCGATGGAACCCCCGAGGTTCCCGCTGAACGTATGCATCGCGAAGGACTTGCCCATCTGCTGCGGCTCGACCGACCCGGACAGGATGGCATAGTCGGCGGGATGGACCACGGAGTTACCCATCCCCGAGAGCACCGCCAGCAAGGGTATCTGCCAGAACGCGGTTGCTTGGCTCATGGCGGCAATCGACAGTGACATCAGTAGGGTGCCGCCTACCAGAAAGGGTCGCGCGCCGTAGCGGTCCACCAGGAAGCCGACGGGCGTTTGCAACAGTGCCGTTGTGCCGGACATCATTGCGACGGTGAGGCCGAGCTGGGCGAAAGTGACGTCGAAGGTGCTCTGCCACGCGAGGAAAAGGGGCGGCAGGCATATGACGTAGAAATGCGAGAGGAAGTGCCCGTTGCCAATCAGGATGTTGACTCTGGTGGTGCGGCTCAGCGCCATGCGACGGCGTCCCTGCTATTGCGATTGGGCAAAATGCGGCGCTGGCCTCGTCCCGTCAACCGCGACGCTTAAAGCGGGATCGCAAGCAACGTGTCGAACCGTGCGCTATCGCAGACCACGATCCGTTCGGCGAACCGATCGTCCCGCACGAGGTCGAGATAACGACCCGTTGCGAACAGGCCGGTTGTGCCGTCGCGCATGATACGGGCGACGAAGAACGGGGTTTCCGACCGCGTGCCGGTTGCGTCGGTGTTCGAGATCGATGGCATGCCGATGAGGTGGCGATAGGTGTGGTGCTCGAAGATATTGGCTTTCCGAAGTGCGGCGACGCGGTCTTTCAGCATGCCCTTGCTGTCCGCGTAGATCGCGCCGGCCGCGAGGCCTTCGGCATAATTGTCGGCGGTCGTCACTTTATACAGGCAGTCTTCGGTGAAGAATTCGGGCCAATCTTCCAGCCTATCGTTGTCGATCGCGGCGGCGTAGGCGGAATTGAGGGCAGATAGGCGGAACAGCATGGCCTCAGATCCCCATCATGCCGCGATAGGCTTTCCAGAAGCCGCGGACCGAGGCCTCGGTCGCCCGCGTGGCCATCGATGTGGCATCGTGCCCACCCATTTCGATCACCCCGTTTTCGTCCGGGGCGGCGGCGACACCGCGCTGGACAAAGCCGCCGATGCATCCGTCCTCCATCGATACATAGCCGGCGGGGCCGGCGAGGTTGCCCTGTTTCAAACGCCGCTTGCGCATTTCCGGTGTATCGTCGGCGAACCCGAGGAAAGTCCAGTTCAGGTCCATACTGTCGGTGCCCTTTGGCACCGTCTGGCGCACGGCGATGGAGTTGTGCAATTGTTGCAACATTGTAGCGGGAAACAATGCCACGTTCTGGAGTTGGATATCGTCCCCGAACTCCTCGACCGCATCGAGGAAGGAGGGGTCGTGCAGCAGGAATTCGTCGTCGTCGGAACGAATATTTTGTTGCTTGTAGACGTCGTCGGGGGCCTCTGTCTTGCCGATGGTGGCGGAGGCGTGGTGGGCGCCGTCCTCGCTGATCGTCACGCCACCGGCTTGATTGAAGCGGGTGATGCGGAAGGTGGTGAAGAACAAATGCAACAAGCTGGCGTGGTAGGTGTCGCGAATGTTCTCGGCGTAGAGCTTCCAATTGTTGGGCAGGGTCTGGGTGAAGCGGCCGATGACTTCTAGCTTACGATTGAACACCCGGCGGATTTTTGCTGCGATCGGCGGGGTAAGGTAGTCCTCCAGGCTTGGCGCGGCTGGATCGACAGTGCCGAATACCAAACCGCCGATCGTCTCGGCGCGTAGCTTGCGCGGGCCGTGGTCTTGCATGCGGAAGTCGTCCGGCATGCCGCCTTTGCCGCCGACACCGCGCTGGAACGCGACGGAGCAGAGATTGCCTTGCAGGTCGTAGCGCCATGCGTGGTAGGCGCAAGTGAAGTCCTTGGTGTTGCCGCTGTTTTTGAACGCGATCAGGGCGCCGCGATGGGCACAGCGGTTTTCGAAGGCGTGGATGGCGCCGTGCTCGCCGCGCACCACAACGATGGGCATGTCGCCGACTTGGGTGGTGCGGTAGTCGCCCCGGTTTTCTATTTCCACCTCCAGGCACAGGAAGTGCCATGCCGGCCCTTCGAAGATCTTGCGTTGCTCCGCGCGGAGGGTTTCCGGGTCTTGGTAGAGGTGGAACGGGACGCGGGTAAGGCCGGGAGGCCAAGGGTTTGTGTCGGGCATGGGGCGTTTCCAGCGTTCTGGTTGGGCCGAGGTTGGACGCTGGGGTTGGGGGGCGTCAAGGACGGTTCCCATCGGGCGGATTGCGCTGGATGGCCGAGGTCGCCGGGGCTGCCCGAGCATTGGGGCCGCCTCAATCGAGCCGGTGCCCGCCGGCGGCACTTCGCACCTGCCATTGCCGGGCTACGCACACACGCTCTTCGTTAGCCGCGCCAGGGTGGGGGCGGTATGTCGAGATAAAAACTGGAAGCTTATTGGGCAAGGAGATTAAATACGATATACAACGTTCTCTGAACCCAAGGACGGATTGACCGGCGTAGAGTAAAGGGGTCAGGTGAAACCGACCCCTTACACAAAACTCCGATAGGCTTTTAAGCCGTCCGATCCCCCCGAACCCCCAACGCCGCCTGAGCCGCTGCCAACCGCGCCACCGGCACTCGGTAGGGGCTGCAAGACACGTAATCCAGCCCCACGCTCTCGCAGAACGCGATCGAGGCGGGGTCGCCGCCATGCTCCCCGCAGATGCCCATTTTCAGCCCGGCTTTTGTGCGCCGTCCCTTCTCGACCGCGATCCGCACCATCTCGCCCACGCCATCGACGTCGATCGATACGAACGGGTCCTTCTCCAGGATACCGGCTTCGACATACGCGGGCAGGAATTTGCCGGCATCGTCGCGCGACAGGCCGAATACTGTCTGGGTCAAATCGTTGGTGCCGAAGCTGAAGAAGTCCCCGACTTCAGCAATTTTGTCGGCCATCAGCGCCGCCCGAGGCAACTCGATCATCGTTCCCACGCTGTATTCGATCGTTCGGCCGGCCTCGGCAAAGACGTCGGCGGCCACGCGATCCACCTGGGCGCGGGTGATTTCCAGCTCGCGGCGGGTGCCGACCAGCGGGATCATGATCTCGGGATGCGGAGCTTCTCCGACCGCAGCGACCAGTAGCGCGCCCTCGAAGATCGCGCGGGCCTGCATCTCGTAGATTTCGGGGTAGGCGATGCCCAAGCGGCAGCCGCGATGGCCGAGCATGGGGTTGGCTTCGGATAGTTCCTCGGCGCGCTGGCGGATGACGGACACGTCGGCGCCGAGGCTATCCGCGACTTCCTGCATTTCTTGGTCGGCGTGCGGCAGGAACTCGTGCAGCGGCGGATCGAGCAGCCGGATCGTTACCGGTAGCCCCGCCATGATAGTGAATAACTGGCGGAAATCCTCCCGCTGGAAGGGCAATAGTCGGGCCAGTGCGTCGCGGCGACCGGATTCGGTCGACGAGATAATCATCTGCCGTACCGCCAAAATCCGCTCCGGATCGAAGAACATGTGCTCGGTGCGGCACAGGCCGATACCCTTGGCGCCGAATTTCAGCGCGGTGGCGGCGTCGAGCGGGGTTTCGGCGTTGGTGCGGACGCCCATGCGGGCGCAACCGTCGGCCCAGTCCATCAACACTCCGAAATCGCCGGACATGGCGGGTTCGATCATGGCGACGAAGCCTTGGAAGACTTCACCGGTCGCGCCATCCAACGTGATGGTCTCGCCGGCGCGCACGGTTTTGCCGCCGGTGGTCAAGGTCTGCGCGTTATAATCGACCGCGATGCCGCCAGCGCCGGCGACGCAGGGGCGGCCCATGCCGCGAGCGACGACGGCCGCGTGGCTGGTCATGCCCCCGCGCGTGGTCAGGATGCCCTTGGCGGCATGCATGCCGTGGATATCTTCGGGGGAGGTTTCGATGCGGACCAGGATCACCGCCTCGCCCTTGGCGGCGCGGCTTTCTGCCTCATCGGCATTGAATACCACCGCACCTACGGCGGCGCCGGGGCTGGCAGGCAGGCCTTTTGCGAGCAACACGCGCGGGGCTTTGGGGTCCAGCGTGGGGTGTAAAAGCTGATCCAGCGATGCCGGATTGACCCGCATCACTGCTTCCGATCGATCGATCAGTCCGTCGTTGGCCATCTCCACCGCCATGCGCAACGACGCGGCGGCGGTGCGTTTGCCGTTGCGGGTTTGCAGCATGTACAGCTTGTTCTGCTGCACGGTGAATTCGATATCTTGCATGTCGCGATAATGCCGCTCCAGCTTTTCGCGCACGGCCATCAGCTCGGCATAAGCCTTGGGCATGACGGTTTCCAAGGGCAGTTGCCCCGGCTTGGCGCCTTTGTTGGATAGCGGCTGCGGGGTACGGATGCCGGCAACGACGTCCTCGCCCTGCGCGTTGGTCAGGTATTCGCCGTAGAAGATGTTCTCGCCGGTGGACGGATCGCGGGTGAAACAGACCCCCGTGGCGCAATCTTGTCCCATGTTGCCGAATACCATCGCCTGCACATTGACGGCCGTCCCCCAGGACGCCGGGATGTCGTGCAGCTTGCGATAGGTGTTGGCGCGCGGGTTTTCCCAGGAGTCGAACACAGCGCCGACAGCGGCCCATAGTTGCTCGCGCGGGTCTTGCGGGAAGGGTTTGCCGGTTTCTTGCGCGACGAGGTCCTTGTAGCCCTCGACCACGTTCTGCCAATCCTCGGCGGTCAGGTCGGTGTCTTCCACGACGGCGGCCTCGATCTTGGCCTGCTCGATGATTTCCTCGAACCGATGGTGGTCGACGTCCAGTACGACCGATCCGAACATTTGGATGAAGCGGCGGTAGGAGTCCCAAGCGAAGCGCTTATCGCCGGCCGAGGCAGCCAGCCCCGCAACGGTCGCGTCGTTCAGCCCGAGGTTCAGGACCGTGTCCATCATCCCCGGCATAGAAACCCGCGCGCCGGAACGAACGGAAACGAGCAGCGGCTTGACGGCATCGCCGAATTTGAGTCCGACCGCTTCTTCGATCAGCGCCAGGGCAGTCTCGACCTGCGTGGCCAAATCGGCGGGGTAGTTGCGTCCGGCTGCGTAGAATGCCGTGCAAAGATCGGTCGTGATTGTAAAGCCCGGCGGCACGGGCAGGCCGATGCTGGCCATTTCCGCTAGATTTGCGCCTTTCCCGCCCAGCAGGTTGCGCATATCCGACCGCCCCTCATTGAGGCCTGCACCGAAAGAATAAACCCATTTGTTGGTCATGATCAGCCTTCAATTCGCGAAAAGTCGGCGACGCGATCCATTGTAGCGCGAACCCGGTGCAAAAGATGCAAACGATTGCGGCGGAAATCGGGATCGGGTGCGTTGACGGTGACATCTTTGAAGAAAGAATCCAGGGGCGCGCGCAGCCCGGCCATCGATGTCATGGCGCCCGCGTAGTCCTCCGCCGCTAGTTTGGCGTCCAGATCGTGCAATCCGGCCAGAGCATGGGCCAACGCCGTTTCGGCCGGTTCGCGCAGCAGCGCCGGATCGGTGTCGCCGGTATGCGGCCCGTCCTTGCGGTCTTCGATCCGCAGGATGTTGGCGGCGCGTTTGTAAGCGGTCAGCAGGTTGGTTCCGTCCTCGGTCCCCAGCAGCTCCGCGACCGCGCCGGCTCGGGCCAGCAGCCGCACGATGTCGTCGTCGGCGCCGGTCGCGAACACGGCGGTCAACACGTCGTGCCGAGCACCCTCGGTGCGGAGTTGCACGCGCAGACGATCGGCCAGGAACTCTAAGATTTCCGCTGGAGGAACAGGCTCCACCCCAGGTGCATCGAAGCCTTTGCCGGCGGCATCGATCAAGGACAGCAACGACAATCGCAGCCCGTTCTCTCGCACGATGCGAATGATCCCGAGGCCAGCCCGACGCAGTGCGTAGGGATCGCCCGAACCGGTCGGTTTTTCCCCGATAGCAAAAAAACCAACCAACTGATCCAGCTTGTCCGCCAACGCCACCGCGATCGAAACAGGCGCGCTCGGCGCTCCCTCATTCGGCCCCCTAGGCGCGTAGTGCTCGCGGATGGCATTCGCGATTTCGATCGGCTCGCCGTCGTGCAGCGCGTAGTAGCTGCCCATGACGCCTTGGAGTTCTGGGAACTCCCCGACCATGCCCGACACCAGATCGGCTTTCGCCAGTTCTGCTGCCCGTTCCGCCATTGCGCCGGGGGCGCCGACGAGCGGGGCGACGATGTCCGCCAGCCGCTTCAGCCGCGCGACTCGGTCGCCTTGCGTGCCAAGCTTCGCTTGGAAGGTGACATGGTCGAGCGAGGGCACCCGGCCCTCCAGCCGCCCCTTGCGGTCTAAATCCCAGAAATGCCGAGCGTCGGAGAAGCGCGCGCGCAGCACCCGCTCGTTGCCGGCGACGATGGTGGTACCGCCGTCTTCGGCCGCGATATTCGACACGAACGCGAACCAAGGGGCCGCTTTGCCCTCGGGCGTGCGCAGCGCGAAGTAGCGCTGGTTCACACGCATCGACACCTGCATAACCTCGGATGGCAGGTCCATGTGCTCGGCGGCGATGCGGCCGAGCAGCGGGACGGGGCGCTCGACCAGCCCTGCGACTTCTTCGACCAAGCCGGGATCGTCCACCACCATGCAACCTTGGGCGGTGGCCAGATCGGCGACACCTGCGGCGATAGCCTGTTTCCGGTCGGCGGCTTCCACCGACACATGGCGCTCGGCCAGCTTGGCTTGCCAGTCATCGACGCCTGTTATCGCGAATGCTCCGGGGGCATGGAAGCGGTGACCCTCGGTCAGATTGCCGCTGGTCAGCCCGTGGCCGTCATCTGTGCCGTCTGCGAGGGCGAATGGTACGATTGCGCCATCCAGTAGGCAGACAATCCGGCGCAAGGGGCGCACCCAGGCAAAATTGCTCGATCCGCCCCAGCGCATGGATTTCGGCCAGGGAAAGCGGCGCAGCACGGCGGGTACGGTTTGGGCGATTGTGCTGTCGGCGGACACGGCGGCGGCCTGCTTCTCCAGCACCCAGAAATCGCCCTCCTGTCGGAGGCTCTCCTTGGTTGCCCCATGTTTGCGCAGGAACCCGGCCAAAGCTTGCTCCGGCGCATTGGCGCGTGGGCCGCGTTCGATGGTGCTTGCGGCGGCCACGCCGGCGGATACGGTGGCAGCGAAGGCGATGCGGCGCGGTCCGTAAAAGGTGCGGATATCGGCAGGCGACAACGCCGCCAGCGCTTCGGTCAGCAGCCGCGCGAGGTCGTCGGCCGCCCGCGCTTGCATGCGCGCCGGGATTTCCTCGCTGAACAATTCCAGGAAAAACGCGGGCATACTCAGTCCTTCAACGCGGGTTCGATGTCGGTTTGGGAAAAGTCGTTGCCTTTGAACAGCAACGGGAGCCGCTCGTGCTTGGCGACTCCGTAGACGAGGCAATCCCCGAAATTCAATTGGGCTGGATGATGCGGCTTGCCATAAATCAGCCGCGCCTGACGGGCGATGCGGGCGTGTTCGGCAGTAAAGGGCACGATCTGAATACGGAAATCGTGGACGAAATCGTCGAACCGCACAGACGTATAGGCATCGCCTTTGGCATCTACCCGCATCGACGCCTCGAACCACGCGACCGAGGGAAGCTGCCGCGCCTCCGCCGAGGCAATCGCCTGTGCGTAGCGCCGCGCATCGGGTTCCGCAAGAATGATCGCGAGCAGTGCGGATGAGTCGATAATCACTCCGGAAACCCGCTCTCGTCGTAAAGATCGCTCAGATCGGAGCTGACCGGTTCGCGCATGTGGGCACGAATTTCCCGCCCCATGGCGAGCATCCGCTCGACCTCGGCCTCCACATCGCGATGACGTTCCTGACGATCGAGCTCCGCCCTTAAGGCCCGGGTCACCGCACCCGTGAGGCTTTCGCCTGTCAGCTCGGCCAGTCGGAACGCAAGGCGGTAGGCGTCTTCGCTTTTGATATTGAGTTGTGTGCCCATGCCCAGCATCAGGTAGAAATCAGCGGAAGAATGGTAGAATACGGCAAATCGGCGCCGAAGTCACGCCATATCCCCTGCCACCCAGGCCTCGCAACACCCTTTCGCCAGCGCCCTGACACGGCCGATATAGCTTGCCCGCTCGGTCACGCTGATCACGCCGCGAGCATCCAGCAAGTTGAACAAATGGCTGGCCTTGATGCACTGGTCGTAGGCCGGCAGCGCCAGATGCTTGCCCAGGAGCGCCGAGCACTCCTGTTCGGCATCGGCGAAGTGGCGGGATAGCATGGCGGTGTCGGCGAATTCGAAATTATGGGCGCTGTATTCTTTCTCGGCCCGCAGAAACACGTCGCCGTAGGTCACGCCCTGTCCGTTGAAATCCAGATCGTAGACGTTTTCCTTGTCCTGGACGTACATCGCCAGACGTTCCAGTCCGTAGGTCATCTCGAAGCTAGGGAAGGTGACCGGGATGCCGCCGACCTGTTGGAAATAGGTGAACTGGCCGACTTCCATGCCGTCGCACCAAACTTCCCACCCCAGACCCCACGCGCCGAGGGTGGGGCTTTCCCAATCGTCCTCGACGAAACGGAAGTCGTGCTTCAATGGGTCCAGGCCGATCTCGCGGTAAGACGCCAGCAGCAGCTCCTGCGCATCGGTCGGGCTGGGCTTCATGATGACCTGGTATTGGTAATAGTGCTGCAACCGGTTGGGATTCTCTCCATAACGCCCATCTGTTGGCCGCCGGCTTGGCTGCACATAGGCCGCGCGCCAGGGTTTTGGGCCGAGGGCACGCAGCGTCGTCGCCGGGTGAAAGGTGCCGGCACCCATCTCCACGTCGTAGGGTTGCAGGATGACGCAGCCCTGCCGAGCCCAGAAAGTGTGCAGGCGGAGTATCAAGTCCTGGAAGCTGGGGATCATCTTACGTTCCGGCCGGTTACGGTGCGGCGCACCATTAAGCCCCGGCTGCCATAGGGGCAAGGATTTGCTCTCCGGCAGTATTTCATATGTCCGCAATCTACCGGCCGGGCCCGTCCCGGCATTGGGCCGAACGAGACGCCTAGGGTTCTCGCTTACGGCGATGTCGTAGCGGGTGTGCTGCCCGCCTACGGCCGAGGCGGGGCGGAAGAGGAATACGAACGGACGCATTGGCGCTGCCGCAACGCGAGCGGCTGCTGTAGTCGCTCGGTAACGGGCGGGCGGGTATAATCGGTCGGCGTTTCCCTTTTGCGCGTTCGGCCGGTTGCGCTAACGTTCCCGGCATGGACATAGAAACACCCCGCGCCCATCACGACATGGGCGGCGTCCCGAAGTTCATGTGCGAGCCGGTGGACCTCGAACCGCATGCCCTCACGGATTTCGATCGAGAGGTCGACGCAATCCGTGGTCTGCTCGGCGCCAAGGAGGTTATGTCGGTCGACGAACTGCGGCGCGGCATCGAAGCCATACCCGAGGATCAGTACAGTAAGCTCAGCTATTACCGCCGCTGGATCCGCTCGATCGCGGACAATATGTTGCGCAAAGGCGTCTTCACCGAAGACGAGTTGCGCGCGGCATTGGGGGAACCGTGATGTTCCCAGCGGGCGCCGCCGTTCGGGTCAAGAACGACTGGCCGGAGGCGCGCGGCCCGGTCCATATCCGCACCCCGCATTATGTTCGCGGCCAAAAAGGCACGATCGTCCGGCATCTTGGCGATTTTCCGAACCCCGAAGACCTTGCATTCGCCCGGCCCGCCGCCGACTGCCGGCTGTATCACGTCGCGTTTCCCATGGAAGCAGTCTGGGACGGAAACGGTGCGCCGGACGAACTCCTGATCGAACTCTACGGACACTGGCTGGAACCGGCATGAACATCCTCGATACCGACGGCGCACGCTTGCTGGATGCGGTGCGTGGCTTGCTGGCGCAAAAGGGCATCGTATCGGCGGCCGAGATCGCCGAGCGCATCGCGATCACCGACAGTGCGAGCCCCGGCCAGGGCGCGCGCATGGTCGCCAAGGCCTGGATCGATCCCGCCTATAGGGCGTCGATGCTGGAAGACGGCTCCAAAGCCGCCGAGGCGCTGGACATTCCCATGCGCGGCATGCCGCCGCTTGGCGTGCTGGAAAACACGCCCGAGGTCCATAACCTCGTCGTGTGCACGCTTTGCAGTTGCTACCCCCGCGCCGTGCTGGGCTACCCGCCGTTCTGGTACAAATCGGCGGCCTACCGGTCCAAAGCGGTGCGCGATCCGCGCGGTCTGCTGGCGGAGTGGAAAACGACGATTGCGGCAGACGTTAAGGTCCGCGTTGTGGACTCCACCGCCGACTATCGCTGGATGGTGCTGCCGATGCGCCCTGCCGGCACCGAGGGTTGGACCGAAGCGCAACTCGCCGCCATTGTCCGCGAGGGCGATATGGTCGGGGTGACCGTCCCGTCGATTTAAGCCCGGCAGGTTTTGCCGGCTAGGGTCGGGGCTGCCGGGGGGGTAAGGCGTTCAACCGCCACGGATTGCCCTCTCTTTTCATGGTGGGCGAAGTCCCGTCACCCACGTATTACGCTGTTATGGTCGGCAAAGTCGTCGGTGGCGCGCCTTTCACCGTCAAGACAACTATCCGCTGCACCCATTCCCGCGTTATTGGCACGCTTTCTGCTGAACCACTCCCGACCGTATCCCTCGGGAGTTCTGCCATGTCGTTGCTTGGGGCGTTGAACAGCGCCATTAGCGGGTTAACCGCTCAATCCACATCGTTCTCCAATATCAGCGAAAATGTCGCAAACGCCCAGACCGTCGGCTACAAACAAGTCACGACCAGTTTCGTCGATTACCTCACGACATCGAACAACACCGTCAACGAACCCGGAGCAGTGGTCGCGCTACCGGACTATGCCAACAATGTGCAGGGCACGGTCACACAGACACAGAACCCGCTAAACATGGCGATCGCCGGCCAAGGGTTTTTTCCGGTGTCGCAGGCTTCGGGCACGGTCAACAACGTTACTTCGTTCTCACCGCAGCAATATTATACGCGCGCCGGCGATTTTCAGGTGAACAACGACGGTTACCTGGTCAACAGCGCCGGGCTGTACCTGAACGGCTGGCAGATCGATCAATCCACGGGTCTGGTGAACCAGAACGCGCTAGCACCGATCCAGGTGTCGCAAACGGTGTTCAATCCGGTTTCCACCACCTCGGTACAATTATCGGCCAACCTGCCGGCCACGCCGACTGCGGGGACAGCGACCGCTACAGCGCCGATTTCGTCCGATATCAACGTCTACGATGCGCTGGGAACGGTGCACACCGTGGTGTTGAACTGGGTGCAAAACGCCGCCAACGACTGGACTGTATCCGTCAACGCACCCTCGCTTACCCCGTCGTCCCTCGGCTCGGCGGAGGTCCGATTCGGCACCACCAGCGGCAACGCCGTGCCGGCCGGGACGATCGGGCAGATTGGTAACGTCACCGGCACGGTCACCTCGGCGGGTTACAACGCCGGCAAGCCGGCAGCGCTGGATTTCACCGCCGATTTCGGCTCCGGCGCGCAGACCATCAGCCTGAATATGGGGACATACGGGCTGACGAACGGTGTCACGCAATACGCTGGCGCCGCCTACAGCCTGGGCGGCCTTACCCAAAACGGGGTGCCGCCCGGCAGTTTTTCTAGCGTCGTGACGCAGGCCGACGGTGGCGTCGTGGTCAATTACAACAACGGCCAGAGCCGCACGATCGCGCAAATTCCGATCGCTACTTTCAGCGCCCCGAACAAGCTGCAAAGCCAAAACGGGCAGGCTTTCACCGCCACGCTGCTATCGGGCAACCCCACTGCCGAGGCTGCCAACACCAACGGCGCCGGTAGCCTTGTCATCAGCTCGGTGGAAGGTTCCAACGTCGATATCGCGACCGAGTTCTCGCATTTGATCGTGGCGCAACAGGCTTATTCGGCGAATGCCAAGATGATCACGGCCGCCAACCAGTTGCTGACCACGACCATCGACATGAAGCAGTAGCGCCATGAGTCTCGGCGCCGCCCTGTCTATCGCCGCCGGAGGGCTGGCCAACATCGACCGGCAACTGGCGTTGGTGTCGCAGAACGTCGCCAACGCCAATACCCCGGGCTACGCGGCCGAGGTCGGCACGCAGCAGGCATTGACCCAGTCCGGCATCGGCATGGGTGTTCGATCCGGCCCCGCGACCCGGCTGACCGATGCCGCGTTGCAAACCCAGACCCGACAACTGACCGCGTCGGTGGCGGAACTGACGACTAGGCAAAACGCGCTGCAGGCAATCGACGCTGTGCAGGGCGTGCCCGGCCAAGGCAACGACTTGCCGAGCCTGTTGGGGGCGTTGGGGGATCGTTTTTCGGCATTGCTCAACCAACCGGACAGCCAGACAGCGCAAAGCGCGGCGGTCGGCGCGGCCGCGACGCTGGCAAGTGGAATCAACACCCTCAGCAACGCCTATACGGCGCAACGGAATGCCGCGCAGACCAATTTGGCAGCCGAGGTCGGATCGGCCAATCGCGCGTTGGCCGAGATCGGTAGCCTGAGCGACCGGATCGTGTCGTTGAAATCCGCCGGCCAATCGACCGCCGACGTCGAGCCCTCCGTGCCAACAAGAGTGAGACATCTCCCCCCCGGAAGTTTAGACCCTGAG
>JBAXFK010000025.1:0-26413 GCA_037139955.1 Rhodospirillales bacterium
ATAATTAGGAACGGCCGCCGCCCCGAGCGATCCGATCCCGCCCCCGCCAGCATACCCGCCACGGCCCAAGACACCGACGTCGCGGCGACGAGGTTCCCGACCAGCGCCAGACTGGTGGATAGGTCGCGCGCCATGTCCAGCAGGAACGGCGCACGCGTGGTGCCCGACGACGCTGCGGCGAACATCGCCAGCGCCGCCGCCACGAGCAGCAACCAGGGCATTTTGGGTTCGGTCATCGGGTATTCTCCATGCGCTCTCCCCTTCCACAACGCGCCGTCCGGGGCAATGATAGCGGTAACCAAGGGAGTCCCGACCGTATGAAGCCTAAGCTGATTCTCGGCTGCCTCGTGCCCACCGATGTCGTGACGCGCGCGCGCGCAGAATTCGATGCGATTGTCGTGCCGGGCCCAGACGATATGACGGTGGCGGACATGGTCGATGCCGCCACCGCGCACGGGGCGCAAGGCATCGTCTTCACCAACACCCTTCCGTTGAACGCCGCCGCGATCGCCGCTTTGCCGCCGAGCGTGAAAATCGGCGCCACGGTCAGCGTTGGCTACGATCATTTCGATATCGCCGCCGCCAAAGCGCGTGGGATGCAGGCGACCAATACACCGGGTGTGCTGACCGAGTGTACCGCCGACCATGCCTTTCTGATGCTGCTCGATGCCGCGCGCCGAGGTAGCGAGTTCGATCGCATCATGCGCAAAGGCTGGCGCTACCGCATCGGGCAGGGCGACCTGCTGGGCGTGCGGGTTACCGGCAAGCGGTTGGGTATCTTGGGCATGGGTCGTATTGGGCGCGCGATGGCGCAGCGTGCGCGCGGGTTCGATATGGAGATATATTATCATTCGCGCACGCGGTTGCCGCCGGAACTGGAACTGGGCGCGACTTACTGCGAGACGTTCGAGGCGATGCTGCCGTTTTGCGATTTTTTGTCGTTGCATGCCCCTGCCGGGCCGGCCACCGACAAGATCGTCAATGCGCGGACTTTGTCGTTGTTGCCGGACGGGGCGGTGTTCGTGAACGTGTCGCGTGGCGGCTTGGTGGACGAAGATGCGTTGTTCGACGCCCTGACAAACGGCAAACTCTTTGCCGCCGGGTTGGATGTTTTTCGCCAGGAGCCCGATTTCGACCTGCGTTTCGCGACGCTGGAAAATGTCGTCCTGTCGCCGCATGTCGGCAGCGGGTCGAAGGAAACGCGCAATGCTATGGGATTTCGTGCGCTGGACAATGTTGCCTCGGTGCTCGCCGGCAATGGGCCGATCGATCCGCTCTGGACATAAAGGTGGTATGACATGCCGAAGCCCATTCTTCTGGTAACCCGCCGGCTTCCCATCGCCATCGAGGCAAGGGCCGCGCGCGATTACGATGCGCGGCTGACGGCTTCGGACACGCCGATGAGCGATGTCGTTGCCCAAGCCGCCGGGGCTTGGGGGGTTGTTTGTTGCCCTGGCGATGCGTTCGACGCCGCGCTGATCGCGGCCTTGCCCGCGAGCGTGAAGGCCATCGCCACTTTCAGCGTCGGTTACGACCACGTCGATGTCGCGGCCGCCCAGGCACGCGGCATCGCGGTGGTCAACACGCCGGATGTCCTCAGTGTGGCCACCGCCGAATGCGCTATGCTGCTGATCGTGGCTGCTGCCCGCCGCGCCGGAGAGGGCGAGCGTATGATTCGCGCCGGCAAATGGGAGGGTTGGGCACCCACGCAATTGATGGGCACCCTCGTCTCCGGCCGTCGCCTGGGTATTTTCGGTTTGGGTCGCATCGGTCGCGAACTCGCGAAAATGGCCCGTGGCTTCGGAATGCAAATTCATTACCACGACGTCGCTCGGCTGCCCCCCGAGATGGAGGGCGATGCTATTTTCCACCCGTCCGATGCTACCTTCCTGCCCATGTGCGATGTGCTATCCCTGCACGCGCCAGGCGGCGCGGGAACCCGGCATTGGCTGAACGCTGCCCGTATCGCCGCATTGCCGCAGGGTGCAATCGTCGCCAACGCCGCCCGTGGCACGTTGATCGACGACCTCGCGTTGATCGCCGCGCTGCGCAGCGGTCATGTCGCCGCTGCGGGACTGGATGTTTACGATGGGGAGCCTGCTGTGAACCCCGGTTATCTGGGCTTGGAGAACGCGGTGCTGCTACCGCATCTCGGTAGTGCTACGATCGAAACACGCGACGCGATGGGGCATTTGGTGCTGGACGGTCTGGATGCGATTCTGGCCGGGCGGGTGCCGGGGAACGCAGTGCGTTAAAACCGTTCCATCCTTCGCGGGTCATGGCGTGCGAAGGCCTGTTTTTTCTGTCGTGCACGGGCTTGTTCGGTGCATCTCCAAGCTTATATCGACGGGATCGCGCCGCTTCGGTTACGCATCGCAAGTCTGTGCATAACGATGAGGCCGTCCCTAAACATCGAACGACGATATTGGGACCCAAACCATGCGCATTGCCATCGGTGGCTTCCTGCACGAGAGCCACTCCTTCGCTCCGCGTCCCACGACCTACGCCGACTTCCAAAACCCTGGCGGCCTGCCGGCGATGCGCATCGGGGACGCATTGATTCCCGGCCTGCGCACTACATCCGCCCCCATCGCCGGTGCGATCGCGGTGGCCGAGGCCGCCAGCGTCGAACTGGTCTCCACCGCTTGGGCCTTCGCCAACCCCGCCGGTCCAGTGCAAGACGAGGCGTTCGAACGCCTGTCCGCCCTGATCTGCGCCGGCCTGTCGCAAGCATTGGATGCCGGGCCGTTGGATGGGGTCTACCTCGATTTGCACGGCGCGGCGGTGGTGGACTCGTTCCCCGACGGCGAGGGCGAATTATTGCGCCGTGTGCGTGCCTTGGTGGGGGAGGCGTTGCCACTGACCATCAGCCTCGATCCGCATGCGAATCTGACAGCTGCGATGGTGCGGTTGGCCGATGCGGCGGTGCCGTTCCGCACATATCCGCACGTGGATATGAGAGACGCGGGCGCACAGGCGATGCGGCTGTTGCTGGAACGCATCGCGCGCGGTACGTCCTGGTGCAGGGCATTCCGGCAGTTGGATTTCTGGATTCCGTTGGGGAGCCAGTGCACGTTGGTGGCGCCGATGGCGGCGGTTATGGCCGAACGGCTGGCGATGGCTGGCGGGGTGGCGGAATTGGCGTGGTGCTTCGGTTTTCCTTACGCCGATTTCACCGATTGCGGCCCGGCGGTGGCTTGTTACGCGGCCACCCAAGTGGAAGCCGATGCGACAGCAGACGCATTCGTGGCGATGGTCGCGAGGCGTGAGGCGGATTTCGTGCAGGAGACGCTAGGCTCTGCCGAGGCAGTTGCGGAGGCAATACGCGTCGGTCGTGGCACCGTCGTACTGGCGGATACCCAGGACAATCCCGGCGGCGGCGGGCATGGCGACACCACGGAATTGCTGTCCGAACTGGTGCGGCAGCGCGCCCAAGGTGCCCTGGTGTGTCTGATCAACGACGCCGAAAGCGCCGCCGCCTGTCATGCGGCCGGCGTGGGCGCGGTTGTGTCGTTGTCGTTGGGCGGTAAGTCCGATGGCATGCCGTTCCCGTGCAACGCGATTGTCGAGACGCTGACGAATGGGGTGTTCACGCTGACCGGGCCGATGGGGGCGGGGAACCCTGGGAACCTCGGGCCGACAGCGTTGGTCTCGGTTGGGGGCGTGCGGGTTATCGTTTCTTCGCGGAAAATGCAGGCTTTGGACCAAGCGATTATCCGGCATGTGCGAGTGGAGCCGTCGGATTGTGCGATCCTGGCGTTGAAATCGTCGGTTCATTTCCGTGCAGATTTTGGGGCGCTGGCGGAACGGATCGTCGTGGCGATTGCGCCGGGACCGGTGGTCGCCGACCCTGCGGTGCTGAACTTTCGGTTTGTGCGGGGAGAGGTTCGGAGAAGGCCACGAGTAGGGTAGGTGCCGGAGGTCGAGGTGCGGCGCTGTTTTTTGGCTTTGGGCCTGTCGAGCGCTTTGTGAGTGTATTTCCCGTGCGAATGTTCGCCGGGATCATGCCCATAACCGACGGGATGGGCGCCGTTCCGGGAGCAGCCTAACATAGCTGCCGAGCTAGCTTGGAACACCCCATCCAGTCGCCGTCTACGAAGCCAAAAACGCCTCAATGGCGATATTTTCGTTAATGCAATGAATTAGGCGACCAATGCGTTATCCGAGTATCGTAAAGAGCCGATAGAACGGTTTCCGATTGCGATGGCGCTCGGTCGAGGCATGACTATCGTTAACAACGATGGCGTGTTTACCCGGCCTGGGGTTTGGCCCGTTCGGTGGCGTCCCCCGTCAATACTCCAACGAATCCAATGCCGCCACGTCCAGCAACCGCTCGATCACTTCCGGCTCCTGCGCTCCGGCGATCGCGTGTTTGCCGCCTACGACGAAGCACGGTACCCCGTTGATCCCCAGTCGGTGCGCGCGGAGGTTATCGGTTTGCACGGCCTCCAGATCTTCGTCCCCGCGCAGATAATCGTGCACCGCCAGCGGGTCCAAGCCGCAGGCCGCCGCGATGGCCATCAGCACGCCGTGATCCCCGATGTCGTGCCCGTCGGTGAAATGGGCGGAGAATAGTGCCTCGATCGTGGCGTCGGCGCGGCCGAAGCGGGATGCTAGCCGCACCAACCGGTGCGCGTCGATCGAAGATGGGGTGCGGCGGATCAGGTCGAAGCGGAATTCGATGCCCTCGGTCCGCCCGACTTCGGCGATCGATGCATACAAGCGCCGTGCCCGATCTTCTCCGCCGAATTTGCGCACCACGTAGTCCGGCCGAGCCATGCCCAAACGTGGCATGTCGGGGTTCAGCAGGAAGGGGCGCCAAGTCAGATCGAACAGCAGGTCGGGCCGGCGACGCAGCGTGCGCACCAGCCGGCGCATCCCCAGGTAGCACCAGGGGCAGACGAGATCGAGCACGACCTCGATGCTCAGGCGTGCTTTCGGGGGGGACAGAATGTTCACGGCACGAGTCTGGCGCGATCCGCCTCGGTTGTCACGCCGATATCGCGCGTTTCCGGCATCGCGAGCGCAATCGTGAGCCACGCCAATAGTCCCGCACCCGCCAAAACCCAGTAGGCGACGCTGCGTCCGAACCCGTCCGACACCCATCCGGCCAGCGCCGTGCTGATTGCGGTGCCGGCCCCGCCTGCGAGGCCCAACAGGCTCATGCAGAGTGTATAGTGCCCTTTGCCTCGGGTGAGATCGGCGGACACCAGCGACAGCATCATGCCGTAAACTGAGCCGCTGGCGCCCTCCAGCGCCTGGACCGGCACCAGCGCGTAGGGGTTGCGGATGGTCGCGAACAACGCGCCGCGCACCGGCAGCATCGCGAACGCCGCCAGCATCAACGGTCGTCGGCCGTAGCGTTGGGCTGCGCGGCCGATCCACGGCGACACCATCGCCACCATCGCCTGCGGCACGATCAAACACGCCGCGATTACCACCCCTGCGCGACTGCCGAGCCGGGCGGTGATTTGCACGGCGGCGAGTTGCAGGATGGCGATGGAGGATGTTTGGAACAGCACCAACGCCAAAGCGAACACAGCGAGGCGCCGATCCTTCAATAAGGCGAGCGCGGCGGGGATGTTTCCCTCCTCCTCCTCGTGAATCGCGGCCGTTGCAGTTCCCTCGGCTCGGATGGCGCGCAACGCGAAAAGGGCCGGGAGCGTCAGCAACGCTGCTGCAACGAAGACTGTTCGATCGGGGAACCACGTGCTGAACGCACCCAGCACCGCCGCGCCGATTCCGGCGCCGATCGAGCCGTAACGGCCGTTGAGACCCAGTCGCTCCCCCAATCCGGTCTGCCCCGCGAGTGCGAGGCTCAGGGCTGCGATAGCCGGTCCCATCAGGCTACCGGCGGCCGCTTGTACCGCCATTGCCAGCGTCACCGGTAGCGGGTGCGGCAATGCGGCAAGGAGCGCGGGCGCCGCCCCCATGGCGAGGACGGAGCCGACCAGAATGCGGCCTCGATGCTGGGGATAGGCGTCTACGATCAGTGCTGCCGGGACCTGGCAGATCATCGATACCACCGTCGCCACCGTCAGCACCGCGCCGATCCGGGTCTGCGTCCAAGCATGTGCGGTTAGATAAACCGGGATATAGGCCCCGTACGCGCTTCCCATCCCCGCCAGCAATAGGTTGAGCCAACTGAGGCCCCGGTCGCATCGGGTCATTGCTTGGGCACGGCGGGGCCGATGATGACGATTTTCCCCTCGGGGACAGTGAATTCCGGCGCGGCGGCGGCTTCGTCGTGGGTCAGATCCTCGACGATGCGGGTTTCGCCGGTGTCCAGATCGAAATGCAGCAGAGCCCAGGCAATCGCGATGCGCCGCATGCCGACACCCATGAAGCCGCCGACATCGACGATCGCGGCTTTCGGGGTACCGTCGGCGCCCACCAGAATGTCGGTGAGCATGCCGATATCCTCGTTAGCGGCGGAGAACACGTGCCGCCCTAGCACCGTGCCGGCGGTATTGGCCGGTAGGGTGGCGGTCTGGGCGGCGGCACCTGGCGGGGCCAGCAATAACAGTGCGACGAAGATCGGCTTCACGCGGGCCTCCTTGGTGGGCTTCGGCCGATTATGGCATAGTAGCGTGCTAATCGGGAGGAACCGTTATGAAATTCGGCATCGCCATTCCCACCGACTCCGATTCTTGGAGGCTGGTCCGGCGGGCGGAGGAGTTGGGGTTCCACCACGCGTGGTTCTACGACACGCAGATGTTGAGCGCCGATTGCTTTGTGGCGATGGCGGCCTGCGCGATGAAAACGACCCGCATTCGGCTGGGGACGGGTGTGTTGATTCCATCGAACCGCATCGCACCGGTCGCGGCCAATGCGTTTGCCTCGCTGAACAAGCTGGCGCCGGGGCGGATCGATTTCGGCATTTCCACTGGGTTTACCGGTCGTCGTGCCATGGGTATGGGCGCGGTGAAGCTGGCCGACATGGCGGAATACATCCGTGTTGTGCAGGCGCTTTGGCGTGGGGAGACGGTGGAAACCTTCATCGAGGGGCAGCAGCGCTTAATCGGGTTTCTGAACCCCGAACTGGGTCTAACCAACGTAACCGACCCGATGCCGCTGTATATCGCGGCCTCCGGTCCGCGTGCGCGGGCGATGACGGCGCGGCTGGGTGGGGGCTGGATCGATGGGGCAGCCTCGGTCGATCGTGCCACGGCGGCGCTGTCGGTCATGCGCGACGCCTGGGCGGCGGCGGGGCAGGCGTCGGGGGCGTTGAACGCGGTTGCCTGGGCCGGTGGCGCGGTGCTGGCCGACGGAGAGCCGGCCGATAGCCCCCGCGCGATCGCTCAAGCCGGTCCAAGAACGATGACGTTACTACACCGAGCAGCGGATGCGGCGTTGGGTGGGTACCCCGATCCGGGCTTGCCCGGAATATTCGCCGATGCCGTGGCTGGTTACGTCGAGCATGCCCGGTCTTTCCGGCCGCAGGGCGCACATTATTTGCAAAATCACAAGGGTCATCTGATGTTCGTCCGCCCGGACGAGCGCCCGTTCCTGTCCGCCGACCTCATCCGCCACGCCACCTGGACCGCGACCCTACCGGAATTGATCGCTCGGGTTGGAGCACTGAAGGATGCAGGCTTTGGGCAAATCGTGTTCTCGATCCTGCCGGGGCAGGAGCATGCGGTGGAAGATTGGGGAAGGGTGCGGGCAGCGTTCGACTAATCGGATCATCGTTGCATTTGTATCGAGCGAGCCTATCGAAGGCGGGGCGTCCGGGTCTTGCCCAATCCACGCGAACCGGCCAACTTCGGGGTAACCCAACCGACCGAGGAACGTCGAAAAATGTCGCAATCCGTGTCCCGCCTGCTGGTGGATAGCCTCGAAGCGCACGATATCGACCTGATTTATTGCGTGCCCGGTGAGTCCTATCTCGGCATGACAAACGCTTTGGCGGATAACAACCGCATGCGGCTGGTGGTGTGCCGGCACGAGGGCGGGGCGGCGTTCATGGCGGCGGCGGATGGCCGGATGCGCGGCGGGCGCGCGGGGGTGTTAGTGGTGTCGCGCGGTCCCGGCCTATCGAATGCGATGATCGGCCTGCATACCGCGTTTCACGATGCCACGCCGATGGTGGTGTTCATCGGCCAAGTCGAGCGATTCGAAGCCGGCCGAATGGCTTTGCAGGAGCAAAATTATTCGCGCTTGCTCTCCGATGTGACCAAGTTGGTGATCGAGGTCAACGACCCCATCCAAGCTAGCGAGGCCGTTGCGCGCGCGTTTCATATCGCCGAGAGCGGCACGCCCGGTCCGGTAGCGATTATCGTTCCGGAAGACGTGTTCGATGCTACCACGGAAGCGACGCTGAATCGGCCTCGGCCGCAGGCGATTGCCGGCCCGCACCCGGACGATCTGAGCCAGCTTGCCGACATGCTGGCGAAAGCCGAACGACCGTTGATTTGGGTGGGTCCGGCGATGCGGGAGAATGGGCTGGAGGAATTGCAACAGCTCGCCGAGCAGTGGCATTTGCCGGTCAGCCCGACGCACCGTCGGCCGCATTTATTCGATGCATGGCACGACAATTACGGCGGCTACGTCGCCAGCCGCACGCATCCCGACGTTATTGCCGAAATGAAGAAATCCGATCTTCTGGTGGTTTTGGGCGAGCGCCTGACCGGCACGGTGTCGCAGAATTTCACTTTTCCTACTGCGCCGGAACCGCAATTGCCGCTGGTGCATGTCTGGCCGGACCCGAACGAACTCGGCCGCGTCTGGCGTCCCGATCTGGCGCTGGCTTGCGAACCGCGTGCCGTCGTTCAAGCGCTGTTGGCTCGGGGTGTTCCCGCCAATGCCGAACGGCGTAAACCCTGGGTGCAAGGGTTGAATAAAATCCATCGATCGCTAATGGAGCCAGAATGGCAACAAACTACGGACGGAGTCAATTTTTCCGCCGTGGTGTGCGAAATCGCCAAACACATGACGGACGATACGACTGTGACCTCGGACGCCGGCAATTTCTCGTCCTTCGTGCAACGGTATTTGCCGATGAAGCCGGGTCAGATGTTCTTGTCGTCGGTGGTGGGCGCCATGGGCGCCGGACTACCGATGGCGGTAGCGGCCTGCCTGCGGCGTCCGGGTTCGCGGGTGATCGCGTTCGCCGGGGATGGCGGGGCGTTGATGACCGGCAACGAAATCGCGACGGCCTGCCAATACCGGGTGGCTCCGATTTTCGTGATCTCGGACAATCATTGTTACGGCACGATCACCATGCATCACGACATCCGCTACCCTGGCCGGCCGTACCAAGCAGCGACGCAGTTGACCAACCCCGACTTCGCCGTCTGGGCCAGCGCATTCGGCGCAAAGGGCTTCACTATCACCGATGAATCCCAAGTCGCCGGCACGATCGCCGAGGCCTTCGCGGTGACCGATCGTCCCGTTGTGATTCACTGCCACACTTCGCTGGAGCAGATCAGCGCGTGGCGGCGCCGCAACCTTCTGCGGTAAACCGATTGCCGCGCCGGCCGACCCGGCATTAAAAGCGGGCGATGAACAGAATCGCCCGCTGGTTGCCGTTTTCCTTGCTTCTTCTGACCGCCGCAGGGGATGCCCCTGTTCTGGTACCCGCCGCCGACACGACGACCGTTTACAGCGTCGTGCGTGCCGCGTCTCCCGGCGGCCCACGCAAAATCGTGGTGCGGCAAACGGCTGGCGGCACAAAGACCCGCATCGACAGCTACATCTTCGCCGATGGGAAAACGCCCTACGAGAGCATGATCCTCGACAGTAAATCCGATCGGATAAAAATTCTGATTTTCGCCCGCCAAGCGGTGGTGGATGCGCCGGCGGAAGGGTTCGCCCTGCCGGCTTACACCATGACCTCTGCCATGCGTTTCAAGCGCGGTTCGGACAAAACCCTGGTTGGCCAGAAGTGCTCGGAGTGGGAGGTCGCGCCGACCAAAGGCGATTCCTGGATCGCCTGCGTGACGGCCAAAGGTGTCATTCTCCGCAGTAACAGCCCGACGCGGGAGATCGAGGCAAGCTCGGTCAAGTCCGGCCCGCTGTCCGCCGATACCTTCGGTGTGCCACCCGATCTGAAACCGATGACGCTGACCCCGCCGCCGCCGAAGTAGCGGATCAGCTTTCCAACTCGCTGTCCCAATACAGATAGTCGCGCCAACTCTCGTGGAGGAAATTGGGCGGGAAGGCGCGGCCGTTATCCTGCAATTCCCACGTGGAAGGCTGGCGCGGAGTCAAACGCGGAAACATGTTGCATTCGCGCGGTAGGCGCGAACCTTTGCGCAAATTGCAGGCGCCGCACGCCGTGACCACGTTCTCCCACGTTGTGCGCCCGCCGCGGCAGCGGGGGATGACGTGGTCGAAGGTCAAATCCGGTGCGGGGGAGCGCGCGTGGCAATACTGGCACTGGAAGGCGTCGCGCAGAAACACGTTGAACCGGGTGAATGCCGGGCGGCGCGATGTCGGGACGAAGTCCTTCAATGCGATGACGCTGGGCAGTTTCATCGTCATGGAAGGGGAATGCACCGCCCTGTCGTACTCGTTCAGCACCGAGACCCGATCCATGAATACCGCTTTGACGGCATCCTGCCAGGACCATAGCGACAGCGGAAAATAAGACAGCGGACGAAAGTCCGCATTCAAAACTAGCGCGGGAAACTGCTGTCCGCCGTCAGGCAAGCGCGACCCCTATCCGTTGGGGCGCCTTATCCAGGGGGAAGATCGAAGCCAACCCACCAGAAGGAGAGCGCCGCCGAGAACCGAAGTCTGTATGCCAGACGCCGAATTCTGCGGCAACACTGCGGCGCCCACAGGATTCACGGATTCACGATTCGGTCACGCGAAGGCGCGTTGCAGGGTCAACGCGGCCATTGCGATTCCGTGGTCGTCGATACCATGGCCCAAACCCGGGGAATATGCTGTTTCCACAGGAACTTGCAGTCGTTTCAGTTCGGTTTCCGCATCGCGCGATCGGCCGACGGGGACCTGCCCGTCGGCCTCGCCGTGCGCCAACAGGACGGGCGCGCGATTCCGAATCTCCGCTTCATGCGACTCGGGCGCGATCAGCGCGCCGGAGAACGCCAGGATCGCGCGTGGCGCCACCGCTCGGCGTAGGCCGGCGAACAGCACAGTCATTGCGCCTTGGCTGAACCCCATGAGCGCGTAGGCATCCGACGGTAGGTTCAACCGGGCCAATTCGGCGTCGATAAAGGCGTCCAGATGCGTGGCCGCGTTGCGGGCACCGGCCGTCATGACCTCCGGTCGGCGGTCGCCCACTGGCCACCACTGGCGACCGAAGCCCGATGCATGCTCGTCCGGCGCGTTGACGCTGGCAAAAATGGCATCGGGCAGGGTGTGACCCCAGGTCGGCGCGATGTCGATCAGGTCGTAGGCGTCGGCCCCCAGCCCGTGGCACAATACCACCAATTGTTTGGGGGCGGCCTTGGAGGCAGGCCCCCAGTGGATGGCATCCAGCACCGGCATGTGGTTTTCTCCTGCGTGTTTCCTTTGCGTAATCCCAGGCCGGTCCCCATGTCCATCGTGACACGCTTCGCGCCGAGCCCGACTGGTTTCTTGCACCTAGGGCATGCGTTTTCCGCGATCGCGGCGTGGCGTCGGGCGCGCGAAGCCGGCGGTCGGTTTCTCCTGCGGCTCGAAGACATCGATCCTAGCCGCTGCCGCCCCGCGCTCGCCGATGCCATCCTGGAGGACCTCCACTGGCTCGGCATCGACTGGGACGGCCCCGTGCGGGTCCAATCGGAGAATTTGTCGGACTATCGGGCCGTGCTGGACACGCTGTCCGATCGCGGCCTGCTGTATCCCTGTTTTTGCACCCGCGCAGATATCGCTCGCGAAATCGACACCTCGGTGTCTGCGCCGCACGCGCCGGATGGCAGTCTTGTCTACCCCGGTACTTGTCGCGCTTTATCTGCGGATCGGCGTGCGGCCAGAATCGCAGCGGGCGAGGGTTTTGCTCTGCGCCTGGATATGCACCGCGCCGCGACCGAACCGCTGTCGTATATCGAGGAGGGCGCGGGCGAGGTTATGTGCGATCCAGCAGCGTTCGGCGACGTGGTGCTCGCGCGTAAGGATGCCCCCGCCAGCTACCATCTCTGCGTGACCCACGACGACGCGCTCCAAGGGGTGACGCTGGTGACCCGGGGAGACGATTTGCGCGCTGCCACCCATATCCATCGGCTGCTGCAAGCCCTGCTGGATTGGCCGGCGCCGGCCTATGCCCATCACCGCCTGCTGACCGATGCCACCGGTCGGCGGCTGGCCAAGCGAGACCGAGCGGCGACGCTGCGGGACTTGCGGGCGAGCGGGGCGTCCCCAGCGGATGTGCGACGCAGCTTGGGACTGCCGGGCAATTGATCCAAGTATTGGACAACCGATGGCCCGAGAGCTAAACGCCCTCCGCCTCGCGCCGCGCGAAAGGACCCCATGACCGCTCGTGCTTACTTGCCGCGCCGTGCCGCCGTCGCCCTGCTGCTCAGTCTGCTGGTCCCGATCCCTGCCCATGCGCACGCGATCCTCGAGGAAAGCGTGCCCGCGCAGGATGGGCTTGTGCCTGCCGGGACAATCGGGATCGCGTTTCGCTACAATAGCCGGATCGACAAATCCCGGTCCCGGATCGTGCTGACCAACCCGGATCGCAGTCAGACGCATGTGGCGATCATGCCGTCCGGCCCGCCCGATATCGTGACCGGCACCGTCGTACTGACGCCGGGCACCTATTCTATTCGCTGGTTCGTGCTGGCAACCGATGGCCATCTTACGCGCGGCGATGTGCGTTTTACCGTGACGGGGCCTTAGACGGTGGAATTATTGATCGACCTCTTCGGGTATCTATCCATCGTCGTGCATGGGCTGACGATCTTGGCGCAGTCTGTCGCGCTCGGTGGGGTGTTTTTCCTGGCGTTGCTGGCGTGGCCGCTGTCCGCCCGCATTGGTCCCGACATTGCCCGCCGTGCCGCCGGTATCGCCGCCTGGGGTGCGATCGCGCTTTTTGCGGCCGAGGCTGCGACGGTCGCGCTGCAAGCCGCTGCCGTCGTCGGATCGGTCGATCTCGCTTGGGGCGACGTGCTGGGTGCCAATTTCGCAGTCGCCGGCTTCACCAAGATGGGTATCGCGGCACTGCTGGCGGTGCTGCTGTTCGTCCGAGGTCCCAAAGCGCCCGTTGTGCCGCTGGTCCTGGCCGCGCTGTTGGAACTTATCGCCGCGACCATGACCACGCACGCCATCGCGCGGCTCGACGATCGTGGCCCTCTGCTAGTCGCGGCTTGGTTGCATCAGGCGGGTGCCGCCATCTGGATCGGTGGTATTCCGTGTTTTCTGATGGCGCTGGGACGCCTGACCGATGGCAAGGCGTTGCGTGAAGCCAGTGCCCGTTTCTCCCGCATGTCGATGGCCGGCGTGGTCGCCATCCTGCTTAGCGGCGCCGTCATGACTGCGCTATACATCGGCGAATCCGAGGGTTTCTATGGCACTGCCTACGGTGTCATGGTCGGCGCCAAGATTGCCATGTTCCTAATGTTGTTGGGCCTCGGCCTGGGTAATTTCATGGTAACCGAGCGGTTGCGCGCTAACCCGAATACGTCGGTCGTTCGGATGCGGCGGTTCGCCGAGGTCGAGTTCGGCATCGGCGCCGCCATCTTCTTCGCGGCCGCGTCGCTGACTTCGGTCCCGCCAGCCGTCGATCTAACCAACGACCGCGTCACGATGGCCGAGATCGTGGAGCGCAACACCCCCCACTGGCCGCGTCTTGCCAGTCCCGACCATGGCGACCTTGCGCTGCCAGCGTTGCAGTCCAAACTGGATGCAGAGGCCACCGCCCGCAAAGCCGCCCCGCAAGTCGCCTTCATCCCCGGCGCGGGAGAACTGCCGCCGCGTAACGCCAACGACATCGCATGGTCGGAATACAATCATCATTGGGCCGGGCTGATCGTGTCGCTGGTCGGGCTGCTGGCTCTGGCAAACCGTGCCGGCGTTGGCTGGGCGAAGCACTGGCCGCTGGCGTTCCTGGCACTGGCAATTTTCTTATTCTTCCGCTCAGACCCCGAGACGTGGCCGATGGGCGACATCGGTTTCCTGGACAGTTTCCGAGACGTGGAGGTCGCGCAGCACCGCGGTTATGTGCTGCTGATCGTGATATTCGCGTGGTTCGAGTGGCGGCTGCGGGCCGGCGGTTGGACCAACCGAGCGGCGAGCTACGTCTTCCCGCTGCTGTGCGCGGTGGGCGGCGTGTTGCTGCTGACTCATAGTCATGCGATCGCCAACATAAAGGATCAGTTGCTGATCGAACTGACCCATACCCCGCTCGCTCTGGCGGGCATCGTGGCCGGGTGGGCGCGTTGGTTGGAGCTTCGGTTGGATGCAAGGGACAACGCGGTATCGGTGCGGATCGCAGCGTGGGTCTGGCCCGCTGCGATCCTGTTCTGCGGTTTGCTGTTGCTTACCTATCGAGAGGCTTAGGCCGGTAGTTCCAGCATCGCCGTCGTGCCGCAGCCGATCTCGCTGTCGAAGGCTAGGTCCGCGCCCATCGCGCGCGCCAGACGTCGGCTGAGGGCCAAACCGGTGCCGGTGCCGGTCTCGCCGGTCAATTCTTGAAAATAGGGTTCGCCCAATCGGCGGACAATCTCGGCAGACATGCCGATCCCAGCGTCGCGTACCAACAACGTCACCGAATGCGCATGTTGCTCGGCGGTCAGTTCGACAGTACTGCCAGAGGGCGAAAATTTGACGGCATTTGCAATCAGATTATCCAGAATACGCCGAACGGCCCAGGCGTCGGCGCGGGCGGTCAGTGCTGTGCCGGGTAATGCTAATTCCACCGAGATTTGCCGGTCTGACGCCATTTGCCGACTGGCTTCCGCAGCTTGACGGATCATCCGGCTCACGTCGATCGCCTCGTGCGCGATCTCGCGCTCATCGAGATGCGTCAAATCGATCAGGTTCTCGATCGTTGCAAGCAATCGCTTGCTGCTACCGCGCACTTGCTGCAACGCTCCGCGCTGATCGGGACGGCAGTCGGCGACCATGACCTCGGTCAGTCCGACCATAGCATGGAGCGGCGTCCGCATTTCATGGCTGAGTGCGACGAATACTTCGGTCTTGACGCGTTCTGCGGCCTCGGCTCGGGTGGTTTGGTCGGCGAGTTTTTGTTGAATGACGCGTGCGTATCGAACCAGCGCTGCGGTCACGAGGATCGCGGCGATTGAAATCGAGCGGACCACAATACCGTGTGTCGGCTGCGGAGTGATAAAAGGGAAGAAGAACCCGATTACGGTCATCGCGCAGGCGAGGCCGGCAAGCAACCAAGCGCTGTGAGGGTTCCGATGAAAGACCGCCGTGCATACCAGTGGGATGTAAAGAATCCCGAATGGAATAAAAAACAGATCGGTTATGACGTCGGCGGCGAATGTGACGAGGACGCCAAAATAGACAACCGGGACCAACCAGCGGACCCAGCCTTGCGCAACATCGTGTTCGCCATCCAAGGCCGGTCGCACTATCGACTTCGTCACTGTTGACCTCTACGATCCCAAATCCATCGCCAGCCAGTAGACTAGCACATTCGTGCCGTCCAGGAAGTCGGAAATCGTCATGGCTTCATAAGGATTGTGAGAACCGTTGGTATTTTTGATGAAGATCATACCTATGGGAATGCCACGTTCGGCGAATGCTGCTCCGTCGTGCGACGCGGGACTGCCAAGGTCGAGCGTGTCGATTCCCAATGCGGCCGAACCTTCATGTAAACGTGCCGCGATCGCAGGATCGGCGGGTCCGACCGCCGCGCGCGCCTTGGGGCCGCGATGGAACCGCACGCCGCGTCGTTGTTCTATTCCGGCGATAATGGCATCGACTTTCCCATCCAACGCTGCCAGCACGGCCTCGTCGTAGGCGCGCACGTCCAGGCTGAAATGGAAAGCGCCGGGCACGATCGTCATCCCGTGTTGCGAGGAATCGGTATAGAAACGGCCGAATGTACACGCCATGGGAATGCCGCGCTCGTCGTATTCTGCCCAAAGCGATTCCATTGCCATGGCGAATTCTGCGCCCGCCATCGCAGCGTCGCGACGAAACCGTCGTGGCAGGCCGACATGGTCGTTCGCGCCTTCGATCCGCGCATTGGGGTAGCGGAAATTGCCAGGGATACCGGTGCAGATGCCTATGGATTTGCCGGCCTCGACCAAGCTGGGTGCTTGCTCGATATGCAGTTCCAAATAGGCACGAATGTCCGCCGGTTCGAGATACCGTTTACTCGTGGCCAGCGCGGCCGGATCGCCTTCGCACTCTGCGATGTGTTCGGCGAGCGTCCGTCCGGTGTCGATTCGGCGCATGTCCAGCGCGCCCTCGGGCAAGGTGCCCAGCGCCCCTCGACTGCCGATATACGACACCTGGAACCAAATGCTTTCCTCGGCGCGGATAGCCATGACCGTAACGTCGCAAGCTGGCGTTATGTTCAACGCTTGCAACGCGGCAACGGCTGCCAATCCGGCGACGACACCGGCGGCACCGTCGAAATTCCCACCGTGCGGCACGGAATCGAGGTGCGACCCAATGATGATTTTGGGTGCCCGGCGATCGCGGCCGGGTAAGGTCATGTAAAGATTGGCGGCAGCGTCGGTATCGATCTCCAGGCCTAAATAATGAGCGAACGATCCGACGGTGAAATGCGCCATTTGTTCGCCCGGGCCATAGGGGTCGCGGGTCACGCCGGGCGCGTCCAGTGCGTCTTCGCGCAGTTTGTCGAATATACCTTCGACCATTTCGCGCTGTTTCGCAACGGCAGCCACGATCTTCGCACTTGTTACCTTGACCATACTGGCTGTCCTTTGCATGCTTCGATCGCTGTCGGTGCCAGATTGGCACGCGCGGCGAGGGAATACGATATCCGCCATGACCGAATCCGACTCCACCGGCGCGCTGCTACGCGAAACCGCCAACCGTGTTTTTCAGGCCTGCTGCGGCACCGATGTTTGTCGCTCGGCCGATAGCGGCGCATGGCCGACGGTGGCGTGGGATGCGGTGGCGGCGGCTGGATTGCACCGCGCTCTGCTGCCCGAGGACGCTGGCGGCTACGGAGTGTCGGTCGCCGATGCGTTGTCGTTGCTGCGGGTGGCCTCCGAACACGCGGCACCGTTGCCGCTGGCCGAGACAATGCTGGCACATTTCTTGTTGGGTGCGGGCGGTCTGGCTGTTCCTGACGGCCCGCTGACTGTTGCTCCGGTCGTCGCTGGGGAGACGTTGACACTGACCCCGGATGGCACCGTGCGCGGCGAAGTCAGCCGAATCCCTTGGGGGCGCGATGTCGCAGCAGCGGCGGTGTTGGCCATGCGCGGCACCGAGACTTGGGTCGCGCTGGTGCCTCGGTCCGCTTGGACTTGCGACATCGAACAGAATGTGGCCCGTGAGCCGCGAGATCGGCTGCGGATCGAGGGGAAGGCGCTGGCCGTGGCGCCCTCGCCTCACGATGCGGCGGCTTTGCGTGCAGCCGGTGCGGCGTTGCGGGCGCAGCAGATTGCGGGGGCGTTGACCCGGCTGACCGAGATGACCGTGCAATACGCCCAGGATCGTGTGCAGTTCGGCCGCCCTATCGGCAAATTCCAGGCAGTACAGCAGAACCTCGCTGTGCTGGCGGGGCATACCGCCGCCGCCGTAGCCGCCGCCGATCTTGCGGCTGAGGCACTTGCGAGCGGGGTGAACATCCTGCCGATCGCAGCTGCCAAGTCCCGCTGCGGGGAGGCCGCGAGCGTCGGTGCCGCCATCGCGCACCAAATGCACGGAGCGATCGGCTTCACCTTCGAGCACAACTTACAGTTCCTGACGCGTCGGCTGTGGTCGTGGCGCGACGAGTTCGGGAACGAGGCAACGTGGAATCGCGTGGTCGGCCGTCATATGGCCGGCGCTGGCGGAGAGGGACTGTGGGCGGAAATCGTGGCGGCTTAAATCGCCTCGAATTCGGTGTCGCCGTCCGGCGCGGAGTAGTCGCGTAGGCTGGCGATGTCGTGCAGTATCACCCGTGCACCATGCGTTTCCACACCCAGGCGCCGCAACGCGGCGAAGGCTCGGGATAGGTTTTCCTGCCGGCAACCTAGGCGGGCCGCAAGCAGTCGCTTATCGAATGGTAGCCGCAGCGCCATGCTATTGGCCGCAGTCTGATCCGTGAGGGCCAGTAGGTAGCAACCTAGCCGTTGGGCGGTGGTGCGCAGTTTCAGGTCGCAGACCTGCCGAACCATGTTGCCGAATTCCATCGCCTCGGCCCGCAGCAGCGCCCCGGCCAGCGATACTTCGTTGTGCAGGAGGGTGCGCAGTCCCTCTGCCTCGATCCCGATCAGCTTCGCCGCAGTGACGGTGCGGGCGCTCATGAGGCCGGGGAGGCCGCTCAGCACTGCGCTGAGCATGAAGTGACCGCCGGGTCGCACGACGTCGACCACCGCGCTGGCACCGGACGGGGTGGTATTTTCGAGAGCGACCTGGCCCTCGAGCAGCACCAGCAGGCGCTCGGCCGCGTGTCCTTGTCGGCATAAGATCGAGTCTTCCGGTGCGCTTACCATGGTGGAGATCGCCGCGAGCCCGCTGAGGGTGCGGTCATCGACGTCCCGGAAGACCGGAACCTGACGGAAAACGGACAGCGCCACCGAGTGCGGTGCGCCATTCGCGCCGTTCCCTACCGAGTTCGTGCGTTCCATGGAATCCATACGATTGCCCAATTCAGGCTGGTGTGTGTATCGACGCGCCAGGGAAATCTAGCCTCTGGATTTGACGCAATGCAAATGCGAAAATTCAAAGTTACTCCCTGGGCACATGCCATTGATACATTATACGGCGGAACGCAAGGAGTTTTGAATGAAAGCAATGGTCTGCGAAACCTTCGGTGGCCCCGAAGCGTTGATGGAGCGCGATCTGCCCGATCCCTCGCCGCCCGGTTCGGGCGAGGTCCAGGTGCGGATTCGCGCACGCGGCGTTCAGTATGTCGATGTTTTAATGTTGGAGGGGAAGTACCAGTTCCGCCCCGAGCCGCCGTTTATCCCTGGAAGCGAGGCCGCCGGAGAGGTTGTGGCCGTCGGCCCGGACGTGGCGGATTTCGCCGTGGGCGACCGCGTCATGAGTCGCCACACCTTGGGGGCTTGCGCTGAGTTGGGCAATGCCAAGGCGGCGTTGTGCGACAAAATCCCCGAAGGCATGAGCATGGAATCGGCCGGTGTGTTCCGCGGTGCCTACCAGACGGCCTACCACGCGCTGATTCAGCGCGGTCGGTTGAAGGCGGGCGAGTGGGTGCTGGTGCACGGTGCCGCCGGCGGCATCGGCATTTCGGCCGTTCAGGTGGCTAAAGTGTTCGGCGCCAAGGTGATTGCCACCGCCAGCACCGAGGAAAAGCGCAATGCCTGTTTGGAAGAAGGTGCGGATTACGCGATCGATTACCGCAACGGCTTCGCCGACTCCGTTAAAAAGCTCACCGGCGGTAAGGGCGTGGACATTGTTTACGACCCGATCGGCGATAAGGTGGCCGAGGAATCGCTGCGTTGTTTGGCGTGGTGCGGGCGCTTACTGATTCTGGGCTTCCTGGGCGGCGGACCGACCAACATCCGGTCGAATTATCTGTTGATCAAAGGCATAGACGCCATCGGCGTCCGGGTCGGCGGGTTGAACGAGGCCGCGCCGGAACTCGCCATCGCAAATATGAAAATCCTGACCGAACTGGCAGGGCAGGGGAAGCTGGTGCCGCGGATTTCCCACCGGTTTCCGCTGGAGCACGCGCGCGAGGCACTGCAGGCGGTCATCGATCGGGCCGTCATCGGTAAGGCGGTGCTGGTCAGCTAGACGGGCCGGTATTAGGTTTACCTTCGGGGAGAAAATTCATGGATCGGACAACATTCGAAGCCGAACTGACTCGCGACGGTTACACTGTCGTGCATGCTGCTATGCGGCCCAACGCAGCCAATCCCGAACACGTGCATCCCTTTGATGCTCGGTTATTGGTGACCGAGGGGGCGATGACCATCGTGCGGGACGGCGCAGCGACGCGAACTTATGTTGCTGGCGAGACGTTCGAGATGCCGGTCGGCACCAAACACTCCGAGACTGCGGGCGTGGCCGGTGCAGCCTATATCGCGGGACGACGTGTTCCAAACAGGGAGATGACACAATGAATATCGAGGAGTTCAAGGCGGACCTGATTCGCGAAGGCTACCAGCCAAAGTTCAGCAGCCTTCCGCCTGGGCAGGTCGCACCCGTCCACACCCACGAATTCGATGCCCGTGTTTTGGTGCTGGGCGGCGAAATCACCATTACCCGCGATGGCAAAGCCAATCTATTTCAAGTTGGCGATAGCTGTAGTGTGCCGTCCGGCACAATCCACGCCGAACATGTGGGACCCGAAGGCGTTGCCTATCTGTCGGGTCGGCGTTAATTCTTCCAAAGGAGCGAAACGAATATGGCTGAACCAGGACGCGCCTTACCGGTGCCGACGCCCGAAACCCAGCATTTCTGGGACGGGACTCAAGCGGGCGAACTCCGCCTGCAACGCTGCGATTCCTGCGGTAAAAACTACTTCCCGCCGCGCCCGTTCTGCGCGACGTGCGGATCGCGCAGCGTCAGCGTATTTAAGGCGTCCGGCAAAGCCGTGTTGTGGAGCTATGTGATCCACCACCGCCCGGTGCCCGGCTTTACCCCGCCGTATGCCATTGCCGTTGTGCAACTGGCCGAGGGGCCGCGCATGATGACCAACATTGTCGAATGCCCGCAAACGCCTGAAGCGTTGCAACTCGACATGGCGTTGGAAGTCGTGTTCGAGGCACAGAACGACAAAATTACCCTCCCCTTGTTCCGTCCGGCGAAAGGTTAAGACCATGCGCAGAAATGCAGTCGCGGTCGTCGGCGCTGCCGAGACCACCGATCTAGGTAAGATCGAAAATCTGTCGCAAATCGGTCTGCACGCCGATGCCGCGTTGAATGCCATGGCCGATTGCGGCCTGAGTCCCAAGGATATCGACGGGATCGCAACGGCCGGACAAACGCCGGTCGAACTGGCGCATTACCTCGGGATTACGCCCACTTGGGTGGATGGGACTGCTGTCGGCGGATGCTCGTTCATGATCCATGTCCGCCATGCGGCGGCGGCGATCGAAGCCGGCTTGGCGAAAACTATCCTGATCACCCATGGTGAGAGCGGCCGGTCTCGCATCGGCAACCCGATGCGCCGGGTCGATCCGCAATCCCTGAACGGCCAGTTCGAGCAGCCGTTCGGCCCGATGGGTCCGCCTTCGATGTTCACCATCCCCGTACTTCGTTACATGAAGCGTTATGGGGTAACGGAAGAACAAATCGCACAGGTATCGGTCGTACAACGCGAATGGGCGGCAATGCATCCGCGTGCGACATTCCGCACCCCGCTGACGACGGCAGACGTACTGAATAGTCGTATGATTGCGTGGCCGTTCCGGCTTCTGATGTGCTGCCTAGTCACCGATGGCGGCGGCGCGCTGATTCTGACGTCTGCCGAGCGGGCAAAGGATTTCAAGACGAAACCGGTTTATATCCTGGGAACGGGCGAGAGCGCGGAGACCCCGATGGTTTCGCAAATGGAGGACTTCACCAGTTCGCGCGCGTTCCGCGTGGCCGGGCCGACGGCGTTCCAACAGGCTGGGATTTCCGTCAACGACGTCGATCATCTGATGATCTACGATGCGTTCGCGCATCTGCCGATCTACGGCTTGGAAGACCTGGGCTTCGTGCCCCGGGGCGAGGGCGCGGCGTTCATCGCGGATCGTAATACCGCACCCGGTGGGAAACTGCCGATGAACACCAATGGCGGCGGACTGTCGTATATGCATTCGGGCATGTACGGAATGTATGCGCTGCAAGAAAGCGTGCGGCAGATGCGTGGGACGTCCCCAGCGCAGATTGCCGATGCAAAGATTTCCGTTTGCCACGGTGTGGGCGGTATGTTTGCCGCCTCGGGAACGATTATCTTCTCGAACGAGACACCGTCTTACGATTGGTGATCCGTGCGCGCTGGCGTGGGTGTTGTTCCACGCCAGCTAGCGGCTTTATGCGAACCCTTGAAACCGAGCAAAAGTAGTCGCTGGCGTTCGTTCTGTGACCATCGCGTTTTCCGGAGCGTCCGGATCGGCGAAGCCAAGCGCCATCCCGCAGACTACCGTTTCGGTGTCGTCCAATTCCAATACCGGACGTATCGCCTTGTGGTAATGCGTCCATGCAGCCTGCGCACAGGTGTCCAACCCACGAACGCGGGCAGCGGTCATGACATTTTGCAGGAACATGCCATAGTCGAGCCACGATCCCGTCGCCAACCGCCGGTCGATAGTGAACACTATCCCCACCGGCGCATCGAAGAACTGGAAGTTGCGACGGTGCTGCGCCTTCATCTTGGCATTCTCGCCGCGCGCGATTCCCAGTCGACCGTACAGGTCCCACCCGACCTTGCGGCGGCGCGCTAGGTAGGGATCGAAGAATTCGTCTGGGTAATACTGGACCACCTGCTTGTGCCCAGGCTCCCCGGCGTCGAACGCCGCCTGTACAGCTGCGATCAACCGATCTTTCGGCGCCCCTGTCAGCACACGCGCCATCCAGGGCTGCATATTGGTGCCGCTGGGCGCGCGCGCCGAGACGTTCAAAATCGCCTCCACCATTGCACCGGAAACCGGTGTCGGCAAAAATGCTCGGATAGAACGGCGGGACGTTATTGCATTGTCGTTCATGGTGGCTAGGCTTTCGGGCGGAGGTAGTGCATTTCGTCGCCGGTCCAACCGACAGCATTCGGCACAGTATAAAACAATTCGGCGATCATCGCTTTGAATTTCCACACACCGTCGATGCGGGCGTAGATATCGTCGTAACGACCGGCAACGACATAGCTGACACCGAAACGGCCATACCGTGCTTCCAAGTAGGACGTGCCGGTGCCGGCGTCGCCATCGACTTCCACATCGTGACTATGGATAAACTGCTTGATGAAGAACCGGTCGCGCTCGCCCATGGCGCGAAACCCGCGGTCGATGGCGTCGAGCCCTTCGTATCGCGCGAGATAGCCTAGTTCCACCACCGCATCGTCGGTGAACAAAGAACGGCATTGTTCGTAACGATTTTCATTCAAGCTGGCGTGATGGCGGTTTCGCAGACGGCGAATGTCCTCGATATCTTCCAGGCGTTGGATGCGTTGTTCCAGGGTCATGACATTTCCACTTCTTCTCCGGCCGCGAGGCGGGCGACCATATCGGTACGCCAGGCGGCGAATTCCTCTCCGCTCCAGGCATCGTGCTTGCCGATCGCGTAGGCGCGTGCGTTACGGTAATAAATCAATGCATTGCGGCGGTTGGCAGCGAAATTGTCGCGAGTGGCGACGATTTTGCCGGGTACTCCCATCACGACTGAGCCCTCGGGGATGACGGCGCCGGGCGGCACCAGCGCCATCGATCCGATAATGCTGCGCCGTCCGATTTTGGCACCGTCCATCACCACCGATCCTATGCCGATCAGACAGTCGTCGCCGATCTCCGCCCCATGCACCACGGTACGATGGGCGATCGAGCAATAATTCCCGATCGTCGTGCCTTTGCCGCCACCGAGGTGAATGACCGCACCATCCTGGATGTTGGTGCATTTGCCGATGCGCACGCCGGCCGTGCCTTCCGACCGAATGACGGAATAGGGCCAGAAACTGCTCCCCTCCCCAGCCGTGACAAGGCCGAAAATGCGAGCGGTGGGGTCGACGAAGGCTGGGCGGTCCAGCGCAACGCCTGGGCCGAGGGTGAAATGCATGGGCGGATCCCTCCGATATCGCGCATACGCTACCAGCCATGCCGCCGGCCTGCTATGGTCGCGGCATAACACAGGAGAGTCCCATGGCCCCGCCTCCGCCGTTCGGCGCGAATTCCGCCGCAGCTCGCGACATCGCCTCCGTCTTGCATCCCTATACCGATCTGAAAACTCATCAAGACGTTGGGCCGGTGGTGATCAGCCGTGGCAAGGGCGTTCGGGTGTGGGACGACACGGGCAAGGATTATATCGAATCCGTTGCTGGCCTTTGGTGCGCCTCGCTGGGTTTCGATAACGAGCGGCTGGTGCAGGCGGCGGTGACGCAAATGCGGAGACTTCCCTTCTACCACGCCTTCACCGCCAAATCGCACGAGCCGATGATCGATCTTGCGGAAATGCTGCTCGAACGCGCACCGTTGCCCATGAGTAAGGTATTTTTTGCCAATTCCGGGTCCGAGGCCAATGACTCCGCGATCAAAATGGTCTGGTATTTAAACAATGCGCTTGGGCGGACGAAGAAGAAGAAAATTATTGGCCGGGTGAAGGGCTATCACGGCATCACTATCGCTGCCGCCTCGCTCACTGGGCTGCCGGCCAATCACCGTAGCTTCGATGTGCCGATCCCGGGGTTCGTGCACACCATGACCCCGCATTACTACCACGGTGCCCTGCAAGGCGAGTCGGAAGACGAATTCGCCACTCGCTGTGCGGATGAATTGGAGAAGCTGATCCTCGCCGAGGGACCGGATACTGTGGCTGCGATGTGGGCCGAGCCGGTCATGGGTGCGGGCGGGGTGATCGTGCCACCGCGCGGTTATTTTCCCAAAGTCCAAGCCGTGTTGCGTAAATACGACGTGTTATTGGTTGTCGACGAAGTCATTTGTGGGTTCTGGCGCACCGGCAGTTATTGGGGTAGTCAAACATTGGACATCCAGCCGGATATCCTCACCTGCGCCAAGGCGCTATCCGCATCCTACATGCCGATCAGTGCGGTGATGGTGAATCAGCAGGTGTTCGACATTCTCGCAAATGAGAGTAACGCCATCGGCACATTCGGTCACGGCTTTACCTACTCTGGCCATCCGGTGCCCGCCGCCGTCGCGATCGAGACGCTGAAGATCTACGACGAAACCGATATGGGCGGGCACGTATCCCGCGTCGGGCCATATCTGCAATCCGAACTTCGCCGTCGCTTTGCCGACCACGAATTGATCGGCGAGGTTCGCGGCACCGGCCTGATCGCGGCAATGGAGTTGGTGGCCGACAAAGCAAACAGGACCAACTTCGATCCGAAAGCCAAAATCGGACCGCGCCTGACCAAAATCATGGAGGCGAATGGCGTGATCGGCCGCGCCTCGGTGAATGACACGCTCTGCTTCAGTCCGCCGTTGATTATAGAAACGGCGGAAATCGACGAGATGCTAGACCGCGTGAGCGAGGCGCTAGACACGCTGACGGTGCAAATCCGGCGGGAACAGATCTCAGTGGTGCGGTAGAACTACCGCCCTCGACTGACCGTGAAGTCGGCGACATCCATCAAGGCCTGACGGATGTCGCTGGCAGGGAACACCGACAGCGCCTGTTTGGCATCGCGCGCAAACAGGGCGGCCCGTGAGATTGTCGCCTGGATGGCGTCGTGCCGTTCCATCAACGCCAGTGCTCTGTCTAGATCGGCGTCGGATTGGTCCGAATCCTCGATCGTGCGGCGCCAAAATGCTTGTTCTTCTGCATCGCCGGCGTGGAAGGCGACCAGAACGGGTAGGGTGACCTTGCCCTCTCGGAAGTCGTCGCCCACGGTTTTTCCCAGTTTTGCTTGATCGGCGGCATAGTCCAGGGCGTCGTCCACCAGTTGGAACGCCATGCCCAGTGCCATGCCGTAAGTTGCCAGCGCGTCTTCCTCGGGCGCCGGGCGTTCGGAGATCACCGCACCGACACGGCAGGCCGCGTCGAACAATGCCGCTGTCTTACCCTTGATCACGTCCAGGTAGCGGTTTTCGTCGGTGGTAAGGTCGTTTTGGGTGGCGAGTTGCAACACTTCGCCTTCGGCGATCGTAGCGGCAGCGTGAGACAGAATGCCCAGCACTTTCAACGATCCATCGGCCACCATCAATTGGAAGGCGCGGGCGAACAGGAAGTCGCCGACCAGCACGGACGCTTTATTGCCAAACACTGCATTGGCCGATGCTAGCCCGCGCCGCAGCGCGCTCTCGTCTACCACGTCGTCGTGCAGCAGCGTGGCAGTGTGGATGAATTCCACACAAGCCGCGAGATCGACATGCCTTGTGCCGGTATCTGCTTGGTAACCGCAAAGGCGGGACGCCGCGAGGGTCAGCAGCGGCCGCAATCGCTTGCCCCCGGCTGCGACGATATGCGCGGCAAGCTGCGGGATTAGCGCGACGGGGCTATCCATGCGGGCGACGATGGTCCGGTTGCATGCCTCCAGGTCCGCCGCGACCAAGCGCACAAGCGCAGTCAGGGCGTCTTCGGGTTCGGCGTCCGCGAGGCCGGCTTCAATCGAGGTGGCGACGGCGCCCAACGGGTTCTCCCAGGTGTCACGGAACGGGCGAGGGTTTATCGGCGGCGAGGCGGTACGGGTCAAGGCCGCCTATTGGCAGATCGCCTTGAGGTCTTGCCACTCGAACCATGCCAGCAGTAC
>JBAXFK010000026.1:0-26129 GCA_037139955.1 Rhodospirillales bacterium
GATCACGCAGAAGGTCGAACACACCTACACCCACAAGAAGCAGTCGGGCGGTTCCGGTCAGTACGCCGAAGTGAAGATCGTGTTCGAACCGCAGGATCGGAATGTCGGCGTGACCTTCGAAAATAAGGTCGTCGGCGGGTCGGTTCCCCGAGAATATATCCCGGCAGTCGAAAAGGGCATCAAAGTGCAAGCCGATACCGGCGTGCTCGCGGGCTTCCCGACCGTGGATTTCAAATACACCTTGGTGGACGGCAAGTACCACGATGTCGACTCGAGCGCCCTGGCGTTCGAAATCGCCGCCAAGGCTTGCTTCCGCGAGGGTATGAAGCTTGCCAGCCCGATCATCCTGGAACCGATCATGGACGTGGAAATTACCACGCCGAACGATCACGTGGGCGACGTTGTCGGCGACTTGAACCGCCGCCGCGGCCAAATCCAAAACCAGGAAAGCTCTGGGTCCACCGTGATTGTCCGCGCCCAAGCGCCGCTAAAAGAGATGTTCGGCTACATCTCCCACCTGCGGTCGATGACCAAGGGGCGCGCGTCCTTCACGATGCAGTTCCATCACTACGATCCCGTACCGCGCAACATCGCGGAAGAGATCATGGCGAAAAGCGCGTAAGCGCTTCGCCACGGCGACGACAGGCACAACGCGGGCGAGCAATCGCCCGCGTTGTTTGTTTATGGACAGGGAAACAGACCGATGCTGGCCGACAAAGATGCGATCCGCGATCTGATGCACCGCTATTGCTTTTGCATGGACGAAGGTCGGTTCGCCGAACTCGCGACATTATTCGCCGACGACGGCGTCTGGAGCGCCCCGTACCGCACCGAGACCGGACCCGCCGCGATCGAGGCATGGCTGATCCAATCGGTGCCCGCCACGCCCAAGCGCATGCACTACGTCATGAACAGCCTTATCGCCGTAGACGGCGCCAGCGCCACCGCTCGGTCGAATTATCTGGTGATGGTAGAAGGGCCGGACGGGCCGGTCCCCTCGGTTTGCGGCACCTATGCCGATACTTACACGAAGACCGCTCAGGGCGGCTGGCGCTTCCAGCGGCGAGAACTGATACACGCCTTCAAGGGGGAGATGCGATTGCAACTCCCCCAGTGAGGACTATTTCCAACTGGCGAGATAGAAGCGCGGCAACTCGTCCGGATAGGGTTTGAAGTTCAACTGCCGCGATAGTCCGTACGTGATCGTATAGGTGTACAATGGCAACCAGTTGGCGCGTTCCGTTATCAGCTTGATTGCCGCGCTATAGGATTTACGCCGCTGATCGGGATCGGTCGTCGATCCACCGGCTTTTACCAGATCGCCGATCTCTGTGTCGCGGGTGTAGTCGTTCCCGCCGCCGCCGAAATATTGCGGCAGAATGGCCGAGACGTCGTTGATGGAGTAGCTGCCCCAATCCCCGGCCTCCATCGGATTTTGTCCGGCGATGCTGCGCTGAATGACCGCACCGACCTGCAGCACGCTCAGTCGCACGTTGATGCCGACGACCTTGAGGTAGTTCTGCATCGCGCCGGCCCAGGACGGCAGGATATATGTCACCAACTCGGTATCGAACCCGTTGGGGTAGCCGGCTTCGGCTAGCAATTGCTTGGCCTTGGCCGGATCGTAAGCGTAATGCACTGCGGCCCCGGCGTCGCAACCGAATTGGGTGGGGAAACACGGTGCGTCCAGCGCGCGCGAACCGCCTTGCACCAATTGCTTGGCCATTGTGTCGCGATCGATCGCGTGGAAGATCGCCTGTCGCACTTTCGGATTGGTCAGCGGGTTGCCCGCCCCGGTGCGGCCTGCGGAATCGAGGTTCACATATCCGATCCGCATCGATTCCGACCGCAACGCTTGCAAGGTCGGCATGCGATTGACGTTCTCGAACTGATCCGGGCTGTATTTCCAAATCCAATCGGCGCGACCGCCCAATAATTCGGCCATTTCGGTGGCGGAATCCGGCACTTGGTGAATGACCACTTTTCGGATCGCCGGCCTTCCCTTGGGGCTGTCGGCGTAATATCCGTCGTACCGTTCGAGGTCGATCTGGGTCACCCCGTCGATGCGGGAAAATTTATACGGGCCGGTCCCGATCGGATGACGCGCATATTCGTCGACGCCCACTTTCTCCCGATAGGCTTTCGGCCAAATCCAAAGCGTCATCGCCATATAGTCCAGTGCAGCGGGGAAAACCCGCTTCAGCTTCACCCGCACATGATAATCGTCGACTTTTTCGGCGCTCTCGTAGAACGAATAATTGCTGGGCACCGCGACCTGCTTGTCTGCGATAACGGTGTTAATGGTGTAGACGACATCGTCGGCGGTGAATTTATCGCCATTATGCCAAGTAACATTTTGTCTTAAGGCAAATTCAAGTGTGGTGTCATCGATCCATTTATAGGATTCCGCAAGCAGCGGTTTGTTTTGAAAGGTCTCGGGGTCGCGATAAATCAGCGTGTCCCAGGCTTGATGCGCCAGAATAATCCCAGATCGTAGTTGGTTATAAAATGGATCGATGTTCGGAATGGCGTCGCGCCAAGTGATGCGCAGGGTGTCGGCCGATTTCTGCGCGCTGGCCGGCGGAGAGAGCGCGAGGCCCGAAGCCAATAAAGCGGCGGAAAAAATCGATTTGCGCATGGCGGATCTCCATCGTGCCCAAAGCACGGTAGAATTGTTCGCCCCCGTTCGGCAAGCCAAATGTTACAATTCCATCCCACCGCGATGGCGGGTCGAAGCAGCCGGTCTCGCCCTTTCGGACGGGACCGGCCAGAGCCGAGCTACGCGATGGACGAGTTGAAGTTGCCACCGTCGAGCAGCAAATTATGCCCGATGATGAAGCCGATGTTAGCCGAGCAGAGGAAGGCGCAGGCATCGCCGAATTCGGCGGGATCGCCGACGCGACCGGTCGGCGTGTTGGCAGCGCGTTCCATGAGGATTTCCTCAACCGGAACGTTGCGCTGACGCGATGCCGCCAGAGCGCCGCTCTTCAATCGATCGGTCATGAACGGACCGGGCAGAATGTTGTTGATTGCGACGTTGTCCTTGGCGACCTGACGCGCCAACCCGGCGACGAAGCCGGTCAGACCGGCGCGGGCGCCGTTGCTCATGCCCAAGACGGGGATCGGCGATTTCACCGAGGCGGAGGTGATGTTGACGATGCGCCCGAATTTGCGCGCGGCCATGCCGTCCACCACGGCTTTGATCAGAAAGATCGGCGCCAGCATGTTCTGGTCGACGGCCTTGATCCAGTCTTCCCGCGTCCAGTCGCGGAAATCGCCATGCGGCGGGCCGCCGGCATTGTTCACCAGAATATCGGGTTCCGGGCAGGCAGCGAGCGCGGCGGCGCGGCCTTCTTCGGTGGAAATATCGCCAGCGACGGCGGTCACTTTGGTGCCGGTCATCGCGGTGATTTCACGTGCGGTGGCTTCCAGTTCCGACTGGGTGCGGGCGGTGATAACAAGCTCGACGCCCTCGCGCGCGAGCGAGATCGCACAGGCGCGTCCTAAGCCCTTGCTGGCGGCGCAGACGATGCCTTTTTTACCCTTGAGTCCGAGATCCATGTATTGGTTCCTCCTTGATATCGATGCCGGCTATTATGTTGTCACGCTGGGCGGCACCTCGCCACCCACGATTTCTATGCGTCCTCGTTGCGCCCTCGTTGTCGCCGGCCCAGCGACAGCTCCGTCACAATCCCATGCAACGTGCGCAATTCTTGCGTCGTGACCTCCCCGCGCTGAAACAGATGCTGGATATTTCGCACCATGCCCGGTCGTTTCGGTAAATTCCGCAAAAACCCGCTGGCATCCAACTCCTTGACCATATGGGTCATGAAATTGTCCAGGTCGCCTTTGGTCGCGACCGCGCTCTCGTTGGTCATCAGCACCCGAGGTGTGGTGGAATCCGTTGCCGTCCACCACTCGTACGCCATCACCAGCACCGCCTGCGCCAGGTTCAACGACATGAACCGAGGGTCCAGCGGATAGCGGATCAATGCGTCGGCCTGCGCCATGTCGTCGTTGTCCAGACCCGCGCGCTCCGGCCCGAATAGCAGCCCGACGCGGAGGGCGCGGGCGCAAATTTCCCGCATTTCCGCCGCCGCGCCGCGTGCCGTCATCACCGTCTTTACAATATGCCGAGGTCGAGGGCAGGTCGCGAACACATGGTGCAAATCCGCGACAGCATCGGCCACCGTGGGATGCACCGTCGCCGCGTCCAACAGACGATCGGCACCGGATGCAGTGCGCCACGCCTTTTCCTGCGGCCATCCGTCGCGCGGCGCCACCAGCCGCATGTGGAATAAACCGCCATTCGCCATCGCCCGAGCGCAGGCGCCGATATTGTCCGCGAGTTGCGGGCGAACCAAAATAACAACCGGGGTGTTGCCGATCGGAACCAGATCGGCGCCGCCGTCGCGTCCCGTCACTTGCCCATCCACGATTTGATCCAGGCTTTGACTTGTGCTTTCAGGCCAGGATCGTTCTCCACTTGCGCGCGATACGGCGCGGCAGCGTCTTTCAGCGCTTGCCTCTGCTCGGGAGTCATCGACTCATACATCGACTTTGCTTGACCGGGGGTCATGCTCGCGGCATTCGGCGGAATGGGCGGCATACCCTTTGGCAACGCTGTGCCCGGCGGCAATTGCGGCAACGGCTGCGCTAGAGCGGGGAGCGAGGTCGATAGCAATAAAGCAACAATTAACAAACGCATCGATTTGAACCCTTTCTCAGCTCGCCCGGCGCCACGTTGTGCCGCCCGGTCCATCCTCCAGGACTATGCCCCGAGCGGTAAGGTCGGTTCTGATAGCGTCGGCGCGGGCGAAGTCGCGGGATTTTCGGGCGGCCAAACGATCCGCGATTGCCGCTTCGATAGCGGCGGTATCGTCCGCAGCACCGCCTTGGAACCATACTTCCGGCGTCGAACCCAACAGGCCCATAACGGCACCGGCGGCGCGTAAGCCACGCGCGGCTTCGAAATCGCCCGCCATCGCGGCATCCGCGAGTGCGTGCATTGCCGACAGGGCCAGCGGAGTATTCAAATCGTCGCTCAAAGCATCGCGCACCGACGCCGGCAGATCGCCGGCCGCGACATCGGGGAAACGTTGCAGTGCCCGGTAGAACCGATCGATTTCTTTCTTTGCTTCGACCAATGCACCGTCGGAGAAATCGAGCAGGGCGCGATAATGCGCGCGCAACAGCAATAAACGCACAGCTTCGGCCGGAGCTTTGGCTAGGACTTGCCGAATGGTGAAGAAATTGCCGAGGCTTTTCGACATCTTCTCCCCGTTCACCACCAACATGCCGTTATGCATCCAATAATTCGCGAAATGGCTGCCGGGGAAGGCGCACACGGATTGCGCGAGTTCGTTCTCGTGATGCGGGAAAATCAAGTCCGATCCGCCGCCGTGAATGTCGAAATTCTCACCCAGATACTTCCACGACATGGCGGAGCATTCGATATGCCAGCCCGGCCGGCCGCGGCCCCAAGGACTGTCCCAGCCCGGCAGATCGTCCGAGGATGGCTTCCAAAGCACGAAATCGCCGGCATCGCGCTTGTACGGCGCGACATCGACGCGGGCGCCGGCGAGCAATTCGTCCTGGCTATGGCCGGATAGTTTGCCATAGCCGGAATCGGTGTTGACGGCGAACAGTACATGGCCCTCGGCGGCGTAGGCGTGGCCGGCCGCTATCAGGCGCTGGATAATGTCGATCATTTCCTGGATGTGGCCGGTGGCGCGTGGCTCCACATCCGGGGGCAGGGCGCCCAGGGCGGCGATGTCGGTATGGAAATCGGCTGTGGTGCGGGCTGTAATGGCGCTTATCGGTTCCCCGCTTTCCTTCGCCCGTGCGTTGATCTTGTCGTCCACGTCGGTGATGTTACGAACGTAGGTAACTTTCGGGTACAATGTCCGCAACAGCCGCGACAGCACGTCGAACACCACGATGGGTCTAGCATTGCCCAGATGCGCAAGGTCGTAAACCGTGGGACCGCACACGTACATCCGCACATGCTGGGGATCGAGCGGCGCGAACCGCTCCTTCCGGCGTGTGAGGCTGTTGTGCAGATAGATCTCGGGCATGTCTGCTAGGTCCGTCGTGTTGGACGCGCTTTGTCCGCCAAACCGGTCTGGGAATCAACGCGTTTGCGCGGCGGTTCTAACGCGCCGATGTTGGATCGCTACGCCGCGATGTCTTGTTTTATCATCGCGGCGCACTTCTCCCCGATCATGATCGTCGGCGCATTGGTATTGCCGGTGGTCAGCGTCGGCATGATCGATGCATCCGCGACCCGCAGCCCGCCGATGCCATGCACGCGAAGCTGGGAATCGACCACGGCGGCGGTGCCGTCGCCCATGCGGCAGGTGCCGACGGGATGATAGATAGTGGAGCCGAAATCCTTGAAATACTGCGTCAATTGCGCATCGGTTTGCACATCCGGACCCGGGAGCGTCTCCACCGTGCTATATCGCGAAATCGCTGGGGAGGCGAAAATATCGCGCGCGAATTTCGTACCCGCCAGCAATACCTGAATATCGGCGGGATCGGACAAATAATTCGGCGTAATGACCGCCTTTTCGAACGGATCGGCAGAGCGTGCCATGATAGTCCCTCGGCTGTCCGGACGTACCGGGCACACTGCGACGGTCATGCCGTTTTCTTGCTCCAGATGCCCGAGCCGCCCGGCATCGTAGCTGGCGGGGGTAAACAGTAATTGTAGATCTGGGCTGGCGAGTTCCGGTCGCGAGCGACAAAATACCTGCGCGGTCGTTACGCCGAACGTGAGCGCACCATTGCCCATTAAATAGAATTTAGCGACCTCGCGCGCCAAGCGGAAACCGCGCGCGAGCTTATTGATCGAGATTTCTCCCTGGACCCGATGCGATACGCGGGCGACGTAATGATCCTGTAAATTTCCACCCACACCGGGAAGGTTGTGCACAACGGGCACTCCGATCGATTGCAAATGCTCGGCCGGCCCGATTCCCGATATTTGCAGCAAATGCGGGGAATTGATGGCACCGCCGGATAAAATAATTTCTTTGTTGGCTTTCAGCTCGATATCTTTGCCGCGCTGGCGGTAAGCGACGCCGACGCATTTCTTCCCCTCGAAGAGAAGTTTCGTGGCCACGGCTTCGGTCTCCACCCGCAAATTCGGACGGGATTGGGCTTCCTTCAAGAAGGTTTGCGCCGTCGAGCCGCGCCATTGGCCTTTGCGGGTCATTTGCGAATAGCCCACGCCTTCTTGCTTGCGGCCGTTCAAGTCTTTGCTGAACTCGAATCCGGCCTGCTGAGACGCCTCGACGAACCGGTGCGTTAGCGGCAGCACGGTGCGGTAATCCTCCACTTTCAGCGGACCGTCCTTGCCCCGATATTCCGCGTCGTCGCCTTGCAGATAGGTTTCGGATTTGCGGAAAATGGGCAGGACGTCGTCGAAACTCCAGCCTCGGCAGCCCATTTGTGCCCAGCCGTCGAAATCGGCAGGGTTCCCACGGACATACAACATACCGTTGATCGACGACGACCCGCCGAGGGTTTTGCCTCGCGGCCAATGAATGCGGCGTCCGCCGCTACCGGCAGTCGGTTCGGAGCTATAGTTCCAGTTGACCACAGGATGGTACAGCAGTTTCAGCATGCCGGCAGGGATATGAATCCACATGTTGGTGTCTTTCGGCCCGGCTTCCAGCAGCACCACTTTGGCGCCGGTTTCCGATAGGCGTGCCGCGACGACACAGCCGGCCGAGCCGGCGCCCACGACGATGTAATCCGCGTCCATGTGACCAGAGTCCCCAATTGCGAATGAATGGGTGGCGCATGCGGGCGGTGTGGGTCAAGGGCGGCGCGATGGTCGCTTGACCCTCGGCGCGGGCGCTTCCAACTTGGGGCAACCGATAAAAGGAGGCCACCGATGCCACTTCTCGCCCTTCCCGCCGTTTTCATGCGCGGTGGCACCAGCCGCGCGGTGATGTTCCACGCGAAGGACCTGCCGGAGCGGGCGGCTTGGGACCCGATTTTCATGGCGGCAATGGGTACTCCCGATCCGAATGGACGGCAGCTCAACGGCATGGGCGGCGGCATTTCGTCCTTGTCGAAGGTCTGCGTTCTCGCGCCCTCCGCCCGCGACGATGCCGACATCGACTACACGTTTGCCCAAGTGCAGATCAAAGAAGCTGCGGTCGATTATCGCGGCAATTGCGGCAACATGTCGTCTGCTGTCGGGCCTTTCGCGGTGGATGAGGGTATTGTCCGTCCGAATGGCGAGACCGCCGTGGTCCGCATTTTCAACACCAACACGAAGAAAATCATACGCTCCACCTTTCCGTTGAAAGATGGTCGCGCCGCGACCGACGGTACTATGGCGATCCCAGGGGTGGCCGGTTTCGGCGCGCCCGTGAAACTGGATTTCCTGACGCCCGGCGGTGCTACAACCGGCAAATTGCTGCCCACCGGGCATGTGACGGATTGGTTGGACGTTCAAGGTCTTGGGCGCATCGAAGTGTCCTGCATCGATGCTGCAAATGCTTGCGTGTTCGTGCGGGCCCGCGACCTCGGCCTGACTGGGCGGGAATTGCCGGAGGCGTTGGACGTCAATACCGACCTGCTGGCGATGCTGCAAAATATTCGTCGTGCGGCGTCGGTCGCGATGGGTATCGCTGCGGACGAGAACGAAGCGCGCTCCATTGCCGGCGTTCCTATCATCGGCTTTGTCGCACCGCCGATGGATTCGCCCACGCTGTCCGGTGTGCCGATCGCCGCGTCGGAGGTCGATCTGACCGCGCGTTTCCTGTCCAACGGTCAGCCGCACCGCGCGCTGCCGCTGACCGCGTCGTTGTGCACTGCTGTCGCAGCGCGCATCGAAGGTACGGTCGCCCACGAAGCCGTTGGCGGCACTGCGCCGTGTGCGATTCGGATCGGCATGCCTTCGGGTATTCTGACAGTGGATGCCGATGTCGGGCGCGATGCGGCCGGGGCTTGGGTGGCGCATAGCGGCGCGTTCTATCGTACCGCCCGCCGCCTATTCGACGGCCGCATTTACGTGCCGGTCTAACGCCGCTCGGTCTGCGGCCGAGACCAACCCGCCCCAATCCGGGTGCAATATCCAGTTGACGATGTCCCCGATCGGCGCGGCGCGGCCCTTGTCCCGCAGCATCAAATGGTAGCCGTCCGGGTAGAACGCCCGGATCGGCCCCGGCGGCAGCCTATTCCAGGTGGCGTCGGTGGCGCGGGGCGGGATCGCTTGGTCGTGCCCACCGTACAGGAACAGGGCAGGGGCCTGAAACCTGGGCGCGGCGGCCAACGCCGCATCCATCAAATCCACCACCCCGCGCATCGCGTCGACCCGAGCGCCATGCAGCGTCAGGGGATCGGTCGATAGCCGGATCAGCGCCTCCCGGTTGTCGGATGCGGTAATATTTATGAATCCGCGTCCGGTCGTCCGCCACCCCGGTACTGTCTTGGCCGCAAGCCAAAGCGCGGCTCGCAGTACGATATTCATCTCCGCCCGCCCCCACACGGCGGGTGCCAGCAGCACATAGCCGTCGACCGGAGGGGGGACTGTGGAGGTCGCGGCGACCATCAGCACCGCCGCGCCCATGCTCTCCCCCATCAAGAACAGCTGCACACCGGGGTAGCGCGCCCGGAGGAGTGCGGCCATGGCAGTGGCGTCGGCGACCAGCCCTTCGGTCCCCGGCCAGTAGCCGCGCGTTGCCGTGGCGCCGAAGCCGCGCTGGTCCGGGGCGAACACCGCCAATCCTGCCGCAGCGAAGGCGGGTGCCGGATACTCCCACGCATCGCGGCTGTCGTTCATGCCGTGCAACGCCAGGATCACGGCTTTCGGCGCGCCGTCCGGTAGCCAAGCGCGGTAGGGCAGGCGGGCATCGTCGGGCATGACGAACGCGTCGTCCGACATAGCGGGTTGCACGATCGCCGGGCCTGGGGGCATCGGCTGTGCGGTGCATCCGGCCAGAAGAAGCAGAACCACGGTTGAAAGCATTCCCGCACGCGCTATCATCGCCCCTCTCCCGGACCCCCAGAGGACCCTAATGGCAGACGCCGCGACATTCGAGACCATTCACGTCGACGACCGCACCGTTCCTTGCGACGGCGGTACTACCGCGCTCGGTCACCCCCGCGTGTTCTTGCACATCGACGATCGCTCGGTCGTATGCCCCTATTGCTCACGCGAGTATGTGTTGAACGAAGGCGCGGGCCACGGCTCCGGTCACTGATGTGCCGGCCTTGGACGTAAGCGCGCCCAACCTCGTACTGATCGACGGCTCGGGATTTATTTTCCGAGCGTATCATGCGTTGCCGCCGATGACCCGGCCGGATGGGACGCCGGTGAATGCCGTGTTCGGTTTCACCAACATGCTGGCGCAGTTCCTGAAGGACCATACCGGCAGCCATATCGCCGTGATCTTCGACGCCGGGCGCTTCACGTTCCGCAATCGGCTGTACGAGGCCTACAAAGCCCATCGTCCCCCGGCGCCCGAGGATCTGATCCCGCAATTCGCGCTGGTGCGGGAGGCGACGGAAGCTTTCGGCGTGCCCGCCATCGAACTGGCAGATTGGGAGGCGGACGATCTGATCGCCGCCTATGCTCGCGCGGCGAACGATGCCGGTGTCACGGCAACCATCGTGTCGTCCGATAAGGACCTGATGCAGTTGATCCGCCCCGGTGTGACCATGCTGGACCCGATGAAGCGCAAGCCCATCGGTCTGCCGGAGGTGATGGAGAAATTCGGCGTCGCGCCGGAGAAAATGATCGAAGTCCAGGCGATGATCGGCGACTCGACCGACAACGTCCCCGGCATTCCCGGCATCGGTCCCAAAGGCGCGGCGGCGTTGGTGAACGAGTTCGGCTCGCTGGAAGCCGTGCTGGCGGCCGCCCCGACGATGAAACCGTCGAAACGACGCGACTCGTTGATCGAGCATGCCGACAAGGCCCGCATCTCCTACGAATTGGTGCGCCTGCGCGACGACGCCCCGCTTCCGCTGCCCATCGAGGCGCTGGCGGTCAAGGACTTCGACCGCGCGGCGTTGACCGCGTGGCTCGCGGCGCAGGGGTTTCGTAGCACGATCGCCCGACTTGGGTTGGACATGCCGGCTGCACCGCCGGCGATCGAGGCGCCGCCGGCGGTGCAGTCCGACCTCGGCCTGGGTGGCGCGGCACAAGCGGCATCCGGGTTCGGGCCATACGAAACCGTGACCACCGAGGACGCTTTGCGCACTTGGGCCGCCGAAGTACGGGCCGTCGGCCGTTTCGCTTTGGACACCGAAACCGATGGGTTGGACGCCATGCGCGCCCATCTGATTGGCTTGTCTCTCGCGACCGCCCATGGCCGAGCGTGCTATATTCCGCTGCGGCATGAGATTCTGGGCGAGCAATTGCGGGTCGAAACGGTGATCGAAATCCTCGGACCGCTGTTCGGCGATGCCTCGGTGCTGAAAATCCTGCAAAATGCCAAGTTCGACATGATGGTGCTGGGGCAGGCCGGCTTTCCCCCGATCGGTCCGGTCGACGATACGATGGTTATTTCCTTCGTGCAGGAGGCCGGGTTGCACGGCCACGGCATGGACGAACTATCGGGGCTGCACCTCGGCCACACGCCGATTTCGTTCGACATCGTAACAGGCACCGGGCGCGCGCGCATTCCGTTTTCCCAAGTGCCGTTCGATAAAGCCACCGCTTACGCTGCCGAGGACGCCGACGTTACCCTGCGCCTGTGGGACGTGCTGCGTCCGGGCCTGCGGGTCAATAAAGCGCTGACGTTATACGAGCAGGTGGAACGCCGACTGATTCCCATCTTGCTAGAGATGGAACGCGCAGGGGTGAAGGTGGATGAGGCCGACCTCAAGGCCATGTCGCTGGATTTCGAAGCCCGCATGGCGGTAATGGAAGCCGATTGTCATGGCCTCGCCGGTCGTTCCTTCAACGTCGGTAGCCCCAAACAATTGGGCGAAGTCCTATTCGACGAGATGAAGCTGCCTGGCGGCAAGCGGATGAAAACCGGCGCCTGGGGCACGGATTCGTCGGTGTTGCAGAATTTGTCCGACCAGGGCTCTGTCTTGGCGCAGCGCATTTTGGAATGGCGGCAACTCCAAAAGCTGAAATCTACCTATACCGATGCTTTGGCCGCGCAGATAAATCCCGCGACGGGACGCGTGCACACAAGCTTCGCGATGGCGATCGCCGCGACCGGCCGTTTGTCGTCCACCGATCCGAACCTACAAAACATCCCAATCCGTACCGAAGAAGGCGCCCGCATCCGGCGTGCTTTCGTCGCCGAACCAGGCCATGTGTTGGTGAGTGCGGATTATTCCCAAATCGAGTTGCGCCTGTTGGCGCATGTCGCCGACATCCCCGCTTTGAAAGAAAGCTTCGCGCGCGGCGAAGATATTCATGCCCGCACCGCCAGCGAAGTGTTTTCCGTCCCGATGGAGGGCATGGACGGCGGTACCCGCCGCCGCGCCAAGGCGATCAATTTCGGCATCATCTATGGCATCAGCGCCTTCGGGCTGGGGCGCCAGTTGGGCATCGGGCCGGGGGAGGCGCGGGGTTACATCGATCGTTACTTCGTCCGCTACCCGGAAATCCGCGCATACATGGAACGTGCCAAGAAAGAAGCGGTGGCGAACGGATATGTGCTGACCCCGTTCGGCCGGCGGGTCTGGATCGCCGGCATTCAGGACAAGAACCCGGCCCGCCGTGCTTACGGCGAACGGCAGGCGATCAACGCCCCGTTACAGGGCGGGGCGGCAGATATCGTCAAGCGGGCAATGGTGCGGTTACCCGCCGCATTGGCGGAGGCCGGGCTGCAATCGCGCATGCTGTTGCAAGTGCACGATGAATTGTTGTTCGAGGCGCCCGAGGCGGAGGCGTCCGCGCTGGCTGTACTATTGCGGCGGGAGATGGAGAATGCTGCGACGTTGTCCGTGCCGCTGGTGGTGGAGACGGGCGTGGGGAAGAGTTGGGCCGACGCGCACTGAGCCGCCGGTTTCGCTCGGCTCCGCCGCACCCCATATGGAAACCGCGCAACCCGACGTAAGGTGTCGCGCACCGACGCACTTGTAATTCGACAGGAGATCCAACCATGGCCGAAGCCAAACTCGCCCCGAACCTCCCCGCATGGATGCTGGAACATACCAACCGCTACCTCGCGAGCGGCGGCACCGACGGCCACATGTATAAGATTAACCAGCCCGACCGCCCGGAAATGACCGTCCCGTCGCTGCTGCTGACCACCACCGGCCGCAAATCCGGAGAAAAATACATCTTCCCGCTGTTCTACGGCGATCATGGCAACAGTTACATCGTCGTCGCGTCCAAGGGCGGCGCGCCCGAGCATCCGGGCTGGTACCGCAACATCCTCGCAAACCCGAATGTGGAGGTGCAGGTCGGCACCAAGAAACTTAAGGCTGTCGCACGTACCGTCACCGGCGCCGAACGCGCGGCTTTGTGGGTCGAGGCGCTGAAATTCTGGCCGCCTTATGCCGATTACGCGCTGAAGACGACGCGGGAAATCCCGGTCCTGCTGCTCGAACCCGTCGCCTGATCGCCGATTGACGCGGTTCCCCCTTCGTCCGACCATCCGGATAAAAGGGGGACCGACGCCATGCATGTCCATGCAATCCAACCGAGCTTCGCTGCGGAAATAAGCGGCGTTGATTTGTCGAAACCGACGGGTAGCCCGCTGGTCGAGGCGATCTGGCAGGCGATCGACACCTATTCAGTCCTGGTCTTCCATGACCAGGACCTGACCGACACCCAACTGCGTGATTTCGCCGCCCAATTCGGGCCGCTGGAAATCGGACGATCTGCTGCCCGTGGCGGGCCGCGCCGGCTGGCGCTGCCGGAGATCGGCGACATCTCCAACCTCGATATCGATGGCAATGTGCGGGAATTGGACGATCGGCGTCGGTTGGACAGTATGGGCAATCGGCTCTGGCACACCGACGCATCCTACATGCCGGTCCCCGTCGTGCTCGGCATGCTGCACGCCAAGGCACTGCCGCCGCCCAGCCCGTTCGGCAATGGCGAAACGGAATTTGCCGATATGCGCGCCGCTTACGACGCGCTGACCCCGGCGATGCAAGATAGTGTCGCGGATTTGATTATCGAGCACGATGTGTTCTGGTCGCGCGGGCAAATCGGCTTTACCAAATTCGACGCGGGGGAGCGCGAGCAATATCCGCCATCGCCGCAACGATTGGTGCGCACGCATCCCGGATCGAAACGCAAGACGCTGTATCTATCGGCGCATGCGTCCCACGTCGTGGGTTGGCCGGTGGCCGATGGGCGGCTGCTGCTGCTCGATCTGAATGCCCACGCAACGCAGCCGCGTTTCATCTATAGCCACACATGGCGGCAGGGCGATCTGGTGATTTGGGACAACCGTTGCACCCTGCATCGCGGTCGCCCGCACGACGAAATGGCGCCGCGCGACCTTCGCCGCGCGACGACACTCGATGTCGGTTCGACGTTGGAAGAAGCGGCCTAGTTGGCTGTCATGCCGCCGTCGATGACCAATTCGCTGCCAGTGACCCACGACGCCTCGTCCGACGCCAAATAGAGGCAGCCCAGCGCGATATCGATCGGTTTGCCGAAGCGCCCCATCGGTGTGGCGTCCATCCGCGCCTTGCCGGATTCATTGCCGAGTAAGCCGGGGCGAGCCATGGGGGTGTCGACGAAGCCGGGGTGGACCGAGTTCGCGCGAATATTCTCGCGTGCGTATTGAATGGCGGTAGATTTGGTAAATATCCGCACCGATCCTTTCGAGGCGTGATAGGCCGCGTTGGCGAACGATCCGACAATGCCGCAAATCGAGGACATATTGACGATCGAGCCGCCCCCGGCCCGCCGCATTGCCGGGATAGCACTTTTGGTGCCCAGAAACACGCCGGTCGAGTTCACCCCCATGATGAAATTCCAGTTCTCCAGGGTCTGGTCTTCCAACGCGGTGCCGGTCATTACCCCGGTCGGTTGCACCAACATACCGGCGGGACGGCCCGAAACCCCGGCGATGTTGCAGAGCACGTTCAGCTTGCCGTGTTTTGTTTCGACGGCGACGATCAGGGCGATCCATTGTGCCTCATCGGTCACGTCCAGACGACGGTATTCGGCGACCCCGCCGTTATCCACGATTTCCTGTGCCACGGTGCCGCCAAGTTCGTCCTGTAGGTCGCACAGCACCACGCTCGCGCCTTGGGCGGCGAATTGCCGAGCGGTTTCGGCACCTATGCCGGATGCGCCACCGGTGACGATGGCGACTTTGCCTGCGAGTCTTTGTCCTTGTGCCATGGTTCGTTTCCTCGATTACGCGGTCCTGGTGTGTTGCCGCGTCGCGGGTTAGGCTGGCGGAAACAATCCGCTATGGGAAGGTCCGACCGATGCGATACAGCCGAAGATTTCTCGCGATTGCCGCTGCGGCCATGGCATTCGGGGCATTACCGGCCAGCGCGCAAACGATTTCTGCCGCCCGCATCGCCGATATCGTCGCCAGTCCGGATCGATCCGACGCCGACCGGACCAACGATTTGCGTCGTAAGCCGCAACCGATGCTGGCCTTTATCGGCATCCGCCCTGGGATAACCGCGTTCGATGTCAGCGCGGCCGGCGGCTACACGACGGAATTGTTGGCACGCTCGATCGGTCCCAAGGGCAAGGTCTTCGGGCAGAGCCGCCCTCCTAATGCAGTTGCCTCGGCCCCTCCGGCCCAGCGGGAGGGCAACAGCCGTCCCGATCTGCCCGCGATGGCACCTGCCCGTACCCCTCGCCCGTCGCCCGAGGCCCTAACCGATCGCCAAGCGAAGCTGACCGCTGCGAAAATCGCTGCCGCCCCTATTGTCGCCGTGTCCCGCCCGTTCGAGGACCCGGTGCCGCCGGAACTGGTCGGCAAAATCGATCTGGTCACGCTGATGTTCAACTACCACGACCTCGGACACATGGGCGTCGATCGGGCCGCGATGAACAAAGCGGTGTTTCGTGCGTTGAAGAAGGGCGGGACCTTTGTCCTCGCCGACCACGCGGGCCGGCCGAACACCGGAATCTCCGAGGCGGGCACGCTGCATCGTGTCGAGGAAGCGTTCCTGCGCAAAGAAGTCCAGGCTGCCGGTTTTAAATTGGCGGCGGAAGGAAAATTTTTGCGTAATCCCAACGACCCCCGCGACAAGAATACGCCGGACCCTGCTCAGCCCAAGGATGAGTTCGTGCTGAAATTCGTGAAGCCGTAGAGAAGGCAGCGTATCATGGAACGACCTACCCATATCGTTGCCGGCGGCGGTTCGGCCGGCTGTGCCTTGGCCTCGCGGCTGTCGGAAAATCCGGCCAACAAGGTTCTGGTGATCGAAGCTGGGCCGGATTACGGCACCGCCAATATTCCCGACGATATTCGCGATACCTACGCGCATCGGGCGATGACCAATTCGGCGTATTTCTGGCCCGCATTGCAGGTGTCGCGGGGAGCCCATCGCCATATCCCGGCCGCAGGCCGAAAGCCGTATTTCTTTTACCAAGGTAAGTTGATGGGCGGCGGATCGTCAATCAATGGGCAGGTGGCGCTGCGAGGTGCCCCGGCGGATTTCGACGGTTGGGCGGAACTGGGGGCGAAGGGCTGGGATTGGGGTTCGGTGCTGCCCTATTTCCGCAAGTTGGAAACCGACCTGGACTATTCCAACGATCAATTGCACGGCGGCACTGGGCCGATCACGGTCCGACGCATCCCGCGCGACCAATGGGACGAATTCACCAACGCCGTTGCCCGTTCGTGGGACAGCCAAGGTCACGCATACGTCCCCGATATGAATGGCGCGTTCGACGAAGGCTACTCCCCCTTGCCGACCTCCAACGATGGCGAGGCACGGCGGTCCACCGCGAACGGCCATTTGAGCGAGGAAGTCCGGCGCCGTCCGAACCTGCGGTTGATGCCGGAAACCCATGTGCGCCGCATTCTTTTCGAAGGCACCAAAGCCATCGGCCTGGAAATCGTGCGTGCCGGCAAAACGGAAAGCATCCACGGCGACCGCATTATAATCAGTTCGGGTGCCTTCCATAGTCCGAAATTGCTGATGCTGTCGGGCGTCGGCCCTGCCGATCATTTGCGCCGGCACGGTATCGCCGTCGTGGCCGACCGTCCCGGTGTCGGATCGAATCTGCAAGACCACCCGCTTATTTCGGTCTCCGCGTACTTGCCGCCGATCGCGCGGGAGAAGCATGTGATCCGGAGGAACTATTCCTATCTGCGCTATTCGTCCGATATCGCCGGGTGCGAGCCGGCCGATATGATCATGATGGCGGTCTGCCAATCCATGTGGCACGCGGTGGGAGAGCGGATCGGCACCCTCAGTACCTATATTTCGCTGCCGTATTCGCGCGGCAGCGTGCGTTTGTCCTCGGCCGATCCGATGGCTGCCCCGGCGATCGATTTCAACTGGTTAGAAGACGAGCGCGACAGGACCCGCTTGCTGGCCGCGTTCCTGCGCATGGCCGGAATGTTCACTAAGGAACCGGTATCGACGTACGCGCTGGACCCGTTCCCTTCCAGTTTTTCCGAACGTGTGGCAGCGATCAGCCGGCCGACCGGGTTGAATGCTGTGCTGACCAATGTCGCCGCCGCGCTGTTGGATTCCGCGTCGCCGATCCGTCGTTTCTTGATTGAGAATGTGATCAGCGAGGCACCGAAACTGGCCGCATTGATGGCCGATCCCAAGGCGGCGGAGGAATATGTCTGCTCCGCCGTTCGCAGCGCTTGGCACCCGTCCTGCACCTGCCGCATGGGCGCGGCGGACGATCCGATGGCGGTAACGGACCCCACCGCAGCGGTGATCGGCACGCAGAATCTTTACGTGGCCGACGCGTCGATCATGCCGCGGGTGACCCGCACGAACACCAACCTCCCGTCTATCATGATAGGCGAGAGGGTGGCGGACTTGCTGCAAGCCTAGAGCGCGCCGGCCGGAAACGGCGGCGCGCTCTATTTTCCTGTTTTGTAGAGCAGATTCAAACGGCTGCGCATCCGTTCTGCCGCGATCCGCTCTGATGCGCTAAGCCTATTCGGCCGCGAGCTTCGAAATCGCGACGCCCTTGCCGACGCCGGCACGATCCTTGTACGGGGTCGTGTCGATGTCCTCGAGCTCGATCTCGCGCGCCAACACTTTCCGCTTCCATTCCTGGTGTTCGGGTTCTTTGGCGGTGAATTCGGGCATCACCTCCTTGGCGAACAATTCCAGGCTTTCGCAGATGTGTTCGTTGGTGTTCTTACCAGCCTGATTGAGCAGGATGATCTGGTCGACATGCGACGTTTCGAAGCGGCGCAATTTGCGGCGGATGGTTTCCGGCGATCCGATCAGGCCGCCCTGCAACGCGCGTGCCTGCGCTTCGGGGTTGGCCTTTTTCCACTTGTTGTATTCGTCCCACATGTTGACGGTACCGGGCGCGGGGCGCTCCCGCCCGCGGGAGCCGCTGTACCAAGCCAACGAGAATTGGAAGAACGTTGCTCCATCGGCACGGCGACGGGCTTCTTCGTCCGTTTCGGCGCACATGAAGTAGCTGACCATGGCGATGTTGCAGTTGGCCTGATAATCGGCCAACTTCTTCTGCCGCAGCACGAACGAGTTGTAATAGGCATGCACCCAGGCATTGGCCATGTCGGCGGACAGAAACTGGAAGCCCAAGGCGCCTATCCCGCAACGACCGGCCATCTCGATGGTTTCGAGCTGGGAACACGCAACCCATAGCGGGGGATGCGGCTTTTGGATCGGCTTCGGCAGCACGTTGCGCAGCGGGAATTTGAAATACGGGCCATCGTATTCCCAACCACCGTCTTTGAACATCGGCAGCACGCAGCGCACACCGTCTTCCCAGACCGCTTGCTTATCTTCCATCTGCCGATCGAACGGGCCGAGTTCGGTGATGCTCGCGCCTTCGCCCATGCCGAATTCGACGCGGCCGTTACTCACGAGGTCCAAGCACGCAACTTTCTCCGCCACGCGGGCGGGGTGATTGGTGGTTAGCTGGATGATGCCGTGGCCGAGCCGGATCTGCTTGGTGCGTTGGGATGCGGCGGCGAGGAAGACCTCGGGCTGCGGCGAGTGGGAGTACTCTTCTAGGAAGTGATGCTCCACCTCCCATGCGTAGTGATACCCCAGCTTATCCGCCAATTCTACCTGAGTCAGGGCGTTTTGATAGAGCTTGTGCTCGGTGTCGGCCTCCCATGGGCGGGGGCATTGCATTTCGTAAAAGACGCCGAATTTCATGGGATGCGTTCCCTCTGGGGTTGGACCGATGGGTATCTAGGCATACTCATGGGAAACGGGCAAATTCCCGTGGCAAGAGGGAACCCCGCATGACCATCGCCGCTGTCGAAACCGGCCTGTATCGCATCGAACTGCCGGTGCCGCTGTCCGATTCCACCCATGGGATCATCACCCATTTCGAACTCGCGACGGTGCGGCTGCGCGATTCCGATGGGGCGGAGGGTGTGGGATACACGTATACCGTTGGTTCCGGCGGGCGCGCGGTGCATGCGCTGATCGATTGCGATTTGCGCCCGGTGCTGATAGGCGCCGACCCCGATAAGATCGAGGCGCTTTGGCAATCCATGTGGTGGCGCCTGCATTACGGCGGGCGCGGCGGCTCCGTCAGTCTTGCGGTGTCGGCCTGCGATATCGCGCTGTACGACCTCAAAGCGCGGCGGTTGGGTACGCCGCTGTGGCGTATGCTGGGCGGGTTCGATCCTGCGGTGCCCTGTTACGCGGGCGGGATCGATCTCGAATTCACGTTAGATGCGTTGTTGAAACAGACCGACGGCAATCTGGCGAAGGGGTTCCGCGCGATCAAGATGAAGGTGGGCCGAGCACGGTTGTCGGAAGACCGTGAGCGGGTTTTTGCCATGCGTAAGCATTTGGGCGACGATTTTCCGCTGATGGCGGATGCCAATATGAAATGGTCGGTCGACGAAGCGATCCGTGCCGCGCGTACGTTCCGCGACGCGAATTTGACATGGCTGGAGGAACCCACCATCCCCGACGATGTCGCTGGCCACGTCCGCATCGTGCGCGAAGGCGGGGTGCCGATTGCGACCGGCGAGAACTTGCATACGTTGCATGAATTCACCCAAATGATTTCTGCCGGTGGCGTAACGTTCCCTGAGCCCGATGTCACCAATTGCGGTGGGATCACGATTTTCATGAAAGTGGCACACTTGGCCGAGGCGCATAATCTGCCGCTGACATCGCATGGCGCGCACGATCTGACGGTCAGCTTATTGGCCGCCACGCCCAATCGTTCGTATTTGGAAGTTCACGGTTTCGGTCTGGATCGTTACATCGTGCAGCCGATGCCGATCGTCCAAGGCAAGGCGCTGGTGTCGGAACGGCCGGGGCACGGGGTGGCGTTCGATTGGGACGCTCTTGCTAAAACGCGCGTTGCTTGAAGGAGGTTTTGCTATGACTTTCGGCCCGGAACTGTTTCGCCCCGAGGCAATCGACCCCGACACCGCCAAGCTGAACGAGGCGATGATCGCACTGATGACTCCGCTGCCGGAATGGTGGAATACCAGTGCCGCTGTGGCGCGCGAGAACCGTCGTCTTGGGCGCGGGCCGTTTCCTCCGGTCGTACTGTCGCCGCGTGCCCGTACCATTGTTATAGAGGGGCGCGACGGTAACGAAATTCCGTTACGCGTCGTTGCCCCGAACCACGCCCCGCGCGGGGTCTATTTACACTGCCACGGCGGCGGCTGGGTGCTCGGCGGTGCCGACATGAACGATGGGATGCTGGAGCGGATTGCCGACAATACCGGGCAAGCCGTAGTCAGCGTGGAATACCGGTTGGCCCCCGAGCACCCATATCCGGCGGGACCGGACGATTGCGAGTCTGCGGCGGCGTGGCTAGTTGCAAACATGCAACGCGAGTTCGGCTGCCAAGCGCTGACAATCGGCGGTGAATCGGCGGGCGGGCACCTTGCGGCGTCGACGATCCTGCGAATGCGGAATCGTTATGGTTACACAGGATTCCGTGGGGCAAATTTGGTGTACGGGGTTTTCGATCTGGCAATGACACCGAGCCAGCGGGTGTTCGGGAATACGCGGCTGGTGCTGCGAACGATCGATATGCAACAATTTTATAATGCATTTTTACCGGATATAACGGATCGGCGGGTGCCGGATATTTCGCCATTATATGCGGATTTGCAAGGATTATGCCCGGCCTTGTTCAGCGTGGGGACGAAGGATGCGCTGTTGGACGATACGCTGTTCATGCACGCGCGGTGGGTGGCGGCCGGGAACGCGGCGGAGTTGGCAGTTTATCCAGGCGGTGCGCATGGGTTTACGTTGTTTCCGAACGCGCTGTCGGTGAAGGCCTCGGCGCGGATGGACGCGTTTTTGGCGGGGATTTTAGGGTAGCGGGCTATTAGCCCACCCGTAAAATGGTGGCTATCGCCTGACAGTTGCCGTTCCCGACAAGGGATCGGGTGCGGATTGCGCGGCCCGAGTAACCGGCCGAACGCAACGCCGATCGGGCCGACTGTTAGGTAAATACCGTCAAATCGTACACAGTACGACATTTGGGGAGGCAGCGCGATACAATTGACAGCCGTAAGCGTGCTTCAACCGAGATCGATACTGTACTGTTCGACCATGCTCCGCCGCTTCCTCTCACATATTAGATCCAACCGGCACAAAAGCCGCCCCCGTTCCCCCATCCACCGGGATCGTCGTTCCCGCCACATACCGTGCCCCATCGCTCAGCAGGAACATCATCACGTCCACTACATCGGCCGGCTGAGCGATCCGGCCGACCGGAGATACTCCGGACGGCCTATACCCCTTCGAGGCCGTTGGATCGGAAACCGCGCGTACCATCGGCGTGTCCACCGTCCCCGGTGCCAGTGCGTTGACCAGCACGCCGGACGGCGCCCATTCCGCTGCCATGACGCGGGTAAGCTGGGTCACGGCCGCTTTCGACGCAGCATAGGCGCCCGATACCACTTTGGGCCGCAATGCCGCCAACGACGACAGCAGAATAACGCGCGATGGGTTGTCCGCCGTCACGCCCGCCCGCAGCAACGGCAGTGCCTTTTGCGCGCACAAGAACGTGCCGCGGGTGTTGATGTTCAGCACGAGATCGAAATCCTCGATCGACATATCTTCCATCAGCCCCGTGCGCAGCACCCCGGCGCAGCAGATCAGCGCGTTCAATGGCGCGTCGATCCCGGCGAAGGCAGCGGTCACGCTGGCGGCGTCGGACACATCGCAATGCACGGGCTTGAAGCCCTGGCGCTCGGCGGCCTGTGCTGCGCGATCCAGGCCGTAGATGGTCCAGCCGGCATCCAGCAAGCGCTGCGCGGCGGCCTGGCCGATGCCGGATGCCGATCCGGTGATGGCGGCTGTTTTGGTCATGTCGGTTCCCCCGGCGAAGTCGATGGTGCGGAAGGATGCCGCCAAGCCGGTTATCGGCGCAAGGTCACGGAATATCTCCTTCGATCCATCCAGTGCCATCAAGGCCGTTTCCGCCGGCACCTCTGCTCGGAAGGCCATCGGCGCGGCCTCATCGGTAGCGGTCTCCGTCGCTGGGTCTTTCACTGCGTCCGCGCCACAGGGGATCTTCGCCGCGCCGCGATCGCGATGGCTTTCGGTTCAAATAAAATCGAGTTGCCGTTTCGCGTGAAGAACGCGCAGAACAAGTACTTGCTCTGCCGAGGCCAGAAAATAAATCGCGAAATCGGTAAAACCCTTGATCGGTCGTGTGCGCAACCCGGCCAAAGCGGGCGATGCAGCGATGTGCGGCAGCCCAGATTCCGGTGTTTCGACCGCCGTGTCGATGGCGGTTTGCGCGGCGATGGCGAAGCGTTGGGCAATGGCGGGCAGGCCTTGGGCAACGTAGCGCTCGACCTGCGCCAGAATGTCGTCCTTGGCTGCGGCATGGACGATGGCGGTCACGGGCGAGCCGGCCCGGCGACGATGCACGCGATCTGTTCGGTTAACGCGGCGACAAAGGTGGCGTCGAACGGCAGCGGTTCGGACGCGAGGCCCTCGTGCAACAAGGCTTCCAAGCGTGTGCTGCGGGCTTTGACCTGTGCGTCCCGAACGAGGCCGCACAGGTATCCGCCGATATCGCCCTGTGCCGCCCTGTCGAGGAACGGTAGCAAGTCGTCGGGGATCGGGACCGTGAAGGGCGTTACGCTCACGCTGCGGTCCAGCCCCCGTCGATTACCAAGCTCTGTCCCGTCATGAAGGACGAGGCGTCGGACGCCAGGAACACGACCCCGCCGGCCATGTCGCGCGGGGTGCCGAAGCGACCCATCGGGGTACCCGACAGCATGCGTTGGCCATGCACGTCGTGTCCGAGCAATTGATGGGTCAGATCGGTATCCACCCACCCCGGTGCCAGCGTATTCACACGCACCCCGCGTTCGGCCCAGTCGATCGCCAGCGCCTTGGTTAACAATTCCGCCCCGCCTTTGGACGCGCAATAGGGAACGGAGCGCACCAGCCCGACATGACCGGCGAGGGAACTGACGTTGATCGTCGATCCCCCTTGTTTCATCGCGCCGCCCAGATATTTGCAACACAGAAACAATCCGGTAAGGTTGATGTCGACGATATGCTGCCACTCGGCCAAAGTGGTGCGTTCGATTTGCTTGAAGATCGGATCGACTCCGGCATTGTTTACCAGCACGTCGATCTTTCCGTGCTTCGCCAAAACGGCGTCGCGCAGGGCGATCACATCGTCTTCTTTGGCAACGTCGGTGGCAAAGCCCCAGGCGCCGTTGCCCAGGGCCGCTGCCGTTTCGTCAAGCGTTGCTTGCGTCCGTCCGGCCAGCACGACGGTGCCGCCATTGCGCACCAGCCCTTCCGCCATGCCGCGGCCGATGCCTCGGCCGCCGCCGGTGACGATGCAGATCTTGCCGGTTAGGTCGAAATCCCCAGAGGAATGCGGATTCACCAGTTGGCTCCATTGCGGGCGATACGTTGGGCGATGGACCAGCGGTGTACTTCGGACGGGCCGTCGTAGATGCGGAAGCCACGGACCTCGGTGAAGATGCGCGCTACCAGGGTTTCGCTGGTCACGCCTTGGCCGCCGAGTACTTGGACGCAGCGATCGACGACGCGCCAGATGGCTTCCGAGCAGAACACTTTCGACATCGAGGATTCGACGGTACCGCGCCCGCCGTTATCGAGGATCGACGCGGTGTGCCAAATCGACAGACGGGACATGCGGATATCCATTTCGTTGTCGGCGAGTTGGAAGCCCACACCTTCGTGCTCGATTAGCTTGTGGCCGAACACCTCCCGTTTCAGCGCATAGCCCGTCGCGATTTCATGCGCTCGGATGGCGGCGCCGAGCCAACGCATGCAGTGGGTGAGGCGCGCGGGGGCGAGGCGGACTTGGGCGTAGCGGAAGCCTTTGCCCGGTTCGCCGAGGATATCGGACGCTGGGATGCGGACGTTGTTGAACTTCACTACCGCGTGGCCGCCGGCGAAGGCGGTGTCGAGGCTGTCCATCGCACGCTCGATCTCGATGCCCGGCGTGTCCATGTCGGCAAGGAACATGGTGGCGTGTCCGTCCTCGTCCTTGGCCATGATAATGGCGAAGGCGGCACCGTAGGCCCCGGTAATGAACCACTTGGTGCCATTGATGACGTAGTGGTTGCCGTCTTTGACAGCCGTCGTGTTCATCGCGGCGGGGTCCGATCCGGCGCCGGGCGCGGGTTCGGTCATGCAGAAGCAGGATCGTGTCAGGCCAGCGGCTAGCGGGCGTAACCAGCGTTCTTTCTGTTCGTGGGACGCGACCTGTTCGAGCAGGTGCATATTGCCCTCGTCGGGGGCGAAGATATGCAGGGCGACGGGGCCAAGCAGCGAGTAGCCGGCTTCCTCGAAGACGATGGCCTTGGCGACGTGGTTCAGGCCCATGCCGCCGTATTCGGTGCCGACATGCGGGGCGACAAGCCCCTCGGCTGCGGCGAGGGCGACCAATTCGCGCCGGAATTCTTCGGTGGGGCCGTGGTGGGTTTGGCGGCTATCGCCCTCCAGCGGCACGATTTTCTCGCGGATGAATTTGCGAACCCGTTGTTGCAGCTCGGCCAGTTCGGGGGAGAGGGAGAAGTCCATCGTCGTTGTCCTTGGTGATGGTGTCGGCGGTTCTTGCCCGACCATGACGGGTTAAAAAGTGCGACCGTGCGCGACGTCGTGGGTGAATTCCAAGATGCCGGTACCGATCGCGGTTAGCGGGGCGTAACGGGGTTCGGTTGTCGCGCCCATGCGATAGCGCAAACCGAGCTGCAAGAAGATGACCGACAATTTATAGAGGGCCAGCACCCGGTGGAACAGGAAGTCCGACATGTCGCGGCCCGACAGCTTGGCATACAGCGCGACCGCGTCTTGGCGGGAACCGAAGCAGCCTTCGACCGACGGCATTTGCTCCATATCGTGCATCGCCCAGTGGTCTTCGGCGTGGGTCCAGTAGCTCAGCAGCGTGGCAAAATCGAACAGCGGGTCGCCACGGGTGCCTTGGTCCCAGTCTACCACGGCACGCGGGGCGAAAGTGTCGGGGTCGATAATGATGTTGTTCAGTTTGAAATCGTTGTGCAGCAGGCCGGGCTTGCCGTCCGGGACTAGATGTTTTTCCAACCATGTGCCGACATCGTTGTGCAGGGTGTCGGTATCGTCTTCTTTTGCCGAAAGCCCGCGTTTGCGCCAGCCGGACACGCCGCGCGCCAGAAATCCTTCGGGCCGGCCGAGGTCGTCCAGCCCCACCGCTTTCGTATCCACCGCGTGGATCGCGACGATGGTTTCCAGCAGCATTTTCGATAGCCGAGCACCGACCTCCGGCCGATTCGCTAGGTCCGGCGGCATGTGCTCGCGGATCACCAGACCGGGGCGGTACTCGATGATCTGGAACCGCTGCCCGATAATCGTGGGGTCGTCGCAAAGATGCAGCCCGCGCGCGACGAAGGGCAGGGCGTCCGGCAGGTGGGACAGAATGCGGAATTCGCGCGCCATATCGTAGGCGCCGGCTGGCAGTTCACCCATCGGCGGGCGGCGTAAAACTGCCGCTTTTCCATTGAGATAGATTAGATAATTCAAATTTGCCAACCCGCCCGCCGATGGGTGAACTGCCAGCCGGCGCCTACGAT
>JBAXFK010000027.1:0-26111 GCA_037139955.1 Rhodospirillales bacterium
ATGGTCGCCACGTGTGGGCGCTGGTGCTTTGCGCGGCGCCGGCCTTTGCCCAACCCTCGGCCCGCCCGGCCAACGAAACGATCGGTTCGTGGATTTTGTCTTGCCCGCCGGCCGCCGAGGAGCCGTGCCTGATGCGTCACCGCGAATGGGTGGTCGCGCCCGCGAACGGCACGCCCAGCGCGGCATTGGAGTTGCAACTGCGCGGCGACGCCTTGGTTCCGATTATCGCCGTGCGCGGTCTGCCTACGTCCGCCGCAGTCGGCGGGGCGTTTGTGGTGAAGCCCACGGTAAAGGTGGGGTTGGACGGCGGCAAGCGCGTCGACCTGACATGCGGAATCAGCGGCAGTTATTATGCTTGCTCGCCCGACGCGACGGCGGTTTCAACCCTCGCGGCGGCGTTGCCCAAGGCGAAGGTGCTGTCGGCCACCATGATGCTGACGATCCCGGGCATGATGGCGCTGCCGCCGCAGGAGCGGACGCTGGAATTGACGGGAACGGCGACGGCGCAAGCGCGTCTGTTGGCGGTTGGCGCAACCGGGGAAGCGTTGCCGTCATATCCGGGGCTCGACATCCAGGGGCTCTTGGACCGGATTTTGCGGGACATCGGCTTTCCGAACGGCGCGGCGGATGCGCTGCCGCAGCTTATGCCGCTGATTTCGTGGTTGTGGTCGTAGTTGGCGCAGACGGCATCCCATATTGCGAGAAGAAAAGGCGGTTTTGGTCAAAAGACAATATTTGTGTCTTATTTTGTTGGATGTCTTGCGTTTGCACGATGCATGAGGCACAACCGCCGAAGTTATGAATTTGAAGTTGGCCGCTCGTGCGCGGCGTTACCTTGGCCGACAGTACTTCATTGCATCGTGGCGTCGATTTAGCGCGATCGCGCACTTGTGCGCAGATGTAATCCGTGCCCAATTTTAAGCGTCGAGCCATAGGGGCGATGGCTTGGGATCTGGGAAGTGTAATAATATACGGGCCTGCTCGGCTTTAAAAATTAAGGCCACCACGGCCTGAGCGCGCGTTTATTCGGATGCAGAAGGCATGCATTCGGGAGTCTATCGATCGGTCCTTCCGCGGCTTTGTCGTGGAGGCGGGGTGAAACAGGAGGCAGCATGCACCGCATCATTCATTCAACCGCCCGGAGCGGTTCCGCTTTGGCGTCTGCCTGCTGGATTTTAGCTGGGGCACTGGCACTGGCTTCCGGCTTTCTCCACGCGAACCCGGCGATGGCGGCCGACTCGGTTGTGCGCTGCGACCGGCCGGAAAACTTTGGCGGCGACGCGCAGTTTCGGGTTTCCCAACAGCGCGGCCGGGCACTGATCGAGATTGCGAAGCCGGGCACCGCCGGGCGCAAGCTCGAGGTGGAATACGGCGACGAACTCTACAGCCAGAAATTCGGTGCCGATGGCACGGTCCGTGTAACGGTAGCTTGATGGTTCGCCAGTCCAAAACCCGCGCCGGCGTTGCGCTGCCCGTGGGCATGGTCGCGCATCTGGCCGATCGGTTGGCTGAGGAAGAAGCGCGCCAGGAAGTGCGGTCGCATAACGGCGCCTTGCCGCTGGCGCTAATCGTGGACGAAGACACCGGCCTCGCATTCGACGAACACAAATTTCGGCACACCTTCGCCGACATCCGCGCCGTGGCTGCACAGGCCACGCCGGTGTTCGAAATCGATTATCTCTTGCCGGGCCGCGACATGACGGACGCCAAAGCTTTCACGGTGCGGATGCAGGACCTGACGTTCATGCGTTTGCGTCACACAGCTATCACCCGATTGGCGGAAGCCGACTGCGACCCTCAACTTATTTCGGCGATCAGTGGGCATAGTCTGGCGACGGTGCAGCACATTTTGGAACGCTACATGGTGCGCACGGCCAAAATGGCGAAGGTGGCCTTCGGTAAACGGCTGCACGCAGAGGCGGAACCCGAGGCTATCGAGCAGGGCAGCACGCCATCTTCCGAACGGGTCGCGAATTCCTAGATCGTTTCGGGAACATCGTCTCTGACAATCGTCTCTGACAAAAACTCTGACGTTCCTGGTCTGTTTTTCGTAAGCCCTTGAAATGTTTGGTGGGCGCACAAGGACTCGAACCTTGGGCCCGCTGATTAAGAGTCAGCTGCTCTACCAACTGAGCTATGCGCCCCCCAACCGTCCGCTTTTCAGCGCCCGGCCACCAACAGGGGAGGGCTGTCTACCAAGCTCGCGCCCACTTGCAAACCCCCAAATGCATTATGGCCGTCCAGATCGGTGATAAGGATGCCCGGCTGCGATCGAACGCGCACGATAGACCTGCTCGGCAAGCATGGCTCGTGCCAAAAAATGCGGCCATGTCATTGGCCCCAGAGACAGAGTTGCATCGGCTCGGGCAAGGATGGGCGAATCCAAGCCCTCGGCGCCGCCGATCAGAAAGCAGACGCGGCGAGACGTGCCGAGCCATCGTTCGAGCATGGTGGCGAAGCGAAGGCTGTCTGGCATTTCACCGCCGAGATCGAGCGCAACGACGAAGGCGTTGTCCGGAAATGCAGCGAGCATGGCCGCGCCTTCCCGCCGCTTGACCTCGGCTGGGGCGCCCCGGCCTTCCGGGAGTTCGACCAGCGCGAGCGGCGGTCGTAGGCGGGCGTTATAGCGGGCGAAGAGTTCGGCTTCCGGCCCGTTTCGCAAACGGCCGACGGCGATCAGTTGCATCGGTTGGCGCTTTCCGGTCGAGACATGACAACCCCAAGAGCATCGGCTAGCGTAGCGTCAATCGAAAAAACAGAGGAAACGACGATGTTGAAGATGACAAGACGCCGCATCGGGGCGCTTGCCGGTGCGTCTGTGCTGCTGCCTCGATTCGCACATGCGGCAGAGATCAATTGGAAATTCACCAGTTCGCAGCCGGCGGTGCATCCGTCTTCGATCCGCTACATGGAAGCTGCCGAGCGGGTGAAGCAGAAATCGGGCGGGAAGTTCGAGATCAACGTTTTCCATTCTGGCCAATTGGGCACCGATATCGACACCTTTACCCAGGTGCGTATCGGTGGTGTGCACATGATGGTGCTGTCGAACGTAATCACCGCGACCGGGGCGCCGCTGACCTCCGCGCTCAGCATGCCGTTCGCGTTCAAGAACTACGATGAGATCTGGCGCGCCGCCGATGGCCCGTTGCAGCAACTGCTGCGCAAGGATTTGGAAAAGGCCGGATATCTCACGACCAACAAGATACTCGATAGCGGGTTCCACCACATCACCAATAACAAGGCGCCGATCAATACGGTGGACGACGTGCAGGGTCTGAAGCTGCGCGCTCCGCCGAGCCCGATTCAAGTATCGACGTGGAAGGCGATCGGGGCGGCGCCGGCTTCGATGAATTTTTCGGAGCTGTATACGGCGTTGCAGACGGGTGTCGTCGATGGGCAGGAAAGCCCAGCGTCGTTGACCAAGACGACCCGCTTGTACGAGGTGCAGAAATACATGTCCGTCACCAGTCATTTATGGGACGGCTGGTACACGCTCATCAACCCGAAGGCGTTCGGCCGCTTGCCTAAGGACATGCAGGATTTGGTGATGGCCGAATTCGATCGGGCCGGCGTCGATGTGCGCGCGGATCTGCTGGCACTGAACACCGACGCGCTGGCGTTCATGAAAGACAAAGGCATGATCGTGAATACGGTCGCCGACACATCGTCTTTCCGCAAAAAATTGAAGGATGTCGGGTTCTATAAGGAATGGAAGGAGAAGCTGGGTCCGGACGTTTGGAAGGCCCTGGAAGACATCTCCGGCCCGCTGACGTAAGGGTCCGATCCATGGAAGCCAGTCTTCCCGGCCGCGAAACCGCCATAGCGCGGTTCGCGGGCGGAATCGAACGCCCGCTGATCCGGGTGCTGGAATATGTCGCTGCGGCGCTCGTTCTGGGTGACGTGGGGATTTTGTTGGTCGGCGTGATCGCCCGTTACATCTTCCAGGCTCCGTTGATCGAGACCGACGATCTCGCACAGGCGGTGTTCCTGTGGCTGGGCATGATCGGTTCGGTCATCGCGCTCAATCGTGGCGAGCACATGCGTATGACAGCGCTGTTGGCTCGATCGCGGCCGCGGACACAGATGGGGATGGAGGTTTACGGAGCGGCGGTTGGGTTGATGTTCCTTGCCGCCGTGGTGCAACCGGCCATCGAGTATGTGGAAGAAGTTGCACGTTTGACGATGCCGGGGATGCAGGTATCGAAAGCATGGCTGACCGCGCCTCTACCGGTCGGCTTCGCCCTGATGATCGTTATCGCCGCTGCTCGGCTGTTTCGGTCGTTTCCGGCGTGGGTCGGGGGGCTGCTGCTGGCGCTGGCAGGATTCGTGGCGTGGGGCGTGCCTTTGATGGATCCGTATATGGAACGTCTGGGCAATATCAATCTGATTGTGTTTTTTGTTGGGGTGGTGGGGGCTTCGGTGCTGGCGGGGGTTCCGATTTCTCTGGCCTTCGCGGTATCGACATTCGCTTACATGGTACTGACCACCGACGTGCCGATGTTGCTGTTCGTGGGCCGCTTCTATGAGGGTATGTCGCACCTGATCTTGTTGGCGGTGCCGCTTTTCGTATTCCTCGGGCTGCTAATCGAAATGACCGGCATGGCAAAAGCGATGGTGGGGTTCTTGGCATCGTTGCTAGGCCACATCAAAGGCGGGTTGTCCTATGTGCTGGTCGGCGCAATGTATTTAGTATCGGGTATTTCCGGCTCGAAAGCCGCCGACATGGCGGCGGTGGCGCCGGCGTTGTTTCCCGAAATGATCGAGCGCGGATCGAAACCGGGCGATCTGGTGGCGTTGCTGTCGGCCACCGGCGCGCAAACCGAAACCGTTCCGCCCAGTTTGGTGCTGATCACTATCGGGTCGGTGACCGGTGTGTCGATCTCGGCGCTGTTCACCGGCGGGTTACTACCAAGCATCGTGCTGGCAATCGCGCTGTGCTTCGTGGTGCGGCACCGTTATCGCAACCAGGATATGACCGGTATCCGCAAGGCCACCGGGGGCGAGGTCTGGAAAGCCTTCGTCGTGTCCGTGCCGGCCTTGGCGCTGCCCTTCGTCATTCGCTTCATGGTGGTGCAAGGCGTTGCAACCGCGACCGAGGTGTCCACGATCGGCATCGCCTACACCATGATCGTGGGGCTGCTGGTCTACAAGCAGTTCGACTGGTCGAGGATCGTACCGATGCTGGTCGAAACGGCATCTTTGTCGGGCGCGATCCTGCTGATCGTCGGGGCCGCGACGGCGATGGCCTGGGCGTTGACGCAGTCGGGATTCTCCCAGCAACTCGCCGATGCGATGGGGGCTTTGCCTGGGGGCAAGTTCACCTTCCTGGGCGTGTCGATCGTTGCATTTGTCGTGCTGGGTTCGGTGTTGGAGGGTATCCCGGTCATCGTGCTTTTCGGCCCGCTTCTGTTCCCCATCGCCACCAAGATGGGCATACACGAGGTGCATTACGCGATGGTTACCGTCCTCGCGATGGGCATCGGGCTGTTCGCGCCGCCGTTCGGGGTTGGGTTCTACGCGGCGGCAGCAATCGGGCGAGTCGATCCTAACTTGGGAATCCGGCCGATCATGGGTTATTTGTTAGCGCTATTGATCGGTCTGGTCGTGGTCGCGGCGATCCCCTGGATTTCGATCGGGTTCCTGTAGCGCAAAGGTGTTCTCCATGCCGGCTTGGCCCACCCAACAAGGCGTTTTCGAGGCCGGCGACATCACCCTTCAATCCGGCGCGGTCCTACGTCGGGCACGGCTGTCGTGGAAAGCGCACGGCACGCTGTCGCCGGCGCGGGACAATGTAATCGTCTATCCCACCAGCTACGGTGCGCAGCATCCGGATCTTGCGTGGCTTATCGGCCCCGATGGCGTGTTGGACCCCACGCGGTGGTTCATTGTCATTCCCGATATGTTCGGCAATGGACTGTCGTCGTCGCCATCCGACACGCCGGATTACCCGACGTTGGTGACGGCGTACGACAACGTGACAGTGCAACGCAAAGCGCTGGCCGCGCTGTTCGGCATAGATCGGGTTGCCTGTGTCTACGGCTGGTCGATGGGCGCGTTGCAGGCCTACCACTGGGCAGCGATGTTTCCCGACGCGGTGGAGCGCATCGTTGTCAATTGCGGTGTGGCGCGCACCGCGATCCACAACCAAGTGTTTTTGCGCGGGTTGATGGCGACGCTGGAAGCCGCGCCGGAGCATGTGGGCAACGGCCGGTTCTCGGCCGAACCGCGGGCGGCAAAGAAAGCGTTCGGTCGCATCTATGCCGGTTGGGCGTTGAGCCAGGATTTCTACCGGGAGCAGCGGCATCTGGCGTCCGGCCCGATGCCGAACCTCGGTGCCCCGGACCTAGAGAGCTTCTTGCGCACCGATTGGGAGGATCGTTTCGGTGCTCGCCCAGCGGCCAATCTGTATGCGCAGCTGCGGACGTGGGACGCGGCGGATATTGCGGCGAATGGATTGTACGATGGCGACCTAAATGCGGCGTTGCGCGCGATCCGCGCCAAGGTGCTGCTGATGCCGGGGGAAACGGATTTGTATTTCCGCGTCGCCGATAATGTGGCGGAGCTGCCGCTTCTGCGCGACGCTGTGCTGCGCCCGATCCCGAGCATTTGGGGGCATCGCGCGGGCAATCCGGTGCCCAATCCGGTAGATGCGGCGTTCTTGAAAGCGGAAGTGCGGGCGTTGCTAGGCCGCTGAACGCGAAAGGGGGACCTTGCGGTCCCCCAAATCGCCTGTGAAGGCAGCGCCATTGAAGGCGTAATAGAAAGCCCGTTGCCGGGAAGCCCCGTTAGGGGTGAGCGGCCGAAGCCGAGACGCATTCGTGCCTACGCGGGAGCAGAAATGCAAGTGGGGAATCGCTGTGCGGTGAATCCTCGGTTTATGGGGCCCTGAGAAGGATTTTGCGTCGGTCTGCCGGTATTACCGAGGCGACGCTTCTCCGATCAGCCGTCGCCGCACCCGCGCCGATAGGAAATCGATCGCCGCCACAGTGACCAAAATCAGTAGGATAATGAACGAAACCTCATTCCAATACCGTACCTTGATGCGTTCGGCGATTTGCAGCCCGATGCCGCCCGCGCCGACCACGCCTAGAATCGCCGCGCTGCGTGTGCTGCTTTCGAACGCATACAGGGTTTGGGCTAGCAGCACCGGCAGCACCTGCGGCAGTAGACCGAAGCGGACAACGGCCAGCCGGGTGCCGCCGGTCGCGACGATGGCCTCGGGTTGGCGCGGATCGGCGTTTTCGATCGCTTCGGCGAATTGCTTGGCCAGCACAAAAACCTCGGCCGCGATAATAGCCATGACTCCGGCCAAAGGACCCAGGCCCACCGCTCGCACGAAGGCGAGCGCCCACACCAATTGATCCACGCCGCGAAACCCGTCGAACACCCGGCGGATGCTAAAATGTGCCAACCCGTTCACGATCACATTGCGCGAGCCGAAGAATCCCAGCGGGAAAGCGATGCAGGCCGCGACGACGGTGCCGAAGAAGGCCATCGCCACGCTCTCGGCGAGGCCCTGCAAGATGTCGTGCCACTGTGCGCCGGGGGAGGGCGGGATCATCATCCGCAAGATCACGAATAATCCGTCGATGCCGCGACCGAGGCGGGTCGGCGTAATTTCGAACCAGATACACAACGTTACCAGCCAGGCGATAAATGCCAGCCCGACCAGCCCGCGCGCCGCGAGTTGGCGTCGCGACAAGCCGAACAACGCAGCAAGATCGATCATGTCCCTTGTTCCCCGGAAATCGCCCGGGTGCGCAGCCGCTCCGACAGCAAATCGATCAGGCTGACGGCCACCACGATCAGCACGATAATCGCCCCGATCTCTTGGTAGTAATTGAAACTGATGACCGAATAGAGTTCCTGGCCAATCCCGCCCGCCCCGACGAAACCGATCACCGTGGCGCCGCGCACATTGGTTTCGAACCGCAACAGCACATACGATAGGATATTCGGCAACACCTGCGGCACGATGGCGAAACGGACGCATTCGGGCCAGTTGGCACCGACGGCGCGTAGACCTTCCCACGGGCGCATATCGGCGTTTTCTGCGGCCTCGGCGAAGAGTTTGCCTAGCGCGCCAGTCGTGTGCAGGGCGATGGCGAGAATACCTGCCAGCGGCCCCACGCCGAAGGTCCACACCAGAATCAGCGCGTAGACGATATCCGGCACACACCGGAACAATTCTAGAAAACGCCGGAACGCCCAATACACTGCTCGGTTCGGTGCCAGATTGGACGCGGCCGGGAAGCACAGCACCAGGGCACCCAGGGTCCCTAACAGCGTCGCCAAGGCGGCGATCTGGCTGGTTTCGAACAGCAGCCACAACCAGATGTCGATACGATACATCCAATAGCCGAGCGAGCCCTCGGTCTTCGTATCCGCGAACAGCACGTGCGGACGCAGATCGGGGATCAGCTTGCTCAGATAATCCCCGACGCGCGGCGCCCCGGCGATCAACGACGATGGCCAAGCCTCCGCCACCCAGGCCGAGACCAGCATGCACGCCAGCAGCAGTGCGCCGCCGGTGAGTGTCGCCGTTCGTTTTGCCCGGCGTTGTGCCTGGAATGCGGCCTCGACGTCGATCACCGCTTGCGCCGATCCGCAGCTTCTTGTTTCAGCATGTCGATGAAGGGTTGATAATCCTCGTGCTTGACCGGCACCCAATCTTTGCCGTTGCCCATATCGACCGATCGGTAGATGTCGGGGTGGGTTTTCGGAAGCGCGAGGTGGAAGGCAAGCATGTCTTCCTGAAACGCTGCCGGGGTGCTTTTACGTACGGTCAGCGGGCCATTCAGGATCGGGCGGGATTTCCAAATGATCCGCATATCCTTCATGTCTAGCATTTTCTTGTCCACCATCATCCGCAGCATCCCGCGCGAGTAACCGGTGGCTGCGTCGCCGATGCCGGACGTCCAGGTGACTCCTGCATCGTATTGTTTGTTCATTACAGCGATGACGGTCTGCTCGTGCCCGCCGGCGAACCCGGTGCGGCCGAAATATCTTCCCGCCTCGGGATCGATCCCCATGCCGCGAAATTCCGACCGTGGGATCAAATAGCCGGACGCGCTGTTCGGATCGGCCCAAGCAAGGCTGCGACCTTTCATTTGGTCCAGCGTCGATATCCCGCTATCCGATCGAGTATACAGCACGGCCACGTAGGAGATGCTGCCATCTTGTTCCTGCGTCACGGTCAGGGGACGCACGTCGCCGTCGCTTTGAATCCAAGATTGTGCGTAGGCCGAAGGGCTATTGTAGGCGATATCGACCTGCTTCGCCGCGAAGGCTTGGATCACGCCGGAGTAATCGGCCGCGACCATCAGTTTCACTGGCACGCCGAAAATTGTCTCCATCAGTTTTTTGTAGGTGTCGACACGTGCCAACCGGTCGGCGTCGTTCTCGCCCCCCAGCAGGCCCATGCGAATGACGGGTAGCTCGGCGGCCCAGGCGCGTTTGCCCGGAGCCGGCATTTCCACCGCTAACGCGGCTTTCGCCAGCGGCAGTGCCCCTAATCCAGCTAGCGTCGCGCGTCGGGTTATCATCGGCGGTGTTCCTTTCCGAACCAGTCCCGCCGATAGTAGCGCCAGAACTAAAAAGGGGGAGACACCATCATGACCGTGACCCGCCGAGGTGCCATCGCGCTGGGCTTGGCTTCCGTCGTCGGCACCCGCGCCGCACATGCCGCGACCGAGTACGAGCAGACGCTGTATGCCGCTGCCAAGAAGGAAGGCGAGCTGACGTGGTATACCTCCCAGGTTTTGGGGGAGACGGCGCAGCGCGTCATTACTGCGTTCAATGCCGCCTATCCCGACCTGAAGGTCAATTTGCTGCGTGCGTCCGGACAGGTGCTTTACCAGCGTGTGATGCAGGAAATCGGGATGAACGCCCTGGCCGGCGATGTCATTAGCCTGTCCGACACAGGCGGGCAGCAGCAGGAGCTGAAAGAGGCCGGGCATTTCATGAAATATAGGCCGCGTCGGGCGCCCGAGGTCCACACGATGTTCCAGAACGTCGATCCCGACGATTTTTATCACACTACCACCGCAGCGATGACGGTCATTGTCTACAACACCAAACTCACGAAGCCCGAAGATGTGCCGAAATCTTGGCTCGACCTCGCGGACGCCAAATGGAAGGGCAAGGTCGCCATCGGTCATCCCGGGTTTTCGTCCCTCGCGACGGCTTTCGTTGCCAAAATGAATGCGCTCTACGGATGGGGTTATTTCGAAAAGCTGGCCAAAAACGACACGCAGGTCACCCGCAACATCAACGACACCACCACCCTTGTCACCGCCGGCGAACGTGTGATCGGCGTTACTCCCGCCCCCACCGCTCGGCCTGGCGTGGCCAAGGGCAATCCGATCGGGATCGTTTATCCCTCGGACGGAGCACTGCTGGCAGCATCGCCATCCGGCATATCGACCGTCACCAAACGTCCGAACGGTGCGAAGTTGCTGATGGAATTCCTTCTCGGGCCGGAATGCGCGCAAGTGTTGGTCAACGATTACGGAGATTCGTTGCGGCCGGATGTCGTGTCCCTCAGCGGCAAGTCCATCGCCGATATCGCGACGGTCGCACCCACGGCGGCGGAGTCGCGTAATATGGCCGAGTTGGTGGAACCCTTCCGCGCGCTGTTCGGGTTCTAGGTCGTGCGGCGCCCGAGCCTGACGTCGCTGCTGTTCGTCGCGGCGATCGCGATTCTGGTGTTTATCGTCGTGGCGCCGATGGTGCAATTGCTGCTAACCAGCGTCAGGGCGCCGAAAACGGGGGTGTGGACGTTCGCGTACTACCTTACGGCTTACGGCACGCCTCGGCATCTGACGGCGTTGTGGAACACGCTGATCATGGGGGCGGGGGTGACGGTGCTGTCGGTGGTGTTCGCCGCGCCGCTGGCATGGGCCTGCGCGCGCACCGACATGCCGGGCCGGCGATTTATTCGCCTGTCGGTGGTGGGGGCATTCGTGACGCCTCCATACTTGGCTGCGATCGCCTGGATCCTGTTGGCCGGCCCGAATGCGGGCTGGTTGAACAAGGCCTGGGTCGCGGCGACAGGTGCCGTGCATGGGCCGGTGAATATTTTTACATTCGGTGGCATCGTTTTCGTGATGGCCACGAATCTGTTTTTCTTCCTGTTCGTGTTCCTGACCAGCGCGCTGGATATGGTTTCATCCGAATCCGAGGAAGCCGCGAATATCCTTGGTGCCAATGTTTGGCAGACGATGGTCAAGATCACACTGCCAATGGTTTTGCCGGCGCTTTTGGGTGGGATGGTGGTAATTTTCCTGCAATCGATCGCGTTGTTCGGTGTGCCGGCCTTGCTGTCTCCAGCCGCGAAGTTTCCGGTAGTGACTACGCAGCTTTGGCAATTTTTCGAGTTTCCGTTGCGCTTGCAGGTGGCCGCCGCGTATTCGGTGCCGCTGGTAGCGATCACCGTACTGCTGTTCGCCCTGCAACGTGCGATGCTGTCGCGTAAAGGGTTTGTCAGTGTGACCGGCAAGGGCGGCGCGAGGCTGCCGATCGGCCTGGGCAAATGGCGTTGGCCGGTGTTCGGCTATGCATTGTTCGTATGCACGATCGCGGTCTTTCTCCCGTGGGCGATCCTTGTCCGGACGGCGTTCAGTCGCGCCTGGGGGGCGGGCTGGACGGTGGACAACCTGACGTTGCACAATTTCGGAGTGTTGTTTTTCGAGCTGGACCTCGCGAAGGACGCAATGCTGCGCAGCCTGAATTACGCCGCGATTTCATCCATTTGCGTTGTAACGCTGGCGTTGTGCGTGGCTTATATCGTGGTGCGACGTTTGGTGCCGATGGTCAACATCCTGGCGGTGCTTTGCATGGTCCCGCTGGTGGTGCCGGGCATCGTGCAGGCGATCGGCTTCTATGCCATCTACGCGCCGCCGCCATTGGCGCTGTACGGCACCGCGACTATCCTGATTCTGGCCTTCGTCACCCGATTTTTGCCGCTGGCCTATACCGCTTGCGGTTCGGCGATACGCAACATCCATCCAGAGATGGAGGAAGCGGTTCGCATTCTCGGTGGCAGTCGTTTGACAGTGCTGCGGACCGTGGTGGCGCCATTGTTGAAACGACCGCTGGTCGGGGCATGGATTTTGGTGTTCGTGCCGGCCGTACAGGAGTTGTCGTCCGCCGTCTTTCTGGTCGGGCCGAAAACGCGCGTGATGTCGCTCATTTTGCTGGATCTGAGCGAGCAGGGAAATCTGGAACTGGTCGCCGCCGTCAGTTGCCTCCTGCTGCTGATTATCCTGATTGTGGTCGCGCTGGGCTTCCGGGTGGTCGGGCGCGACTTCATGATGCGCAATACCTGACGTCGTGATAGACGCGCGACGTAGCAAGGGAGGTTTATCATGCTGTTTTACGATTCCGTCGGCCCCAACCCTAAAGTCGTGCGCGTGTTCATGGCCGAGCGCGGCATTTCCGGCATTCCGACGGAGACGGTCGATATCCGAGCGGGCGCGAACCGCGAGCCGGCGTTTTTGGCGCGCAACCCGGCCGGTCAGTGCCCGGCGCTCGCGTTGGATAATGGGCAGGTCATCGCAGAAATTACCGCGATCTGCGAATACCTCGACGAGGTAACGCCGGGCGCATCGTTGATCGGTTCTACCCCCGAAGAGCGCGCGGAGACCCACATGTGGATGCGCCGCGTCGATCTGAACATCCTGGAGCCCATGGCAAACGGCTTCCGTTTCGGGGAGGGGCTGAAAATGTTCCAAAACCGCATTCACTGCATTCCCGCCGCATCCGACGATTTGAAGGCTACGGCGCAGAAGAATCTCACGTGGCTCGATGGTTTGATGGCGGGCAAGACTTTCATCTGCGGCGATCGGCTGACGCTGGCCGATGTTTTGCTGTTCGTGTTCGTGGATTTCTTCGCCGCGATCAAGCAGCCGCTGAACCCCGAGAATAAGAATATCGCCGCTTGGTATGAGCGGATGAAGGCCCGTCCCAGCGCGATGGCGTAATCGGTTCGGTTCGGTCCCGGAGCGTTGGGACCGAACCGGTATCCGTCAGCCCGCCACCAAATTCGGTGTCGGTTCCATCGGCAGGCCTTTGTGGCCAGTCAGTTTTTCGCCGAGCTGCCACATCTCGAAAGCGCGCTTTTTCATTGCGGGGACGATCTCGGCGATTTTGTCCAGGTCTACATCCGCCGCGATCCCCGGATAGCCGGCGCGATCGATCATGGCAGCGATTTTGCGGCCCTCGATTTGCTCGAACACCCAGTCCAGTGGGTCGTCGACCAAGGTCATGTCCCAATAGATGCGGTGGTTCTTGTTGCGCGGGCCGTAGTGGTAATGCGCGCCGTCCCAGAAACAGTCGAACGCCAGCAGTTCCGTTTCTTCCACGTAGGTCTTGCGGGTGGACCCGCCGACATCGCCCAATACATGGATTGCCAATCCGCCGTCTCCGACCGGCAAGCGGCGCATTTCTAGACCGAAACGGATGTTGCCGGCCTCGAACACGTCGGTGCCGCGGTTATGCTTTACTGTGTTGCGCCGTGCCCCGTGAAGCATGTGGCCGCAGTTCTCGATTTCCGGGAGGATGCGGCGCACCGCGTCCATGTCGATCTTGTTCGCGACGTCCTTGTAGCCGGCGCGTTCCAGCATCTTTGGCAGTTTTTTTGCCAGGGTGCGCACCGTCCAGCCGATCGGGTTGCCATCGGTCGTCGGGTCCATGCGGAACAACTGCCCCATGCCGCCGGCACTGGTGCGTTTCACGTCGCCCAGCATGATCGGGGCAGCGATTTCTAGATGGGGGTTTTCCGGGCCGTAGATATAGCTGCGTTCGATGTCGAAGCAGTTGAACCGCAGCAAAGCGGTTTCCCGGCCGCCGACATCGGCTGCGATGTCGATGGATACGCCCTGGTCGGCATGGTCCTCGACATTGCCGTCCCATAGTTCGTGCCGGACGACGAAGGTCAGGGGATCGACCGTAAACCGGGTTGCTTGCGAGATTTCCGCCATGTTTGGACACTCCTTCCAGAAATTTTGCCGCGTTTATACGGGGGCTGAGCGACACCTGCCAAGCGACGCGGATAGGGGCCTTGATCTGGATCAAATGGTGCGGCTTTCGCATTGCTTCGCCAACGCGGTAAGATCGATGCCGACGCTCGGAAAGGATCGTTGCTATCCCCACTCTCGACTTGGCTGCCCTCGTACTCTTCTGCGTTCTTTGGATCGGTTACGGCCCAATGGCGCGCTGGATCGGTCGCGGCACTATCAATACCGGCCTGCATTCGGTGCGGGTGCTATGGATGCGGGCGATGCTGCGGCGGGACAACCGGATCGTTGATTCCGCGCTGATCGGCCATGTGATGCACAGTGCCAGCTTTTTTGCATCCACCAGCCTAATCGCGATCGGGGCGCTGCTGGGGGTGTTGACCGGATTGGACCGGTTGCAGCCGGCCATCGACGGGCTGGCGATCGGTGCGCCCGTGTCGCGCCAACTGCTGGAGATCAAGGTGCTGCTGCCGGTGGCAGTGCTGGTGCACGGTCTGTTCAAGCTAACATGGTCGTTGCGGCAACTGAACTACACCGTTGCGCTGCTGGGTGCCGCGCCGGCCGAACCGGCCACGCGGCAACGACGGGATTCGGTAGCCGAGGCCATCGGTGGCGTTCTCAGCAGCGCCATCCTGACCTTCAACGACGGGATCAGGTCTTACTATTTCGCTATCGTCGGATTGTCCTGGCTTGCCGGCCCGTGGTGGCTGGGCGGTGCCTCGGTTTGGCTGGTCGGCATTCTTCTGCACCGGCAAGTCGGATCGAAAGTGTCCCGACAGTTCAAAGCCGCTCGGGCAGTCGTGGAAGCCGAGCATGGGGCGGGAGAGAGCCCGCCCCACTCGTAACGATTAACGGGGTTTGCTAGCCGCGTCGATCTGCTGGATTGCGGCGGCGTCCAGCTTAATCTCCGCTGCTTTCAACAACTCCGCCAATTGTTCCACATTCGTCGCACTCGCGATCGGTGCGGTCACGCTGGGGCGCGCGATCAACCATGCCAAAGCGATTTGAACCGGCTTGGCATTGTAGCGCTTCGCCACATCGTCCAGCGCCGCGATCACACCGAAGCCGTAATCGTTGAGGTATTTTTCCACGCGCGGCCCACGGGCACGACCTTCCATGTCGGCGGCGGAGCGGTACTTGCCTGTCAGGAAGCCACTGGCGAGGGAGTAATAGCCGATGGTCCCGACCTTCTCGCGCAGGCATAGGTCTTCCAGCGCACCTTCGAATTCTTGCCGTTCCACCAAGCTGTATTGCGGTTGCAGGCTTTGATAGCGCGGCAATCCTTTGTCGCTGCTCATTTTCAGCGACTCCGCCAGCCGCTCTGTCGAGAAATTCGACGCCCCGATTTCCCGAATTTTGCCGGCTTTAATCAGGTCGGCATAGGCGGATAGGGTTTCTTCGATCGGCGTTTCCGGATCGTCGCGATGCGACTGATATAAATCGATGTAATCGGTTTGCAGCCGCTGCAACGAATCTTCCACTGCTTGCATCATGTATTTGCGCGAAAGGCCTTTTTTGCCGGGGGCCATTTCGATGCCGAGCTTGGAGGCGATGATGACTTTGTCGCGGCCGCCGCGGGCTTTGAGCCAATTGCCGATGATGACTTCGGACTCGCCACCTTTGTTGCCCGGATGCCAGCGGGAATAAACATCGGCGGTGTCGATGAAATTGAAGCCCGATGCGACAAAACTGTCGAGCAGCGCAAAGGATGTCTTTTCATCGGCCGTCCAGCCGAACACGTTGCCGCCGAATGTGATCGGGGTAACATACAGGGTCGATTGCCCAAGTTGCCGCTTTTCCATGATGGTCTCCTGAACTGCAAAAAAAGAGTGGGGCGATGCTTTCGCACGCCCCACCGCCAAAATCGAAGCCGGTCGAATCAGCCCCGGTTAGCGCGTACCAACCGGCCCGGGGTCGCACCGTTGTAGACGCCGTTTTCGAACGTTGAAACGCCGGACACCAAGGTGTGGCGATAGCCGTCGACCCGCTGCACCAACCGCCTGCCATTCTTCGGCAAATCGTAGACGACTTCGGGAATGTGCAGTTGCAAATTCTCGTAATCGATGACGTTCACGTCGGCTTTCTTGCCTACCGCCAACCGGCCGCGATCGTGGAAACCGAAAAAGTCCGCCGTTTCGCTGGTTTGCCGGCGCACGATCGTTTCCAACGGGAATCGCGCCCCGCGCGACCGATCCCGCGCCCAATGCATCAGCATCCAGCTCGGCACCGACGCATCCACGATAGACGAGCAATGTGCGCCGCCGTCCGACAGGCCCAGCAGGGTCGCGTCGTCCGACAACATGGTGTGGATGATGTCGTGGTTGTCTTCGTTATACCCGACTATCGGGAAGAACAGGAATTTCTCTGCTCCGGCCGAGAGGTAATCGTATGCGACTTCGTCCGGCGAATGGTTCGAACGGGCAGCGATCGCGGCGATACTTTCGTCCGCGCGCGGCTCGTAGTTCGGTGGGTTGCTCATCGGGAAGATGCGATCCCACCGTTTGGTGATATGCTGGCGGAACTGCGACAAGCGATTGAGCAACTCGGCAGACGGTTCTTCCGACAGAATCTGCCTACGCATCGCCGGGTCCTGCATCCGCTTGATTCGTTCCGCCACTGGCAATTGCAACAAAGCCTGATAGCTGGGTCGGATAGAGAACGGGTTCAATGCAGTATCGATACCGAGCATGACGCCGATCGGACGGCCGGCGATTTGGGCGGTGACATGGGCGCCGGCGGCGCGGGCTTTGTGGACTCCGTCCATCAGGCGGCGCCACCGCACCTTATCGGTCGGGCGATCAGTGAGTAGGAACCACACCGGGCGGCCGGTGTCTTGACCAAGTTTGGTCATCCACTCCAGCTCGGCCAGCTCGTCGTCGAAGTCGCTGTTCACGCCATAAGCGCCGTAATTCAATCCCTTGAATGCTGAGCCGATGCCCAGCAATTCGTCGATTTCCGAGAAGCGGCCCGGTACCATGTCGCCGGTCGGGGTCTTGTGGGAGTTTGTGCGGGACGTGGTGAATCCGTAAGCACCGGCTTCAAGTCCCTGACGTACCGCGTCGCGCATGGCGATAATATCGTCCGCGGTCGCTTTTTCGCGCCGCACCGCGCGGTCGCCCATCACGTAAACACGCAGCGGATGATGCGGGATTTGCGCCGCGACATCGATCGAGCGCGGCATGCCGTCCAGCGCGTCGAGGAATTGCGGAAATGTCTCCCAATTCCATTTCAGCCCATCGGCCAACGCGGTGCCGGGAATTTCCTCGATGGATTCCATCATGCCGATCAGCGAGTCATGATCGGTCGGGCGAACCGGCGCGAAGCCAACACCGCAGTTGCCGAATAGAACCGTTGTCACTCCGTGCCAGGACGAGGGTGCCAATTCTTTGTCCCAAGTCGCCTGACCGTCGTAATGGGTGTGGACATCGACCCAACCGGGCGTGACCAGCAGCCCGTTGGCATCGATTTCACGCTTGCCGGGGCCGGCCTTGCCGCCGACTTGGGCGATTTTTCCGTCCTTCAGCGCAACGTCGCCGGTAAACGATGGGGCGCCGGTTCCGTCGACAATGGTGCCGCCGCGTATGACTGTATCGTGCATGGTCTTCTCCCTTTCCTTAGAGTGGGGTCGTGCCCCGCAGGCAGGTCCGGTGGAGCACCCGAGGATGCCGCGCCGCATCGAAATTCGGGTCCGCGCGGTGCAGCAGGCACCGGTTGTCCCACATCAGCAGATCGCCCGTCCGCCATTTGTGACGGTAGGTGAATTGTTCTTGGGTCGCGTGTCCTTCCAGTTGTTCGATCCGCGCGCGTCCCTCGGCGAAGGGGCGGCCGTCGATGTGGGAGCAATGCTGACCCATGAACAGCGACTTGCGGCCGGTGTCGGGGTGGATGCGCACAAGCGGATGGGAATGCGGTGGCGCCTCGGCGATTTCCTCGGCAGACGGCTTGGCCCGTTCGTGCTCGCGAGAAAGCTCCCAGGAATGGATGACCCGGACACCGTCGAGTGCGCGCTTTTCAAAGTCGGGTAGTGCGTCGTAGGCGGCAGACATATCGGCGAAGCAGGTATCGCCGCCATCGGGCGGCATCGTCACCGCATGCAGGATCGTCGCCAGCGACGGCTCCGGGCGGAACGATTTATCGGTGTGCCAACCGGTGGATTTCACCTTGCCGGAGGGCTTTTCGTCCTGCCCGAGGTTGGACACGACATGCACCAGCGGATTGAGCTTGCCACGATTGCGCAACGTATGCCGTTCCAGCACGCCGAATTGGAGGCTGAAGGCGACTTGCTCGTCTTGGTCCATGTGCTGATCGCGGAAGCATAAGACGTGGTATCGGACGAAAGCGTCGTAGATGGCGGCTTTGGTGGCGTCGGCGAGGGGTTGGCGCAGGTCCACGCCGGTAACCTCCGCCGCGAAACGGGATGAGAGCGGGGCGATTTGGAATGCAGCATCGATCGGACGGTTCGCGAGCGTGGCGGACATCGGGGGAGCCTTCCTTGGAACGCCGGTTTCCCGGTCTTTCGGCAACGCACTCTGGGCAATGGGGCTGCTGTTGTCGATAGGCGGGGCGCCGCTGTCAGTGTCCCGGCTTACCGAAACCTGCCACCATCTCCCGGATTTTTGTCGGGTCCGATTGTTCCATCACGCGCCGCGCAAAGCGCGCACAGGCGTCGATTTCCACCGAACGGACGACTTGCTTCACGCGGGGCACGGCCGATGCATTCATGCTGAAGGATCGCAGCCCCAAGCCGATCAGCAGCGGGATCAGCGCCGGGTTGCCGCCCATTTCGCCGCAGACCGATACGGGTTTGCGCATACGTAGCGCGGCCTCGGTCGCGAATTGGATCAACCGCAATACGGCCGGGTGCATCGGATCGTAGAGTTCCGCCACATCGCTCTCGCCGCGATCGACCGCCAAGGTGTAGGCTGTCAGGTCGTTGGTGCCGATGGCGAAGAAATCGGCCTCCAGCGCCAGGGCATCGGCCGATAGCGCGGCACCGGGGGTTTCGATCATGATACCCAGCGGCGGCAGCCGATCCGGCAAGCGCTCCCCCCGACGGCGGAGGCGGCGCGCCACGCGTTCGTAGATTTCGCGGGCCTCGCGGACCTCGCCGACGGTGGTGATCATCGGTAGCAGGACGCGCACCGGACCGGCGGTGGCGGTGCGCAGGATCGCGGCTAGTTGGGTCTCGAATAATTCGGGCCGGCGCAGCAGCAGGCGGATGCCGCGCATGCCGAGGGCTGGATTAGCGTCGACGTAATCCGGTACCAAGCCGGCGGAGGAAAGCGCTTCGATGTCTTTCTCGCCGCCCCAGTCCAGCACGCGGATGGTGACCGAGTCGCCGTTCATGGCTTCGACCACGGTGCGATATGTTTCGGCCTGAGTGGCCTCGTCCGGCACGGTTTCGCGGTTCATGAATAGGAATTCGGTGCGCAACAGGCCGATGCCGACGGCCCCTGACTGCGCGATCAGCGGCAGTTCGATGGGCAATTCGAGATTGGCTTGCAACTCGACGATCTGCCCGTCCTCGGTTTCTGCCGGCAGGCGCCGCAATCGCGCGTAGCGTTGGCGTTCGCGAGCGAAGGCGGTGACGGCTCGACGGGCCGAGGCCAGGGTGGCGGGCGTCGGGTTCAACACCACCGTCCCGGCGCCGCCGTCGACGACCACGACATCGCCGGGTTTGACGGCATGCGCCACACCGGCCGCGCCCAGCACCGCTGGCACCCCGAGGGCGCGTAGCATCACCGCAGTATGGCCGTCGGTGCCGCCTTCTTCCGTCGCGACCCCTGCGAGACGGGAGGGATCGAGCAGTGCGGCATCGGCCGGCCGCAGCGATTCGGCGAACAGGATCGCCCCATCGGGGAGGCCGGCGAAGCTGCGGAATGGGGCGTCGGTCAGGTTACGAACCAGCCGGCGGCCGATTTCGCGCACCTCGTCGGCTTGGCGCCGGAGCCCGGCTTGGTCCTCGGTACTGTGGCCGGTGTCGGCGGTCGCTAGGATGGCGGCGGCGATAGCATCGGTTTCGGTCGCGACCGCGTTTTCGGCCGAGAGCAGGGCTTCTTCGATTCGCCGCTTCACTCCGCGCACTAGGCGGGAGGGGCCGAGCATGCGGATGTAGGCGTCGATCATGGGGGCGATCTCGGCCTGGCTTTCCTCCGGCAGCACCGTCAGCCGGCCGCGGAGTTTGCCGAGTTGCTTGCGGGACTGTGCAATCGCGGCTTCGAGGCGGGCGCCCTCGGCAGCAATATCGGCGGCGTGGATTTTGAAGCGGGTGATTTCCGCTTTGGCTTCGGATGTGCCGAAAACTGGCCCGATAGCGATACCCGGGGACACGGGTATGCCGGGGAAGGACCGTTCCCGCGGCTCTTCGGCGGTCGGACGCGAGACTCGGCGAGGGATTCCCGACGGTGCGTCAGTCCTGTTCATGGAAGCCGGCCTCGACCAGGGCGGCCAGGGCGTCCAGCGCCTCTTTGGCATCCCAGCCTTCGGCGCGCAGTTCGATGCTGGATCCGCGTCCGGCCCCCAGCATCATCAGTCCCATGATGGACCGTGCCGATACGGTTTGTCCGCCGCCCACGACATCCACACAGGCGCCGAACGTCTCGGCCAGGGTCACGAATTTCGCCGCAGCTCGGGCGTGCAGGCCACGCTTGTTGACGATGGCGACCTCCCGCGAAAGGATGGCGGCCCCTTCGCTCATCCGCAGGTGCCGGAACGGCCGGCTGGGCGGCAGCCGTGCAGAACGTGGGATGCGGCGGCGATGTATTTGCGGCCGGCTTCCTCAGCGCAAATAACGGCATCGGCGAGCGGTTGGCTGGAGCGGATTTTGGCCAATTTGACCAGCATCGGCAGGTTGACGCCAGCGATGACCTCGACGCCGCCGCGCTCCATCATCGAGATCGCGAGGTTGGATGGGGTGCCGCCGAACATGTCGGTCAGCAGGACCACGCCGTCGCCGGTATCGCAGCGGCCGATACAGGCCTCGATATCGTGGCGACGGTTTTCTATGTCGTCATCGGGACCGATGCAGACAGTGTCGACATTGCGTTGCGCGCCGACCACGTGTTCCATGGCGGACCGTAACTCATCGGCCAGACGGCCGTGGGTGACCAGGATCAATCCGATCATCGGTGTTTCAGGGTGTCCCTACCGGCTCCCGGAATCGGAAGCCCTCTGTCTTTGGGTGCGGCGTCTATAAGTCCGATCATCGTGCGGCTCAGGCCTCCCGCGCCTGAAGGCGAACGGGCATCGCGCCCATCCCATGGTCCTGTACATCCCTGGCGAGTTCGCGGTGCCAAACATGCAGCCGCCAGCCCAACCCGGATTCGCCGCCCGCTTCCCGATGGGTTGCGAGGCGTTCAGCCAATTTTTGGATCAGATAGACGGAGCGATGTCGCCCCCCGGTGCACCCAACGGCCACCGTGGTGTATTTCTTGCCCTCTTGTACAAATCTCGGCAAGAGCATCTCGACCAATTCGGCGAGGCGCGCGAAAAAAAACCGGAAATCCGGGTCTTCCGCGATATAGGCGCCAACGGCTGGGTCCAACCCCGTGCCTGGACGCAATATGGGGTCGTAATGAGGGTTCCGCAGGAAGCGTGCGTCGAATACCAGATCTGCGTCCGGTGGTAGGCCGCGCGGATAGGCGAACGACATAAGCGATACCACCAACCCCCTGGCGTCCGAGTCGCTACCGGCGCCGAACTGGCGCTCGATCCGTCGACGCAGGTCCGCCAGCGGCAAATCCGACGTATCCACTACCAAATCCGCCGCCGCCCTTAGCCGAGCCGTCAGCGTCTGCTCGGCGGCGATTCCGTCCGCAACCAAGCCCTGCGGCGCGAGCGGATGCCGACGGCGGCTTTCGGTATAACGGCGAAGCAAAGTGGTCTCGTTCGCCAAGACGAATATCAACTCGGGTTGTAAGTCCATGTTGGCGCGCAGGCGATCGAGCGCGGCCAGAACCTCCCCCGAATCGAATCCGCGCGTGCGGGCGTCCACCCCGATCGCCAGTTTGCCACCGCCGCGTGCGACCATCGCCTCGATCATGCCGACCGGCGGGTTGTCGACGGCTTCGTATCCGATGTCTTCCAGAGCGCGCAGGGCCGATGCTTTGCCTGCGCCCGAGAGGCCGGTGACCAGCACGACGCGCCGTCGTTCGCCCGGGTCGGTCATGCCGCGAAAGCGCCGGCGACTTGTTGAATGCGGCCCAGGGCACAATCCAGCGCCATAACGATTCTATCGGGGGCCGAAGCGGCCTGGGCGTCGATATGTACCAGCGGTACGTTCAACCCGGCGTGCGTCGCGGGTTCCGGCAGCCGCTCCGCCCGTTCGGTCAGGTCGGCAACCAGCGCCAGCCGAGCGCTTGCGACGTGCGGGATGCGGAGGATGCCGAGGCCGCGCACCTCCAGGAGGCCTGCCAGAGCGGCCGGTGCGGCAATTCGTCCATCGACGATGTCTGCTTGGTCGTCCGCCACGAGATCGAAACCGCGCCCTAACAAACGCAGCACCAAATCGGACTTGCCCACCCCAGGCGGCCCGATCAGCAGCACCGCCTGCCCATCGCGGGAGGCGGAACTGCCGTGCATGCGGTGCGGACTCTGCATGGGGCCGCAATCTGGACCGGATCGGGCCAGAAAGAAAGCGGGTTGTGAGACCGGCGGCGCCGTGCCAGCGTCCACCGCATCATGACAGATCGTTCTTCCATTGCCGCCGCCGCATCTCGCATCGCCCCGCATGTGCGACATACCCCCATCATGCGCCTGAGCGGTACCGAGTTCGGGGTGTCCTGCCCCGTAACGCTTAAGCTGGAACTATTGCAGCACACCGGCAGCTTCAAGCCGCGCGGCGCGTTCGCTCGCCTGCTCACCGCCGATCTGCCGGCTGCCGGCGCGATCGCGGCCTCCGGCGGCAATCACGGCGCCGCCGTCGCCTACGCAGCCCGAGCGCTCGGCGTCAGCGCAGAGATTTTCGTGCCGGGGGGAACGCCGGAGGCGAAGGTGTCGCGTATTCGCAGCTACGGCGCCCAGGTTGTCCAAGGCGGGGAGACATATGCCGAGGCGCTGGCTGCGTCTCGCGCCCGCCAAGCCGAGAGCGGCGCGCTGGAGGTTCATGCCTACGACCACGAAGCCGTGTTAGCCGGTCAAGGCACTGTTGGGCGGGAATTCGAATCCGATGCACCGGACCTGACCCACATATTGGTGGCGACCGGTGGCGGCGGGCTGATCGGTGGGATCGCGGCTTGGTATGCCGGCACCGCCCAGATCGTCAGCGTCGAACCCGAAGGCTGTCCTGGTCTGCACCGGGCTCTGGCCGCCGGGCAACCGGTGGATGCGCCGGTCGGCGGCCTCGCGGCGGATGCTTTGGGTGCGCGTCGCGTTGGCTCGCTGATGTTCGATGTGGCGCGCCGGTTCGGCGTTCGGGCCGTGCTCGTGGAAGATTCGGCGATCCTGGCGGCACAACGCTTCCTGTGGGATCGCTTCCGTCTGATCGCCGAACCCGGCGGTGCCACCGCCTTGGCCGCGCTGCTATCCGGCCGCTTCGTCCCGCCGGAAGGCGCACGCGTCGGCGTGCTCGTCTGCGGCGCCAACACCGATCCCACGAAAGTCGTGTCATGAGCATTGTACTGACGGAAATCTCCCCGCGCGGTGTCGCCACCGTCACGCTGAACCGGCCGGAGGTCGGCAACGCCTACAACGCCGACATGTTGGCCGCGCTGATCGACGGCCTCAAGAAGCTGGCGGTCGACCCGGCCGTGCGCTGTCTGGTGGTGCGCGGCGCCGGCAAGCACTTTCAGGCCGGCGCCGATATTCGCTGGCTGAACCAAGTCGCCGATTATCCGCCGGAGGAGAACCTCGCAGCGTCCGTCGCCACCACCCGAGCGATGCAGTTGCTGAACGAGTTCCCAAAGCCGACAATTGCCGTCATCAAGGGGGCGTGCTTCGGCGGCGGGGTCGGCATTGCCTGTTGTGTCGATGTGGCCTTCGCTACCCCGGATTCGTTGTTCGGCATTACCGAGGTCCGGGTCGGCGTGTCGCCCACCCCGATCTCCACCTACATGATCGGGGCCATCGGCCTGCGCCAGACCCGCCGCTACGCTTTGACCGGCGAACGCTTCGGCGCCGAGGAAGCCATGCGCATCGGTCTAGTGCACGAGGTCGTGGCGGACGACGCGATGGAGGCCAAACTTGCATCCGTCATCGATGCCTGCTTCCTAAGCGGTCCGAACGCCATGGCGATTACCAAGCGTAGTTTCTTGGGTGCCAACGGCCTGATCCTCGACGAGCGGCAAGTGACCATGTTGGCGCACGAGGGCTGGATGGCCCGCGCCTCGGCCGAAGGGCACGAGGGGACGAGTGCTTTCCGGGAGAAGCGGGTGCCGGCTTGGTACGCGGGGGCGGAATAGCGTCGGCGGCGAGTCGTCGCCCTCAACCCCCGGTCACGCTCATGTGCCGCACCACAGCCGGCTTATCGTGCCGTCGATCGATAATGAAATCGTGTCCCTTCGGCTTGCGTGCAATCGCTGCTCGGATGGCATCGTCAAGCTCGTCGTCGCCGATGCCTTCCCGCAGCAGTCCACGAAAATCCGCCGCATCGTCCTGCCCGAGGCACATGTACAGCGTTCCCGTGCAGGTCAGTCGCACGCGATTGCAGCTCTCGCAGAAATTATGTGTCATGGGGGTGATGAAGCCGATCCGGCGCCCGGTTTCCTTGACGGTGTAATAACGCGCGGGGCCGCCGGTTTTGTAGTCGGTGTCTTCCAACGTCCAGTTCTTGCGCAGCCGCCCGCGCACGATCGACAACGGCAAGTACTGGTCGGTGCGGTCGCCGGCGATATCGCCCATAGGCATGGTTTCAATCAGGCACAGGTCGAACCCGTGCTCCCCGCACCATGCCAGCATGCCGTCGAAGTCGTCCTCGTTTACGCCTTTCATGGCCACGGCGTTGATCTTCACCGCCAGCCCTGCAGCCTTGGCGGCGAAAATCCCGTCCAGCGTCGGCTCGATCTTGCCCCAACGGGTGAGCTGCGTGAATCGCGCAGGGTCCAACGTGTCCAGCGACACATTCACCCGTCGGACGCCGGACGCGTACAGCGTTGCCGCGTGCTTCGATAATTGGGTGCCGTTGGTGGTCACCGTCAGCTCGTTCAGCCCGTGCCCGATGCGATCGCCTAGCCGGCCGAACAGGCGCATGATGTCGCGGCGGACTAGCGGCTCCCCGCCGGTGATGCGAATCTTTGTCGTGCCGAGGCGGATGAAGGCGCCGCAAAGGCGGTCCAACTCCTCCAACGTCAATAGGTCGCGCTTTGGCAGGAAGCTCATGTCTTCGGACATGCAGTAGACGCACCGCAGATCGCAGCGGTCTGTCACCGACACGCGCAAATACGTTACCGCTCGGCCAAAGGGATCGATCATGGTAGTCTGATACTCCTGTGACACATAAATTGCGCTATCTCGCCTCAGGTTCAAGGGCACGCAAGTGCATGGCACCCTCAACGGAGCTTACCATGGCCACGCACGCCGAGGCACTGCGACTGGCGGAAACCCTGGCTGCGCGCCTGTGCCACGACCTCGGCGGGCCCATCGGCAGTCTCAATCAGGCGTTGGAACTGGCGGCGCTCGAACTTGCGCATCAAAGCGAGGCCTTCGCGCTGGCGCGGCAGGCGGCTGCCGAGTTGGCACATAAGATACGGTCGATGCGGGCGGCTTGGGGGGCCGAGGGTGGCCCATTGGGTTTGGAGGCGCTGAAAGGCTTCGCCAAAGCGTCACGGGCGGAGGTCGATCTACATGGGCTGGAACCGGATATCGTCTTGTCGGCCGCGATGGGTCGGCTGCTGCTGAACGTTCTGCTGCTGGCCAACGACAGCCTACCGCACGGCGGTCGCATCGCCCTGAGCGGCAGCGCGGCCGACCTTTTTGTCGGAATCGAGGGGCCGCACGCTGGCTGGCCCGTAGGTTTGGCTTTGTGCCTAACCGATCCGGTTGTCGCGATGAACGCGGTCGGCGATCCTCGCAGTCTGCAAATGCCGCTGCCCGCGCTGCTGGCCTTCGGCCTTGGCTTACGTTTGTCGTTGCTGCTGGGCGGGCGGGCCGGGGCAGTGC
>JBAXFK010000028.1:0-25839 GCA_037139955.1 Rhodospirillales bacterium
GGGCTGGCGAAAGCGGTGCAACACGCGCGCGAAGCAGCCCATGCGATGCTGCGGGACTGGCTGGCCTCCGCTGCGTTCCGCCAGACGACGATCGACCTCGCTTGGCTCTGCGGCAGCAATAGCTGGCACGCGACGCTCGGCCCCGAAGAACGCGCCTCAAGCACCCTAACGCCTACCGATTTCGCCGCCCAGGTGCTGCAACGACGATGGAAGAAGCTGTCGGCGGCAGGCAAGTCGATCGCGACGCTGGAGGTTCGCGCGCTGCACGACCTGCGCCTGCGGACCAAACGCGCCCGCTACGCGATGGAAATCTTCATTCCCGCGTCCGACGCGAAGCCGGCGCACCGGCTGATTCGGCGCCTGAGCCAGTTGCAGCAACATCTGGGTACTTTGAACGACTGCGCCGTCGCCACCGGCTTGCTGGCCCATCTGGGCGGACCCGGCACGCGGCACGGATATGCGGTAGGACTGGTCATCGGTTACTTGTCTGCCGCTGCGGAAACCGAGCGGCCGCACATTATCGCCGCCTGGAAAAAAATTCGCCGCCATGCGCGTTTTTGGACTTGACCGAGTCGCGACTCGACTTCATCCCTCACTCTTACGGCGGCCGTCCAAGGGGCAGGGACCGAACGCATGGCGATCGACCGCAAACGACGGATTTTCCAGCCGGACAGCATCGCGATAGGGCGACCGCCCCGCGCCTTGGTGCTGACAGGCCTTGCTTGTGCCATGGTCGTATCCGGCGGTGCTTGGTTCGGTATGCAGCCATCCGAGGCACCGGCGTCCTCTGCCCCGCCGGGACGCCTATCCGCCAGCGCCGATCGAACCCGGGTCATCGACGGCAACACACTGCTTTTGCACGACCGTGCCGTACAATTGGCGGGCATTCTCGCCGCCCGCCGCGGCACAATCTGCGAGGCTCCGGGTGGGACATCTTTCGACTGCGGCGTCGCCGCCGCAAACGCTTTGTCGGACCTGATCCGCGACGCCACGATCGACTGCGCGTTGAATGGCAACGGCGAAGGCGGGCGGCCGTTGGCGAACTGCTTTGCCGCCGGACGAGCGCTCGACACGGCGATGGTCGCATCCGGCTGGGCACAGGCCGAATCCGGTGCGGCAGCATTGGCCGACGTCGAGCGCCGGGCGCGGATGGAACGGCGAGGTCTCTGGGCGACGGCGCGTTAGCGCGCGATCGCCTGCGTCGAGCGGGTCAGGAGATCGCCCCCAGCACGATCGTGACCAGACCGACGACCAAATTCACGCCGATCAGCTTACGAATCGAATCCAATGCCGCGGCCATGGTCGCCTTATCGGTCGTACGACGGAAACGCTTGTATGGACCGAAGAAAATATAAAGAAACACCGCGCTCATGATCAGGCCCAGCGCCATCATCGCATGCACCTTCGGGCTTTGCGTCTGCATCCCCCCGAGGAACACGAACACCATCCCGAACCCGGTGATAATGCTCAGCGGCATGGCATGCCACACCGCGCGGAAGAAGCGCTGAAATACCTGAGTATTCAGCAGCAGCCGCTGGTTCGGCTCTAGCACACCCATGCTCGGGCGCAGCACAAGATAGGCGAAGAACATGCCGCCGACCCACACCACCGCCGCAAGCAAGTGCAGGGCTTTCACCAAAACGTACACGCTCATCGAACTCGCTCCGAAATTTCGTTCATCAATGCCCGAACTTCCTTGGCGGCGGAAGACCGGGGGGCACTTTCGGCAACGCCCAGACCCGCAGCGAAAGCATCCACGAACCCGGCACGATTGCCGATCGCTGATCGCAGCAGCGGCAACCCCCGAGCGGTCAGATCGGCCACGACAAGGTCTTTTTGGCGGGAGGACGGTGGCACTCGATTCAGTACGATGACGGTGGGGCGTTTCTCCTCGGCTGCGAGTTTCAGCGTGCCCTCGGCTGCCCAAACATCGGGCGGGCTAGGCTGCACCGGGATCAGCACCAGCGTCGCGCCGCGAATCGCGAGTTTGGCCTCGGTATCGATCTGCGGCGGGCTATCGACCAGCACGATATCGTGGTCGCGCTTCAACCGATCCAACTCGGCCGTCAGCCGCCAGCCGGCAACGTTGGAGAATGTCAGCGCCGCAGCGGTCGCGGGGCGCAGCGCGTGCCAACGGGTCAGGCTGCCCTGAGGGTCGATATCCAATACCGCCACCCGCCGACCCGGTGCCAACGCCGCCGCCAAATTGGCCGTGAGGGTGGTCTTGCCGGTGCCACCCTTCTGCTGTGCCACCGTGATAACGATCGCCATGGCCCCGACTCCGTTCCTGCATTGGCTTGGTCCTTTGGCGAAGGGGACCAGATTGGGATGCTGGACGCCAGCGTTGTGTTCACCGACGGAGGGGTTAACCTCCCGACAACGCCATTCCTCATGAGGTTCCCCATGTCCACTCCGCTCGCCGGCATTACCGTGCTGGATTTCGGCCAAATCTACCAAGGCCCTTACGCCACAATGCTGATGGCCAAAGGCGGCGCCAACGTCATCAAGATCGAGCCGCCGGGCGGCGAACCGCTGCGCCGCCGCGTCATCGCGTCCGGCGGCGATACCACCCTGCCAATGGCGATGCTGAACGCCAACAAGCGGGCGGTGACGCTGAACCTGAAATCCGACAAGGGACGCGACCTGCTGAAACAGATGGTCGCCAAAGCCGACATCCTGCTGGAGAATTTCGCCCCTGGCGCCATGGACCGGCTGGGTGTCGGCTACGCCGCGCTACAACCGCTAAATCCCCGGCTGATCTACGCCACCGGCACCGGCTACGGCATTTCCGGCCCCGACCGAGACAATCTGGCGATGGATTTCACCATCCAAGCACAGTCCGGCATCATGAGCGTGACCGGCCAGCCCGAGGGGCCGCCAACCAAGGCCGGCCCGACGCTGGTGGATTTCATGGGTGGCATCCATTTGTATGGCGCCGTCATGACCGCATTGTTCCACCGCACCCAGACCGGCCTGGGCCAGTTGGTGGAGGTCGCGATGCAAGAGACGATCTATCCGACCCTTGCCTCCAGCTACGATTACTTCTTCAAAACCGGCAAAACCCCGCCTCGGGCCGGCAACCGGCAGGCGGGCCTGTCCAGCGCCCCCTATAACACCTTCGTCACCACCGACGGCCATGTCGCCATTCATGTGGTGACCGAACAGCATTGGCTGAACCTGTTGAAGGCGATGGGGCGGGAGGATTTGAAGGACGATCCCCGCTTCCTGACCAACCCTGCCCGCACCGATAACATGACGGAAACCGAGGCACTGGTGACCCAGTGGACCAGCACCCAAACCAAGACCCAGGTCGCCGCCACCCTGAAACGCCTGAAAGTGCCCGCCGCCCCCGTTCGTTTCGCGCAAGAGGTGATGGAAGACGCCCACATGCACGAACGTGGCATGCTGCAACGCGTACAGCATCCTTCGCTCGGCGAGGTCATCCTGCCGAACTCCCCCCTCCGCCTGCACGGCGCCGATCGGGTCGAACCCGTTCCCAGCCCGTTGCTCGGGCAACATAATATGGCGGTCTACGGCGAATGGTTGGGCCTGGGCGCCGACGCGGTGGAGGCTCTGACGCGCGACGGGACCATCTAACAAGTGCCGGCCGGTCGCCCCGATCTTTTGACACCTGCCCAAATGGGCCGCGCCGACGCGCTGGCCCCCTCGCTCGGCGTGCCCGGCACAGTGCTGATGGAAAACGCCGGTCGAGCGGTGGCGCGGGCGATGGCGGCGCGGATGCGGCCGTGCCGGGTGCTGGTACTGGCTGGCCCCGGCAATAACGGCGGCGATGGATACGTGGCGGCGCGGCTGCTGGCGGACCGGGGCTGGCCGGTCGCGGTCGCCGCACTGGCGCCGCCCAGGGCCGGGTCGGACGCGGCGGGTGCGGCCTCGCGCTGGCGGGGGACGATGGTGCCGTTCGCGGCGACGGAAGCAGCGCGGGCCGATCTGGTCATCGATGCGGTATTCGGGGCCGGTCTATCGCGCGATGTCGATGGGCCGGTGGCGGAAACACTGGCGACGGCGCGGCGGGTCGTGGCGGTGGACGTGCCCTCCGGCCTCGACGGCGAAACCGGCGCCGTGCGCGGTGCCTGCGCGCCGGCCGAACTGACGGTCACCTTCTTTCGGCTCAAGCCCGGCCACCTGTTGCTGCCCGGCCGCGATTTGTGCGGCGAGACGGTGTTGGCCGATATCGGCATGCCACAGGCGGTCCTGGCCGATATCCGGCCGCAGACCTTCGCCAATGGGCCCGATCTGTGGACGCTGCCATCGCTGACCGGCCGCTCGCATAAATACACGCGCGGGCACGTCACGGTGCTCGGCGGCGCGAGCATGACCGGCGCCGCAATGCTAGCCGCAAGCGCCGCGCGCCACGGCGGGGCCGGGCTGGTCACAATTGCCGCGCTGGGCCGAGGCGACATCTATCGTACCGGCGCCCCCGGCACGATCGTATCGGAGGACCCGTTGTCCAGCCTGCTAACCGACGCACGCCGCAAGGTCTGGGTCTGCGGCCCCGGCCTCGGCCCCGACGCCGCGCGGGCCGCTCTGCCGATGCTGCTGGCAACGGACCGCACCGTCGTAGGCGATGCCGATGTTTTTTCCGCCTTCGCCGACCGCCCCGAAGGACTGCGCGGCGCTACCGTACTGACCCCGCATGCGGGAGAGTTCGTTCGGGTGTTCGGCCCGCCGGGTATCGACCGGGTCGCTGCGGTGCGCGCCGCCGCGGTGCTGACCGGGGCGGTGGTTCTGCTGAAAGGCTCCGATACGATCGTCGCCGCTCCCGACGGCCGCGCCGCCATCAATGCCTCCGCCCCGCCATGGCTCGGCACCGCCGGGGCAGGCGACGTGCTGGCCGGGCTGATCGCCGGACTGCTGGCGCAAGGCATGGAACCGTGGGATGCCACCTGCGCCGCCGCCTATCTCCATGGCCGCGCCGCCGTTCGCGCCGGACCGGGCATGGTAGTGGAGGATCTGCTGCCGTCGTTGCGGCTTGCCATCGGCGAACCGGAAATTCACGCCCATTTCGGCCTGCGGCGGTTATAACTGGCGGCATCCTGTTGGAGTCTCCGATGTCCGAAGCCGCTGGCCTGCTCGATCGCGCCCTTTCCCGTATTTCCGCCGTGTGGCGCGACATGGCTTCCAGCGTCGGGGGGGAGGACGACCAACCGCTGGAAGCCCAAATGCGCACCTGTTTGGATGGCAAAGGCGGAGAGGTCAGCGCCCGGAACCGAGCGGCAAAACTGGCGCAGGCATATCAGGGGCTGGATGAGGCGGGGCGAATCGATTTTTTGCAGGTGTTGGCCGGTTTCGACGCCGATCCGGCGGCGGTCGACAAAGCCTATCAGGGCGTCACAGCGGCGGGCGATGCAATGATTTTGGCCTCGGCCACGGCCACGTTGCGGGGGGCGCTGGAGCCACCGCGCGTAAAACTGCTGACCCAGTTCACCACAATCCCGGACGGACAGAAATTCCTGGTCGATTTGCGGGCGTTCCTGATGAAACATCGCGGCACCGACAAGCGGCTCGCCGCGCTGGAATCCGACCTGCGCGGGTTGCTGGGCGCCTGGTTCGACATCGGCTTTCTGGAAATGCACCGCATCGACTGGAATAGCCCCGCCGCGCTGCTGGAACGACTGGTGGATTACGAAGCGGTGCATGCCATCCGGTCGTGGCGGGATTTGAAGAACCGGTTGGACTCCGACCGCCGCTGCTACGCGTTTTTTCATCCGCGCATGCCCGGCGAGCCGCTGATTTGCGTGGAGGTCGCGCTGGTTCGCGGCCTGTCCGACAGCGTGCAAGGATTGCTGGACGAGGACGCCCCGGTGCAGGACGCAGCGCACGCGGATACTGCCATTTTCTACTCCATCAGCAATTGCCAGCCGGGGTTGGCCGGCATCAGCTTCGGCAATTTTCTGATCAAGCGGGTGGTAGGGGAATTGTCCGCCGAATTCCGCAATCTGAAGACATTCGCGACCCTTTCACCCATTCCCGGCTTCCGTCGCTGGCTGGACGCGACGTTGAAAGCCGACGCGCACGACCTTTTGAGCCCCGAGGAATCATCCAGCCTCGGGTCGGCGCTGCCAGCCGAATCAGGCGCGGCGTCGCTGGCTGGGATCGTGGCGACCAAGGGTTGGTGGACCCAACCGGGTCTGCGCAAAACCGCCGAACCGGTGCTGGTGCGACTATGCGCGCGATATCTGCTGAACGAGGGAGACAAAAAGCGCGCCCGCGACCCGGTCGCCCATTTCCATTTGTCCAATGGGGCGCGCGTGGAGCGGTTGAACATGGCGGCCGATACGTCGGATAAAGGCGCGAAAGAAAGCGCGACGCTGATGGTCAACTATCTCTACGATCCCACCAAGATCGAGGATTGGCACGAGGATTACGCCGGCGAGGGGAAGCGCAACGCGTCCACCGCCGTGCGAAAGCTGGCGAAGGGGTGGGGTTAGGGGTTAAAGACGGGGACTGACTAGGCCATCCGATAAAGTATCGAACCATTCTTGAGTGCAACCGATATACGTCAGTGCCGAATCCATCGAAATTAGTCCCGCTTTGCGGGCCTTCGCGACAAGAAACGCGAAGCGTCCCTGGCGGGCAACAGGAGGGGTGCCGCATTTCGCTTCACCGATCAAATCGGGCGAATCCCACCAAGGCACTTGGTCGATAGGGTAATTCAAGGGCGGCAGACCGGTTATATTCCGTACGTGGTACAATGCAGCTTGGCGGCCGATCTAGAAATGGAACATAACGTCTTCGAGCAATTTTGTCGTATCTTTGGACTTGCTCATATCGATAATCGGTTTACTCCGCGCAAGGAAGTGCATTGCGAACGATCCGGCACGGGCATTGGCCGGCGACAGCATTCCGGTCAATGCATAGTTCGCTTCCACCGCATCGTAACTGTTTACGGCAAGACCGTCGCTACAACCGCACAGGACATGTCCCAATCCGTGAGCAATGGCGACGCGCCCGATCATCGGAATGCGGTTCATGCCACGCTCGTTCACGATCAAGCCGCGACTGTTGCCATTCTGCACGGCGACGACCGCGATATTCTCATCCAACCGTTCGCTTACGATAGGTAGGCGGATCCGTTCTTCCAAAAGGGACTGGAGGCTGCCGATCGGATGATCGGCGCCAACTCCGGGCCGGTTTTCAAGGTTAGACCGTCTTCTGGCAGCGTCACGATCGCACGCCCTTCGTGAAGAGCAATACGGCTGGCAAGATCGGCCTGCCGTCCAATGACCCATACGGCGCTGGTCATGGCCAACCGATCTCTTACCGACATCTGCCGTCCGCCTGAAAGCGTGGAGAGGTTGCTCAGCGCCGCAGCAAGCAACTCGTCGCCCCCGGTACCCGGCTTGCCGAGCTTATATTCATCGAGCGCAAGGGCTTGCGCAAAACGGTCCAGGTCGCGGGAGGAAGACGCGATGCCAGGCATTTCAGCTTTTTCAACCGCACTCGGTTCGAGGCCGGCATAGGCTGCGAGGTCGTTCGGTCCGATGCCCAAGGCTATGCGGCGCTCTCGGATGGTCCGCGACGGTTCGGCACGGTCGTCGATAAGGGAGGCGCTGCCTTCCTCGGCAATGCGATGCAGCACGCCAACCCCGTGCCGATCGATTGCCTCGAGGGATGACATTCTGCGGTCGATCCAGAGGGCACGGGCTGGCCCCCATATCGTTCGGTAGGCCTCGAACGCTTTCTTGGCTTCGTCCATACGACTCTCGATCCTATCGCAATCGCATCTGTATTCGGCGAAATCGAACAAAAACGCAGTTGGCAAGCTAGAGCGAAGTCGTTCGGACCTATTTCTTATCCGATCCAAGCGACGACCCTTGCCCCCCTCGGTTCGGCCATGGCATCGCGGCGACAGAGCGCCTAATCTGATCCCGAACCAGCCTTCCTAGCACGGACCCGCACCATGGACATGCCGATCGGCCCCAGCCAGCCCATCCTGACCGACCGTCAGGTCCGCATCCTCAAGCAGATCGAGAAAAAGCTGCTGTGGCTATCCGCGTGGACCATCCATAACGCCAACCATATCCGACCCAACCGCGACGGTTTGAAGGTGGGCGGGCACCAAGCATCCTGTGCGTCTTCGATCTCCATCCTCACGGCGTTGTATATGCACGTTGCTCGGCCGCAGGACCGGATCGCGGTGAAGCCGCATGCCGGGCCGGTGTTTCATGCCATTAATTATCTATTCGGTCGGCAAACGGCCGAGAATCTCAAAGGCCTGCGACAGATGGGCGGCATTCAGCCCTATCCGTCCCGCACCAAGGACGGGCCGGAGGTGGATTTCTCCACCGGGTCCGTCGGCCTAGGCGTGGCGATGACCAGCTTTGCCGCATTGATGGCGGATTACACGCGGCTACACGGCCTCGGCCGCACCGACCTGCCCGCCGGGCGGCATATCGCTATCGCCGGCGATGCCGAACTAGATGAGGGCAACATCTACGAAGCCCTGCTCGAGGGCTGGAAGCACGACGTCCGCAACGTCTGGTGGGTGGTGGATTACAATCGCCAGAGTCTGGACTCCGTCGTCCCCGACCGCCTATTCGGCCGGATCGAAGGCCTGTTCCGCGACATGGGCTGGAACTGCATCACCATCAAGCACGGCCGCAAACAGCAGGCCGCTTTTGCCCTGCCCGGCGGCGACGACCTCAGGGCCTGGATCGACGACTGTCCGAACAGCCTTTACTCCGCACTCACGTTCCAAGGCGGCGCGGCGTGGCGGCAGACGCTGCTGTCCGACCTCGGACGCTCCAAAGCCCGCGCAATTATCGACTCGTTGACCGACGCCGATCTCGCCGACCTCATGACGAACCTGGGCGGGCACGACATCGAAGTACTGACCGAGGCAATGCGCCAAGCAGAAAACGACGGCGACCATCCCACCTGTTTCATTGCATATACGATCAAGGGCATGGGCCTGCCCTTCGCCGGCCACAAGGACAACCATGCCGGGCTGATGTCCAAAGAACAAATGGAACAGTTCCGCCGCGACATGAACATCCGCCCCGGCCACGAATGGGACTTGTTCGAGGGGTTGGACGTCCCGGAAGCCGAACTGCGGGCATTTCTGGACGATGTGCCCTTCGGCAAACCGCTGACACCCGAGGGCCGCTTCCTGTCGGCCCCCATCGTGCATGTCCCCGCCACACTGCCCGTGCCCAAGCTCGCCGGTCGGAAAATGTCCACCCAAGGCGGGTTCGGGGACATCCTGGCGGAAATCGGCCGCGGCCAGGGAGAGTTGAAGGACCTCGCGCAGCACATCGTAACCACGTCGCCCGACGTGACGGTGTCCACCAACCTCGGCCCCTGGGTGAACCGGCGCGGTATTTTCGATCGTCACACCCGCAACGACGTTTTCCGGGATGCCAAGCTCGCCTCCGCTCAGCGCTGGGGCATGTCGCCGGAGGGGCAACATATCGAGTTGGGCATAGCCGAACAAAACCTTTTCCTCCTGCTCGGCGCTGCCGGTCTGGCCCCCTCCATGACCGGCGCTCGGATTCTGCCGATCGGCACGGTGTACGATCCGTTCGTCAATCGGGGCCTCGATGCGCTGCTGTATGCCTGTTACCAAGATGCACGGTTTTTGCTGGTATCCACCCCGTCCGGCATCACCCTGGCGCCGGAAGGCGGCCAACACCAATCGATCAACACGCCATTGATCGGCATGGCCGCCGACCGACTCGCGAGTTACGAGCCCACTTACGTCGACGAGCTCGGCATTTTGCTCCGTCACGCATTCGAACACATGCAACGCCCCGACGGGTCGGCCGTGTGGCTTCGGCTGTCCACCCGCACCCTGGATCAAAAAGACCGAACCCTCGACAGCGCCGCCGTGATCGCCGGCGCCCATTGGGTCGTGCCTCCTGCCGAAGGTGCCCGCATCGCGCTGGCCTACCAAGGTCCCATCGCGCCGGAAGTCGAAGACGCATTCGGCGAAGTCGTGGCCGAGGAACCGGGCGCCGGCTTGCTCGCCATCACGTCCGCCGACCGGCTGCACGCCGGCTGGCTGGCGGCGATGCGCGCGCGTCGCTCCGGTACGCCCGGCGCATTGTCGCATATCGAGCATCTGTTGGCCCCGTTAGCACGGTCCGCGGCGCTGGTTACGGTGCTGGACGGACACCCCGCCGCACATGCTTGGCTGGGATCGGTGCGCGGTCAGCGGGTCGTGCCGCTCGGCCCCGATCGGTTCGGCCAGACAGGGGACTTGGTCGATCTCTATCGCGAATACGGGTTGGATCGCGACGCCATCCTGGACGCCTGCGCTCAGGCATTGCTCGCCATTTAGCAGCGCGGCGGAAGAAAAATGGGTGCGGCTCGATGTTTCTTCGGCCGCATTAACCTTTCATTTACCTTTTGCCGGGTAGAATGCAGAGCCGGCGAAAAATGCCCTGGCGCCGTCGCGACAGAAGGTCGCGCGACATGCTGACAGGAGTATGGTTCATGAGTTCGATCGCCGCTGCATCCGGGTCTCGCCAACAGCCACCGATCGGTGCCGTACCGCCGCCGAAGAAAGATCGGGACGGCGACAACGACAACAATCGCACGGATGGGGACACGAAAAGTTCCAACCCCGACGTCGGGCAAAAAGTGAGTATCAGAGCGTAAGCGCAAGCGCCGCGGCAGCTTGGCATGGCTCGATAACCGGGACGCCGATCGCATCTTCGATCGCGCCCCGATGGTGCGCCATGCCGGTGCAACCGAGGATCACCGTCTCCGCCCCGGCGCGCACCAAAGCTTGACCGGTCTCGATCGACCGAGCGCGGGCGGCCTCGGGATCGAGCAACGTATCCATCGAGACGTTCAGAGCAATCTCGGCGGCCAAGCGATGCTCTAGCCCCATCGCTCGGAGCGCGGCCATATGCCGAGCCTTCGACGCGTCCACGATCGCGATGACGCCGAAGCGTTCGGCGCGGGCCACGGCGACGGCGACGGCCGAGCGGAAGACGCCTAGGACGGGTTTGGCAGTGGAGGCGCGCGCAGCCTCGATGCCGGGGTCGGACGCACACGCGACGATATAGGCGTCGGCGGATTCGCGCCCAATCAGGCGGCACAGGGGCTCAACCGCCGCATGCCAGTCGCGCCAAGTGTAAACAGCCGGCGGCCCATCGGTCAGCGTGGCGACGTCGAACACCGGCCCACCCGGAAAGCGGAACGGGGCGACAGCAGCATCGATGCCGGCGGAGCAAGCTGCGGAACAGTTGGGATTGACAATCAGAATACGTGGCATGGCGTCAGTGTCGGGGCAGACTTGCGTGAGATCAAGCACACCGATCTGGTGTTGCAGTGCAGCATCCTTTATGAGTATCGCAGTAGCGTTGTAAGGATGAACGCGTGGAACCGATCCGCTGGCAGCCGAACCGCTCGGACCAACAATCCGGCATCCCAATGCCCCCGATGATGACCGCTATCGGCCGAGGCCTGCTCGGCCGCTGTCCCTCATGCGGCAAAAGCCATATTTTTAACGGTTACCTCAAAGTCCGCGATGCCTGCCAGGGCTGCGGTGCGCCGCTGGGACTGGCGCGCGCGGACGACGCTCCGCCGTATTTCACCATCCTGCTAGTCGGGCATGTATTGATCCCCGCGATGTTCATGGTGGACCGCGCTTTCACCCCGGAAATATGGCTGATGACCGCCATTTTCGTCCCATTGGCAGCGATTATGTCAATCGGACTGCTGCGCCCCATCAAGGGCGGCACCGTCGGGCTGATGATGAAGCTCAATATGCTCAAAGCGAGTCTGGACGAGGTATGACAACTGCGGCGCTCGCCCCGTCCCGATTGCAACGGGTGGTGCTAGACGGGGATGCGCCGACCGGTTTGTCCGCCTGCATCATGGCCGATCGCGATCAGGCAGTCGCGGATCTGGCGCACGACAACCATTTCCAGCCGCTAGGCGAGCTCCGCGAGCCCGGCCCCTATGTCCTGCATCTGATCATCCGCGACGGCCGTCTAGTTTTCGACGTCCGAACCGAGGACGGCTCGCCCACGATCGCCATCGGGCTGGCCCTCGGGCCGTTTCGGAGGCTGATCAAAGACTACCAAATGCTGGTCGACAGCTATATCGAGGCGGTCCAGGAAGGTCGGGAGGCCCGTATCCAAGCGATCGACATGGGCCGGCGCGGCTTGCACAACGAAGGTGCGGCATTGATGCGCGAGCGTCTGGCCGGCAAGATCGCGATCGATCACGACACCGCGCGCCGCCTGTTTACCCTGGTGTGCGTGCTGCACCAGAAAGTTCCCGCGCGATGAAAATTGACGGCGTCGCCTACCGCAGCGTCTGGACCGACGCCGAAGACGGCTGGTCGGTGCACATCTTCGATCAGACCGCACTGCCCTGGTCGCTGAAGATTCTACGCCTGACGGCGTGCGATCGGGCCGCGCATGCGATTAAATCGATGCAGGTGCGCGGCGCCCCGCTGATCGGCGCGGTGGCGGCATATGGTTTGTGTTTGGCGCTGCGTGCCGACGCTTCGTCGGACGCAATGGAGCGCGATGCCGCGATGCTGGCGGAAACCCGGCCGACGGCGATCAACCTGCGTTGGGCGCTGGACCGGATGCTGACCCGGTTGCGTCGCACGCCGGTCGCCGACCGGGTGGACGTAGCTTATGCCGAAGCCGCCGCCATCGCCGACGAAGACGTCGCCCAATGCGAGGCCATGGGCCGCTACGGCCTGTCCCTGATCGAGGATATCGCCGCGTCCAAACCGGGGCAGCGGGTGAATGTGCTGACCCATTGCAACGCCGGCTGGCTGGCCACGGTCGATTGGGGCACCGCGCTCGCACCGATCTACATGGCGCACGATGCCGGGATCGATCTGCATGTGTGGGTGGACGAGACGCGGCCGCGCAACCAGGGCGCCGCACTGACAGCCTGGGAACTCGGCAGCCACGGGGTCCCGCACACCGTGATCGCCGACAATGCCGGCGGGCACTACATGCAGCACGGCAGGGTGGACATGGCGATCGTTGGGACGGATCGGGTGACCCGCACCGGGGACGTCGCCAACAAGATCGGCACGTATTTGAAAGCGCTGGCGGCGCGGGACAACAACGTGCCGTTCTGGGTCGCTTGCCCGTCCACCACGATCGATTGGACGGTGGCCGACGGCATTTCCGAAATCCCCATCGAAGAACGCAGCCCCACCGAGGTCACCGACCTCACGGGGCGGATGGCCGACGGCACCATCGCGACGATCCGCGTTGCGGCAGGGGGCAGCCCGGCTGCGAACCCGGCCTTCGATGTAACGCCGGGACGGTTGGTGACGGGATTGATCACCGAACGCGGGCGATGCGACGCGACAGCGGCGGGATTGTTGGGGTTATTTCCGGAACGAGGGTGAAGCGAGTGCGGGTTCGCCACCTCGGTTGGATCGCGCTTCTCCTCCTCACCGCTTGCACCCCCGGATATCGCATGCCCCCCTACGCCACACGTCCCTACGAAGCATTCTCCCGCCAATCTGTCGTCGCCATCGCATTGCGCGAATGGCGAGCCTTCGGCAGCGCGGTCGAACCCGCTGAAATACCTGACAAACCCGAACGCGAACCTGGGTTGTGGCAGCGGATCGGCGATTATTGGTGGCTGGGCCTCGAACCCGGCGATCCCGAGGCCGTGTTTACCGGCAAGCACGACGGCAACGGTCGGGTGTTTCCAGCCGAACAGGACGGTGACTATGCGTGGTCGGCGGCGTTCGTGTCCTATGTGATGCGTATGGCCGGTGCGGGCGCGGGTTTCCCGTACAACGGCAATCACCACGTCTATATCCGCGCGGCTTTGCGGGGCGATGCCGGATTGGCAATCGCGGCGGAACGGGCAGAGGATTACGCGCCTCGTCTGGGGGACTTGGTGTGCGTAGGGCGAGCGGATAACGCCGGACTGGGCTTCGACGCGGCGAAGCAGATGCAGTCGTTTCGATCTCATTGCGACATCGTCGTCGAGACCGGTAACCCCAAGGGCATCGCGGTCCTCGGCGGCAATGTAGGCGATACCGTGGCGTGGCGGCAGTTTCCCACCGAACCGGACGGGCGCCTAAGCGATCCCGGCCGGTATTTGGCGGTGTTGCGACTACTTCTGCCGCCAAGGTAATCCGTCGGCCTTCCAGCCCGCTGTCGTTCCGCGATGGCCGTCGGCGTTCGGCGGTCCCTCGAACCCATCGGCGACGTTGTAGACTTTCGCGAAACCGGCGGCCTGGGCGGCCTGTGCCGCCGAGAGCGACCGCACACCGCTGCGGCATATAAAATAGACGCTGCGATCCGGGGTCAGCCCGGCCTTTTTCATGTGATCCTCGAACGATTCGTTCCGGTTCATCGCCGGATACACCTGCCAGGGAATCAACACAGTCTGCTTTCCGGCGGCCGACAAATCGGGCACGCCGACGAAATTCCATTCGGCATCGGTGCGGCAATCCACTAGCTGGGCATCTGGGTCCGCCTGGATAGCTGCCCATGTTTGCGTGGGAGGGACATTCTGGACCATAATTTTCTCTCTGATTAAGGGATGAAGCGGGATGACGGCATTATACCACGGATCCGCATGGCAGGACGATATGCAGGCCGCGATCGGCAACACGCCGCTGATCAAGCTGCGCCGCGCGTCGGAGGAGACTGGCTGCACGATCCTCGGCAAGGCCGAATTCATGAACCCCGGCGGATCGGTGAAAGACCGCGCCGGGCTTTATATCGTCAAGGATGCGGTCGCACGCGGCGCGCTGCAACCCGGCGGCACCATTGTCGAAGGCACGGCCGGAAACACCGGCATCGGCCTGACCCTGGTCGGCAACGCCCTGGGCTACAAATGCGTGATCGTGATGCCGGAGACCCAGAGCAAGGAAAAGATCGACTTCCTGCGGATGATCGGCGCCGACCTACGTTTGGTGCCGGCTAAACCGTATCGCGACCCCGGCAACTACGTGCACTGGTCCCGACGCCTCGCCGAGGAAATGGGCGCCGTCTGGGCGAACCAGTTCGACAATCTAGCCAATCGACAGGGCCATTATCTGTCCACCGGCCCCGAGATTTGGGCCCAAACCCAAGGCAAGATCGACGCCTTCACCTGCGCCTGCGGATCGGGCGGCACCCTGGCCGGGATCGCATTGGCGTTGAAGGAGAGGAACCCCGCCGTCCGTATCGTCCTGGCCGACCCCGAGGGCAGCGGCCTGTACGGCTGGGTCAAAAGCAACGACCTGACGATCTCAGGCTCGTCCATCACCGAGGGCATCGGTCAGGGCCGCGTTCCAGCCAACCTCGAGGGCGCGCCGATCGACGACGCCGTGCGGATCCCCGACACCGAGGCAATGCCCTATATCTACGACGTGCTAAGCCACGAAGGCCTGTCGGTCGGCACATCGTCCGGCATCAATATCGCCGCCGCTGTGCGGGTCGCGAAGGCGATGGGGCCCGGACACACCATTGTCACCATCCTATGCGACGGCGGGGCGCGGTATGCGTCCAAGCTGTTCAACCCCCCGTTCCTGCGGGAGAAGGGCCTGCCGGTTCCAGCGTGGATCGAGGGGTGAAAGCCCGCTCCGACCCCGCCCTGATCGGCATCTTGATCTACGATGGGGTCGAGCCGATTGACATCGGCGGCACCGTCGGCGTCGTGTCGATGGCGCGGCGGGTGCTGCCAGCCGTCGCGGCGACCGTCATCGCCAAGAAAGCCGGACCGGTGACGCTAGCGGGTGGGCTGACGGTCTTGGCCGATCACGGCGTCGATACCGCCCCGACCTGCGACGTCGTCATCGTCTGCGGCGGCCCCGGCTGGCCCCAAGCCGCCGCAGACCCAGCCATCCTGGCCTATATCCGCACACTGCGGCCGCACAGCCTCGCATCGGTCTGCACCGGTGCGATGATTCTAGGCGCGGCCGGGGTGCTCGACGGACATCTGGCAACCACACGCCGGCACGCGGTGGGGGCGGAAACCGCCTCCCCGCTGGACCTGCTCGGCCGTGGCGGTGCAGTTCGCACGACAGTGGCCACGGTCGTCGACGCCGGCGTCGTCACTGGCGGCGGCGTATCGCTGGCGCTCGACGCGACGCTCTATCTCCTCGGCCGGCTCTATGGCGAGGATGCCGCGCAGGACATCGCTCGGGTCATCGAATACGACCGAGCCTATGCGGCGAACCGGGACGCACTGGGGATTGCGAGGACTACCCCAGCCGCTCCTCGATAAACGGCATCAACGTCTTCCCGCCCAGCTTCGGCCCGTGTGCGTGCAGATGGCAGGATGCAGTGCCACCGCCTTCGATCGCAACGGCGGGCGGGGCTTCCTTGGCGCAAATCTCCATCGCAAAGGGGCATCGCGTGCGAAACCGACAACCGCTCGGCGGGTTCATCGGACTCGGTAAATCGCCCTTCAGAATGATACGGGTTGCCGATTGTTGCCGTTCGGGATCGGGAAACGGCACTGCGGAAATCAGCGCCGCCGTATAGGGATGGCCAGGCGCGTCGTACACTCGGCCGCTTGGCCCAGTCTCGACGATTTCACCCAAATACATCACCGCGACGTTCGGACTCATGAGCCGAACCACCGCCAAATCGTGCGCCACCAGCAAGAAAGCGGTGCCGGACTTCGCCTGCACTTCCTTCAAAAGATTGAGGATTTGGCTCTGCGTCGACACGTCCAACGCGCTGACCGGCTCGTCCAGCACCACAAGCTCCGGGTGCAAGATCATCGCGCGGGCGATGGCGATACGCTGGCGCTGACCGCCGGAGAATTCGTGCGGGTAACGCACCGCGTAACCCGCGTGCAGCCCAACCGACTCCAGCATCTGCCCAACCATCGCCGACCGCTCGGCTTTGGGCAGGTCGCGATGAACGATGAGCGGTTCTTCGAGCAACTGGGCCACCGTCATCGACGGGTTCAGCGAGGAATACGGGTCCTGAAACACCATCTGCATGCGCCGCCGCAGCGCCCGCACATCCTTGCGGCTGACCCCCGTCACGTCGGTGTTGCCCAGGGTTACCTTACCAGAATGTGGCTCGATCAACCGCATGATCGACAGGCCGATGGTGGATTTGCCGCTGCCGGACTCGCCGACAAGGCCCAGCGTCTCCCCGGCCCGGATTTCGAACGACGCCCCATTTACGGCATGCAACCGCTTGCGCGGGCCGAATCCGGACGAACCGAGATCGTACATCACATGCAGATCGGTGACTTTGAGGCAGGCGTCGGTCATGGCGCGGCAATCCCCTGCGACAAATCGGGCCGGACGGCGCAACGCAAAAGACCCGCGCCCTCGGGCTTTAAGGGCATTGCACCGGTGGTGCAGGGGCCATCCTGCCGGTACACGCAGCGCGGATTGAAGCGGCAGCCCTTGGGCCATGCGTGCGCTTGCGCAACGGTGCCGGGAATGGCGATCGGGTCGTGCCCGCGTTCCAGCGCGACCTGCGGCATCGCCTCCAGCAATCCCCGCGTGTAGGGATGCCTGGGCGCGGCAAATAACTGCGTGGCCGGAGCGGCCTCCACCACTTGCGCGCCGTACATCACCACCACACTGCGGGCAATTTCCGCCACCACCCCAAGATCGTGAGTGATGAACAGCACGGACATGCCGAGTTCCTTTTGCAACTCCTTCAACACTTCCAAGATGCGCGCCTGGATGGTGACGTCTAGCGCCGTCGTCGGCTCGTCCGCGATCAGCAGCTTCGGCCCGCAGGCAATCGCCATCGCGATCATCACCCGCTGGCGCATACCGCCGGAAAACTGGTGCGGATAGGCCTCGGCTCGGCTCGCAGCAGAGGCGATATGCACCCGGTCCAGCGCCTCGATCGCGGTTTTCCACGCATCCTTGCGCGACGCGCCGCGATGCCGCCGTACGACCTCGGCAATCTGTTCTCCAACGGTATAAGCCGGGTTCAGGCTGGACATCGGTTCCTGGAAAATAAACCCGATATCGTTGCCGCGGATACGGTTGAGCGTACGGTTCGATGCGCCGATCAATTCCTGCCCGTCGAACATCACGCTGCCGGCGGTCACCCGCCCGCCCTTCGGCTGCACCAGCCCGACAGCCGCTTGGGTGGTAACGCTTTTGCCCGATCCGGACTCGCCCACGACACAGACGATGTCGTTACGACCGACGCTGAAGGACACATCGTCGACCACGGTAAGAAAGCCGTTGGGCGAAGGGAATTGGACGGTCAGGCCCTCGATAGCCAGGAGGGGGGTCTGTTGCTCCACCATATCAATCCCCTGCCCGGCGCATGCGGCCGACGGAGTCGCGGATGCCGTCTCCGATCAAATTGAAACAAAGAACCGTTATCGAGATAACAAGCCCCGCCGCGATCGTCGGCACCGGGGATTCCGCCATGTAGGGGAATGCCGTGCCCAGCATCGCGCCCCAACTCGCTTGCGGCGGCTGCACACCCAGCCCAAGGAAGCTCAATCCCGCTTCCGCTAATAACGCTTGGCCCATCAGCACCGTCGCCTGGACCACCAGCGGCCCCGTCACATTCGGCAAAACATGCAGCGCGACAATCCGTATGTCGGAGCATCCAGTGGCACGGGCGGCGGTAATGTATACCTCCTCCCGCACCGACAGCGTGCTGCCGCGCACCACGCGCATGATGCGCGGCGCATACACCAGCCCGATTGCCGTCATCGCGTTCGTCAGGCTCGGCCCCAACAGGCCAACGATCACGACAGCCAAAATGAGCGCGGGAAAACTCATCAACGCGTCGTTCAGGCGCATAATGATCGTGTCGACCCAGCCGCGGAGGTAGCCACTGACTAGCCCCAACGGCAATCCGATAACCAAAGCGATCGCCACGGCCTGCACCGAGGCCGCCAACGACAGCCGGGATGCGAACATTAACCGGCTGAGCACATCGCGGCCTAGATCGTCGGTGCCGAACGGATGCAGCCAGGTTGGCGGTTTCATGATCGCTCGCAACGACGACTTCGCTGGATCGTGCGGTGCAATCCAGGGAGCGGCGATGGCAATAATAACGATCGCCAGCAGAATGATCGCCGAGACCGTCGCCGTCCGATTGCGACAAAACCGCTGAAAGAAATTGCTGCTCGGCGGCAAAGCGACCGGAGCGGCGGAGAGGATCGAAGCGCTCATGCGGTCCTCACCTTCGGATCGAAATAGCTATAAGACATGTCCACCAACAGATTGACGAACAGCACGACCACCGCCGTAGTCAGCGCCACACCCAGCAGCACCGGTAGATCGCGCAAAAACACCGCCCGTACCGCGAGGGAGCCGACGCCGTTCATCGCGAAAATCTGCTCCACGATCACGGCCCCGCCCAATAGGCGGCGGATTTGAAGGCCTAGAACGGTCACGACTGGGATGGCGGCGTTCTTCAGGCCGTGTTTGACAATGATCGAAAACATCGACAACCCCTTGGCCCGTGCGGTCTGGATGTAATCGCGCGCCAGCACGTCGATCATCGCCCCGCGCACCTGCCGAGCCAATTCGGCGGCGACGCCGAGGCCGAGCGTGATGGAAGGCAAGGTGAGGCGGGCAAAATACTCGACGGGGTCCTCGGTGAAGGGAATGTAGCCGGTGGCGGGCAACCAACCCCAGTTCAGCGCCACGACCAAAACCAGCAACAAACCGATGAAAAACTCGGGCGCCGCGATGCCAAGCGACGTGCCGAAAATCGTGATGCGGTCGAGGTAAGACCCGCGCCGGATCGCGGCGAACACACCCAAAGGCACCGACATGCCGACCCCGATCAGAGTCGCACCGGCGGTCAGCGACAGAGTGATCGGCATCCGATCGAAAATCAGTTCGGTGACCGGCCGACCGCTGGTGAACGACGTGCCGAGATCGCCAACCACGACGGCAGTGAGCCAGTGCCAGAATTGCAAAAGAAACGGCCGATCGAGGCCGAGGCGATGGCGGGCTGCCTCGATAGCCTCGGCCGAGGCGTTCTCCCCTGCGACCACCGCCGCCGGATCGCCCGGCGTCAAATGGATCAGCAGGAAGGTGATCAGCCCGACCAAAATCAGAATCGGAATCGTCGCCAGTAAGCGGCGACAGAGATACAGCAGTGTGTTCATTTGCAGCCGGTCCCGACTGTTGTGTCGTTCATACGGTCGTTGCCGGTCGGTAGATAAGCCGGCAGACCGGCGACGCAACCGGGCTTAAAGGCGTAAACATTGGACCGGGTCATTAACGTCACATGCGCCACCTGTTCGGTCGCGATCCGACCGAGACGGAGCATGATCTCCTTACGTTGCGGATCGCCGGGCACCATGCTGCGCGCCTTCTGGATCAGCGGATCGATCTCGGGCGACGCCGCGCCCCAGGGCAGCGCGGCGCCACCGATCCCTTCTTGAAAGGTTTGCAATGGATCGGGCCGCCCGCCCCAACGCACCATCAGGACATCGCCGCGCCCAGGTGCCGGTCGCCGAAATAGGGTGTATTGCGACACATCCACGACATCGAATTTCACCCGAATACCGACCTCGGCCAGCATCGATTGCATCGCTTCGGCGATATTTTTGTATTCGTTAGTATTCAGCAGCAACCAGGAAATATCCACCCCGTTGGGATAACCGGCTTCCTTCACCAGTAGCTTCGCCTTCGCCGGATCGTAGGGAAACAGCTTTTCCAGCTCCGGCTGGAAATACGGCGACGACGACGCAAAATATTGCACGGTTGGTTTGCTCGCGCCAAAACCGAGCGCCTCGGCCAGCGCCGCCCGATCCGTGGCGTGCATGATCGCCTGCCGTAGCTTGAGCTTGCCGGTTGCATCGTGACTGGTGTTGACGCCGATTTCCCATGTGGAATTCTTTTCGTTCACCTGTACCGCGAAGCCGGCTGCTTTGGCTTCGGAGATCTGCCTCGGCTCGATCAATGCCAGATTGGCTTGCCCCGAGCGCACAGCGTTCAGGCGAGCGCGTGCGTCGGAGGCAAAATGATGCTCGAACCCGGCCGGGCGAGTTTTGGTTTGCTCCCAATAGCCGTCGTACCGGGCGGTGACGGTCTGCACATTTGAATCGAACGAGCGCACTTTGTAAGGACCGGCGCCAACCGGCTTCAATGCGGCGCCGAACGGGTTATCGACGAGCGAGGCCGGCGCGATCATCATCCCTGCCTGCCCGCCTAGCAGATATGGCATCTGCCCGCTGGATGCTTTCAGTTTCAGGCGGATTTTGTCCGGCGCCAGAATTTCAGTCGCCGCGATCTGATTGGTGGTCTCGTACGTGGCGTTGCCCGCCCGATTGCCCAGCGCTGTCGACCGTTCCAGGTTCGTCGCCACCGCAGCGGCGTCGAATTTGCTGCCGTCGTGAAATGTCACCCCGGGCCGCAAGGTCATGGTGAATTCAGTCAAATCGGCATTGTATTCCCAGGACTGCGCAAGGCCGGGCGTCGGTTCCCCCGACGGATCCAGGCGGACCAGCGAATCGAATATCGCCATCAACGGCCCCTGAGCGAAGCTGCTGTTATTCTGTGGCTCCCGTGGGTCGAGCGTTTGATTGCTGACAGCATCGAAATAGATCAGCGTGGCATTCGGATCGGCCGGCTTGTCGGCGGCGATCGCCGGGGCGGCGGCCACGACCAGCGCCGCGACAGCCGCCAGCGCGCGTATCATTTGCACCCCACGGCGATTTTCACATCGTTGATCCGGTCATTGCCGGTCGGCAAATAGGCGGGAATACCGCTAATGCAGCCGGGCTTATATGCGTACACATTCGACCGCGTCATAACGCCGAAATGGGACGCCTGTTCCGTCGTCAGCCGCGCCAATTGTTTCAGCACAACCATCCGAGCGGGATCGGCCGGATCGAGTTTGCGGGCTTTGTCGATGAGGAGGTCGATTTCCGGGACAGCCGCGTCGCCGGCATTCACCGAACCGCCGGTGCCGGTGACTTCCTGGAACGATTGCAATGGATCGGGCCGCCCGCCCCAGCGCGCCATCATAATATCGCCACGCGTCGGCGGGCGTCGGAAGGTCGTGTATTGCGAAACGTCGACCACATCGAATTTGATGCGAATCCCGACTTCGCCCAACACCGCCTGCGCAGCTTCGGCGATCTGCTTATATTCGGGCGTATTGAGCAAAACCCAAGTGACATCGACACCGTTCGGATATCCGGCTTCGATGACCAGCTTCTTCGCCTTGGCTTGATCGAAGGGATAAATTTGTTCGAGCGCCGGGTCGTACATGGGGGACGATTGGGCGAATAATTGAGCGGTCGGCTTGCTGGCGCCGAACCCCAGCGCATCGGAAATCGCCGACCGATCGAGCCCATGCATGATCGCCTGCCGCAACTTCAAGCGCCCGATATTGTCGCGCTTTACGTTGATATAGATATCCCAAGTCGAGTTTTTCTCGTTGATCTGCACGGCGAATCCGGCGGCTTTCGCCTCGGCGATCTGCCGCCCGTCGATCAGCGCCAAATTCGCCTGACCGGAGCGCACGGCGTTCAACCGCGCACGGCCATCCGGTACAAATTGATGCTCGACCGTCGCGGGGCGGCCCTTGGTGCCGCCCCAATATCCGTCGTAACGATCCATGACGGTTTTAACGTTCGATTCGAACACACGCACCTTGAACGGCCCGGCACCGACGGGTTTCAGCGTCGCGCCGAAGCCATCGCCGTCTATGGACGCGGGGCTAATCATCATGCCGGCTTGGCCGCCCAGCAAATACGGCATCTGACCGTTCGGCCCTTTGAGTTTCAGTCGCACGGTATGCTCGTCGGGGGTTTCCACCGATACGATTTGCCCCATCGTTTCCGACACCGCGAAACCGGCACGCAGACCGAGTTCGGTGCTGCGTTGGAAATTGCGCGCCACTGCCGCCGCGTTGAACGCCGTGCCATCCTGAAACAACACCCCCTTACGGAGGTTCAGCACGATCTCGGTCAGATCGGTGTTATATTTCCACGCTTCCGCCAATCCCGGCGTCGGCTCCCCGGCATCGTTCAGCGCGACCAGCGCATCGAACACCGCCATGATCGGCCCTTGCGCGAAGCTGCTGTTATTCTGCGGCTCCCGCGGATCGAGCGTCTGATTGCTAACCGCATCGTAATAGATGACGGAACCGGTTGGATTCGGCTCTGCGGCAAGCGCGGGGACCGCGAGCGCCAGAGCGGCGGCCAAATAGCGCGCGATCATTTGCACTTCGCTCCAACCTGCACGTCGTTGAATCGGTCGTCGCCGATCGGCAAATACGGCGCCAGCCCCAACACGCAGCCGGGCTTGTACGCATAGACATTGGACCGGGTCATCAACGGCATATGAGCCACATTCTCGACCGCGACCTTGGCAATTTGGCGCAAAATTGGCAGGCGGGCGGGATCGTTGGGCAGAAGGCCGCGCGCCTTGTCGATCAACTTGTCGATTTCCGGGCTCGCAACACCGAGCGGATTATATGTCGCACCCGTCGCGATCAGTTCCTGAAATACCTGTAACGGATCGGCTCTACCGCCCCATCGCGCCATCAGATAATTGCCACGGTAGGGCGGGCGACGAAACAGATTGAATTGCGAGGCATCCACCACGTCGAATGCGATGCGGATACCGGATTCCGCCAACATCGCCTGCAAAGCTTCGCCAAGTTGCTTATACTCGGTGGTGTTCAGCAGCAGATGGGTCAGTTCGACACCGTCCTTAAAACCGGCCTCGGCCAACAGCGCTTTGGCTTTGGCGGGATCGTAGGGATAAATTCCCTCCAATTCCGCATCGTAAACCGGCGACGACTGGGCAAAGAACTGCACCGTCGGCTTGGCGCTGCCGAAACTCAGCGCGTCGGCCAAAGCTTGACGATCGACCGCGTGCATGAACGCCTGCCGCACCTTCAAATTATTCAGCGGCGCACGCTCGAGGTTGACGTAGATGTCCCACACCCCGTTCTTCTCATTGATCTGCACAGCGAGGCCGGCGCCCTTGGCCTCCGGAATTTGTCGCGGGTCGATCAATGCCACCGTTGCCTGACCGGATCGCACTGCGTTCAAGCGCGCGCGGCCGTCGGGAACGTAATGGTGTTCGAACGCGGCGGGCCGTCCAGCGGAGCCGCCCCAGTAGTCTTCGTTCCGCGTCATAACGGATTTTACGTTGGATTCGAAGGATTTCAACCGGAATGGGCCAGAGCCGACCGGTTTGAAGTTCGTGCCGAATGCATCGCCGGTCACCGACGCCTCGCTCGCTACCATCCCCGCGATGCCGCCAAAAACATACGGAATCTGTCCGCTCGGCGCTTTCAGCAGCAGCTTGAATTCGTATTTGCTCAGGACTTCGACCCCCGCAAAGGGTTTGATCGAATCCACCATCGCCCCGCTCGCTCGACTGCCCAAAGCCATGTTGCGATCGATGTTTTTCTTGACGACCTCGGCCGTAACCTCGGTCCCATCGTGGAATTTTACGCCTTTGCGTAGAGTGAAAACATACGACGACAGATCGGCGCTAGGAGTCCAGGATTCCGCTAGACCGGGCCCGGGCGTGCCACCGGCGTCCAGTCGCACCAATGTATCGAACAACGCCAGCAACACTTCCTGCGAGAAGCTACTGCCACTCTGAGGTTCCGCCGGATCGAGCGTTTCGTTGCCCACCGCGTCGTAATAAATCAGCGTCGCCGCCGCATTGACGTCGGCCGCCTGGACGGGTGCTGCGAACGACAGTGCCGCCGCGAAAAACCATTTTTTCATTTGCAACTCGCTGCGATACGAACGTCGTTGAACCTGTCGTCGCCGGACGGGAGATAGGGATTGAGGTTGACGATGCAGCCCGGCTTCGTCGCGTACACATTTGCCCGGGAAATAATCGGCAACGTCGCTGCCTGCTCGGAAATCTCCCGCGCGAGCTTGTGCATAACCTCCAACCGCTTCGGATCGCTGGCGGCCAGCGCGCGAGCTTGCGCAAGCAAATTATCGATTTCCGGGCTGGCCGAACCGCCGGGCGCGTAAGAACCGCCAGTGCCAACCAGTTCGAACACAGTTTGAATGGGATCGCTGCGCCCGCCGTAGCGTGCCATCAGAACATCGCCCCGTGGCGGCTGTTTGAAGAACAGCGGAAATTGAGAGACATCGACAACATCGAATTTGATGCGAATACCGACCTCGGCAAGGTTGGCCTGCAATGCCTCCCCGACCTGCCGGTATTCGCTATTGTTCAACAACAGTTGCGACATATCGAAACCGTCTTTGTAGCCGGCTTCGGCCAGCAAGGCTTTGGCCTTCCCTTGATCGAACGGATAGCGCTTTTCGAGATCGGGCAAATGGAACGGCGATAAAGGCGACCAGATTTGCTGGATCGGATGGCCGCTACCGAACGTCAGTGCGTCGGCGATAGCTTCCCGATCGATGGCGTGCATGATCGCGCGGCGCACCCGAATATCGCCCAGCGGGCCTTTCTTCAGGTTGGGATAAATGTCCCACATGGCGTTTTTTTCGACGACCTGAATCGCCAAACCCGCGCCTTTTGCCTCAGGAATTTGGCGCGGATCGATAAGGGCGATATTCGCTTGGCCCGAGCGGAGGGCGTTCAGACGGGCGCGGCCATCCGGCACATAATGATGCTCGAAGGCGGCAGGCCGGCCTGCGATGCCGCCCCAATACGCATCATTACGAGCCATCGTGGTGATATTGTTGGCGTCGAAATTCTTCAGCTTATAGGGACCGGCGCCGATCGCGACGACTCCGCTGCCGAAAACGTCGTCTTTCAGTACGGCGGGGCTGATCATCATGCCGGCAGTGCTGCCGAGCCAGTATTCGATTTGGCCGTTGGGTGCTTTGAGGACGAGCTTGACGGTGTCTTCGCCCTGAATCTCAATCGATGATATTAGTTCGAAGGTTTCGGACACTGTCCCGCCAGCACGTTTGCCCAAGGATTTGCTGCGCTCGAAATTCCGTTTCACCGCCTCGGCGTTGAAC
>JBAXFK010000029.1:0-25779 GCA_037139955.1 Rhodospirillales bacterium
GTGGACATTGCATCCGCCGAACCCAGAATCGTGCTGGCTGTCCGACGGGACACCCTTGGCTACGTCAGCCAATTTCTACGCGTCGTGCCCCGCGTCGGCACCCTGGATATCGTTGCCGACGAACTGATAACGCGCGGCATACGACACGACGAGGCTCGCGACATCGCCAGCGCATTGCTGCTGCGCCTGAATATTCCGCGCCGACTGCACGAAATTCCTCCAGCCACATTCTCGGGAGGCGAACAGCAACGCGTAAATCTCGCACGCGGCTTCATCGCGCGACATCCAATCCTTTTGCTCGACGAACCCACCGCGTCGTTGGATGCGGAAAACCGTGCGGTCGTTATCGACATGATTGCGCAAGCCAAATCCAGCGGCATCGCCATTGTCGCCATCTGCCACGACGCCGAAGTTCGCGACGCCATCGCCGATCGGCTATTTCCCCTGACCCCAGCCCGAGAGGCCGCATGACCGCGTTCATGGACCCCGAAACCATTCTGACCAACGCCATGCTGGTGTTGCCGAACGAAGTCGTATCCGGCACGATCGCCATGAAAGGCGCGACGATCGTCGGCATCGACACAGGCAATTCGTCGTTGTCAGGTGCCATCGATATGCAGGGCGATTACTTGATCCCAGGCATCGTCGATTTGCACACCGATAATCTCGAACGGCAGGTGCAGCCGCGCGCAACCTCGCGCTGGCCATCGCGCTCGGCCATGGTCGCACACGACGCCCAGTGCGCCGCCGCCGGGGTCACGACGATTTTCGACAGCCTATGCCTGGGCGATCTCGGTTTCGAAAAGGATCGCATCCGCACCTTCCACGAGGGCTTGGCCGATCTCGACGCACTGGCCCCCACCGGTCTGCTGAAGTCGGAACATTTCCTGCACCTCCGCTGCGAGGTCCCCGCCGCCGACACGATCGGTTTGGTAGAACCGGTCATCGGCCACCGTCTGGTGCGCATGATTAGCCTAATGGATCACAGCCCCGGCGAAGGCCAATATGCTAACCTCGATTATTACCGCAAAATCCGCAAAGCCAGCGGTCTAGACGATGAAACCATCGAGCGTCGGATACACGAACTACGCACTCAGCGCGCCCGCCTGCGCGATCCGAACCGCCGCATTCTGCTGGAATTGGCCCGCGGGCGAGAGGTGCCGATTGCCAGTCACGACGACCGCACACTCGAAGAGGTGGCAGAAAACATCGCCGATGGCATAACGATCAGCGAATTTCCCGTGACCCTGGCAGCCGCGAATGCCGCCAAGGCTGGCGGCATGCAAGTCATCGCCGGAGCGCCGAATATCGTGCGCGGCGGTTCCCATTCCGGAAATGTATCCGCTTCCGATTTGGTAAACGCCAAGGCCGTGGATGCGTTCGCGTCGGATTACGTGCCGCCGAGCCTAGTAGAAGCCGCATTTCTTTGCGCGCGGTCGCATGGAATATCGTTGCCGGCGGCCATCGGCATGGTCACGGACACGCCGGCCCGCATGGCCGGATTACCGGAACGCGGACGATTGGCGCTGTGGTGCCGCGCCGACGTCGTGCGGGTCACCGTGCATGAAAACCTGCCGGTGGTGCGGCAGGTTTGGTGCGGAGGCGTGCGAACGATCTGATGCAACGGATTGCAATTTATTACGCCCCCTCGCCGCACGACCCTCTTTCGGCGGCCAGCACACATTGGCTGGGCCGCGATCCTGTAACGAACGCGCCGGCTGCACAACCCGACATTCCGAACATAGCCGAGATCGTCTCCGATGCTCGGTTATACGGGTTCCACGCCACGTTGAAGCCGCCGATGCGACCGACCGTGCCGTGGGCGACGTTACTGGACGCCGCTGCGGCAATGGCCCGCACGCTGAAACCCTTCGAACTACCGCCCCTCGCGGTTATGGACTTGCACGGGTTTCTGGCATTGCGGGAAACCCGTCCCTCGCCGGAACTCCAACATCTCGCCGATGCCTGTGTGGAGCGACTGGATGAATTCCGAGCACCGGCATCGCCTGAGGAACTCGCCCGCCGTCGGCGATCCCTGCTGACACCCCAACAAGACGCGATGCTAGTAAAATGGGGTTATCCCTACGTATTCGAAACGTGGTTCTTCCACATGACCCTCACGCGCCGCCTGTCGCCCGACGAAATGGCATTGTATCGCCCGCGCGCCGAAGCCCATTTCGCCGAATCCATCGCCTACACGCGGCGGGTGACCGACATCTGCCTGTTCACCCAATCGGCCCCCGGCGCCGCTTTCACGATCGCGGAGCGGCTGCCGTTGCTTGGGTAACGGCGGTAACGAAGCGAGCGATTCCGTCTTCTACCGATCCGTCGTTCATCACGCGAGCGACAGAAATCCCATCCGGCATAGGAACGGAACGGGAAAGCCGAGCGGCGACATCGGCGGCGGCTTCGCGAGCGCGGGCAGATAGTCGGGCGGCGAGAACTTCGGACGGAGCGGTCACCTCGACAACAAAAGCCGGAAAGCGCGATGCAGCCTCGGCAATTGCGCCCCGCGACACGTTTGCAATGACGGTTCGACACAGCACCAAATCGTCCGCGATATCGGCGGGAATGCCGTAACGAAGTCCATGCGCGCACCATTGCAAGGCGAAGGAGCGTTGCAGGAATTCCGCTTCGGTTACCGCCTCGTGCTCTTCTCCGCCCGCCTCGGCCGGGCGCGTTATGACCCGGCGGACGAAGCGCGCATGCGGCAACGCTTTCCGCGCCCCTTCCAGCAGCGTGTCTTTCCCCGCCCCGCTCGGTCCCACCACCAAAATCAGCATATCGAGGAATCCTGTTGTTGACCCCGCGCACCCTGGCGCTAGCCTGCGGTCGCATCAACCTCGGAGGCACCGTTATGTTCACCACTCGCCCGGAAATCGCCGGCACGTTCGGCGTGGTCGCCTCCACCCACTGGCTCGCGAGCCAAGTGGGCATGGCGGTACTGGAACGCGGCGGCAACGCCTTCGACGCCGCCGTGGCCGCTGGCTTCACCCTGCATGTCGCGGAGCCGCATTTGAACGGCCCAGGCGGCGATGCCCCCATTATTTTGCACGACGCAAAAGCCAACACGCAACGGGTCATTTGCGGTCAAGGCCCGTCCCCACAAGCAGCCACGCTGGCGAAATTCGCCGATCTGGGCTTGGATTTGGTCCCCGGCACGGGACTGCTGCCCGCAGTGGTGCCCGGTGCGTTCGACGCGTGGTGCCGGCTGTTGCGCGACTGGGGCACGTGGGAACTGAAGGATGTCCTGGAATACGCGATCGGCTACGCCAAAAATGGGGTGCATTTGGTCGCCCGCGTCAGCGCAACGATCACCGGCGTGAAGCCGCTGTTCGAAAAGGAATGGACGACCTCCGCCGCCGTATTCCTCCCCGGCGGCAACGTGCCCAAACCCGGCGCGCTGTTCAAACGTCCGGCACTCGCCGCACTCTACGAACGCGTCTGCACCGAAGCCGTTGGCGCCAACCGCGAGTCCCGGATCGAAGCCGCGCGGGATTTCTGGTATAAAGGTTACGTCGCCGAATGCGTCGAAAAATTCTTCTCCGGCAATGACATTCTCGATGCGTCGGGCCGCAAACATCGCGGCCTGCTAGCGGCAGACGATTTCGCGAAATGGTCGGCCGGGGTCGAGGATCCGTTACGTTACGACTACCACGGCCACACCGTGCTGAAATGCGGCCCCTGGAGCCAGGGACCGGTCATGTTGCAACAACTCGCACTGCTGAAAGGGTTCGACATCGCTGCGATGGACACGATGGGCGCGCAATTCGTGCATACGGTAATCGAGGCGCAAAAACTCGCTTACGCCGACCGCGAATCCTTCTATGGCGACCCTAATTTCGTAAAAGTGCCGATGGAAACACTGCTTTCCGATGCCTATAACGAAACGCGCAGAAAGCTGATCGGCCGCGAGGCATCGGTGGAACTGCGCCCCGGCACCATCGACGGCTACGGCGGCTGGGTCGATCGCAATGCTGCCGAACGCGCAACGATGACGGCGCAGGGGGCGGGGGAGCCGACTGTTGCGCTGATGGGCATTTCCGCCGGCGATACCTGCCATATCGACGTGATCGACAAGCACGGCAACATGGTGAGCGCCACGCCGTCGGCGGGATGGTTGCAGTCCTCGCCTTGCATTCCCGAGCTGGGCTTCCCAATGGGCTCGCGCGGCCAAATGTTCTGGTTGAAGGACGGATTGCCCAACAGCCTCGCGCCCCGCAAGCGCCCGCGTACAACCTTGTCCCCCAGCTTCGCCCTGCGCGACGGCAAGGCCTGGATGGCGTTCGGCACCCCTGGCGGGGAGCAGCAAGACCAGTGGTCGACAACCTTCTTCCTCCGTATGGTGCACCACAAGATGGGGATACAGGAGGCGATCGACGCGCCGAATTTCCATTCGGAACACTGGCCGTCGAGCTTCTGGCCGCGCGTGGCCAAGCCGGGAAAGCTGGTGCTGGAAGGCCGTTACCCCAACGCCGTCATGTACGAACTGAAAGCCCGCGATCACAAAGCCGAAAAGGGCGACGACTGGAGCGAAGGCCGCCTGTCCGGTGCTCGGCTGGAGCCGGACGGCCAAATGTTGGCAGGCGCCAACCCACGGGGGATGCAGGGCTACGCGGTGGGACGTTGATGCGGACACTGTTGCAACCTGGGCCGGTCCACCCGGTTCGGATCGATAGTTTCGGCGGCAATTTGGTGCCGATTCGGTTCGTTCTGCGGGCCGGGCTGTCGCTGACCGACGCGTTGGCGGGGCCGCTGGTCGAAGCGGGGCTGCAAAGCGCAACCTTGGTCGTTAAGGGCGGCGCGTTGAACCCATTTCGCTACGTGATGCCGGGACCGGCGGACAGCCCGGCGCATGTCGCTTATTTCACCGCGCCCAGGGAACCCATCGGCACCACGCACATCGAACAGGCCAACGCCATATTCGGGTGGAACGATGGCAAACCGTTTCTGCATTGCCATGCAACCTGGGTCGAACCGGACGGGCAACGGCGCGGCGGACACATCTTGGCGAGCGAAAGCACGGTTTGCGAAGAGACCGAGGTGGAAGCTTGGGGTTTCCACGATATCCGTATCGCCACGGCACCGGACGCAGAAACCAATTTCACCCTGTTCCAACCCAGCGGCATCTCCCAGCCCGGCAACGCCGTCTTCGCGCGGGTAAAGCCTAACGAAGACATAACCGGCGCAATTCGATCCATCGCAGCAGCATACGGCATGAACAACGCTGTCATACGCGGCAGTCTGGGCAGCCTTGTCGGAGCACGCTTTACCGACGGCGCCGGTGTCGACGATTGTGCAACCGAGGTGCTGGTGCGTTCCGGATCCTTACGCGACGGCATTGTCGCGTTGGAATTGTCAGCGGTCGATATGGCTGGTGCGGTCCACGATGGGCAGATGGCACCCGACGACAATCCCGTCTGCATCACCTTCGATTTGGTTATTCAGCGCACCGATTAAGTGCGGCGGTACGGCTGCGGCGGCAGGCGCGTATGCGCTGCCGCTAAAGCGAGGCCGATAGGACCTGTAGGCTCGGCTGCTCGAGCGGTAGTGGCTCCCCAAGCAGAAGGCCTAGGAGTTGGCGGATTGCGTCCTTGGGCCGATCGCGCCAATCGTCGCGCCAAGTTTTCGGGAGCATATCGCGCTCCCGCAGGAAGGTTTTTCGCCGCCTTTCCTGCGCGTTGAAGATATCCTCGTATTTGCCGCCGAACGTTATCAGAACTCGATAAAGCTCCTGCCAGAACGCACCGTCGCAGGCGATGGCATCGATCCCCAAGTCCATGCATATATCGGAAATCGTGCGGCCGACGGAACGGCGGCGGACCTGGGATTCGAGTTCCTGCAACGTCGGCATGGCAAAGTGCAAGGGATCGTCGGAAACGATTTTTCTGGCCCAACGATCCGACCTACGGCGTTTAGATGGCGCGCGGAGTTTAATATCAAGCGCCGCGATGTCTTCTTGTTCGGCGCGGACTGGGGGCGGCGCCGGTTCGATATCGCGGCCCTGGGCGGCGCGCGCCAGAAGAAACCGTTGCAACATCATGGCACGCCAGATACCGCGCTGCACATGGGCTAGGATACGGGGTAGATCGTGGGTACCGAAACCCGCCGCCAGCGTGGGGAACCGCGGATGCGACGCTCGGTCGGGCAGGGTCTGGTCGAGGTGCTTGCCGTAGCCGAGCAGGACGCGAACAACGCTTACGATCGCGGCGATGCAAGCGGGCATCGCAGGACCGGGCCGGCCCCGGGGGGGAACCAGCGTTGCGGTAGGCGCGACATGCGGCTCCGTTCTGTCCATGATTGATGGACTAACATTAAATTGTTAGAAATGTCAAGTTGGATTTTGGCCATCGCAGCCAGCGGATGGTCGGTAGAAGCGGGCGCGCCTCCCAACGCCAGCTAACGGGGCACTTAACGCCCCACAACCGCCGCCATGACCGCCACAGTTTCTTCCACCATCGCGGCGCTCACATCCAGATGCAAGCATGCTCGGCCGCGATAGGTATCGGTCGACGACACCGAAATACCGTGCGGACGAAGCCGAGCGGCGAACTCCGGCACTGTAAGGCCGGTACCGCGGACATCGAAGAACACCAGATTGGTTTCCGGCATTTCCACCGTAATGCCGGAAATTTGCGCCATCCCACGGGCCAAAGCAGCGGCGTTGGCATGATCGTCCGCCAGCCGATCGATATTATGTTGCAGCGAATACAGACAAGCTGCCGCGTTCATCCCCCCCTGTCGCAACGCCCCGCCGAGGCGCTGCTTCCATCGCCACGCTTGCCCAATGAAGTCGTTGCTTCCAGCCAATATCGCTCCCAACGGCGCTCCCAGGCCCTTTGTGAAATCCAACCAAACGGTGTCGCAAGGCGCGGCGAGTTCAGCCGCCGGGACGCCCAATTTGACAGCGGCGTTCATTAGACGGGCGCCGTCCATATGCACCTTCATGCCGTGCGAATGAGCGACGTCGGCCACCGCTTGCAGTTCGGCAACGGTCCAGCAGGCCCCGCCGCCTTTGTTGGCGGTCTGCTCGACCTCCACCATAGTTTGCGGCGGGGAATAGCGCGACACAGAGCGAATTGCCTCCCGCAGGGTTTCGGCGGTGAAAATCCCACGATCCCCTTGCAAGCCTTTGATGAGCACACCGCTGATAGCGCCGGGGCCGCCGGCCTCGCTGGATTGGATATGGGTGTCCTCGTGCGCCAGGATTTCGTCGCCCGGACGGGTATGGGTCGCAATGGCCACCTGATTGCACATAGTGCCGGTGGGCAAAAACATCGCAGATTCCTTACCGAGCAATTTGGCCGCATAATCGCACAGCGCCCAGATCGACGGGTCGGAGCCGGCTTGCTCGTCGCCCATTTCGGCCTCCAGCATCGCTTCTTTCATCGCGCGGGATGGGCGTGTGCGGGTGTCGGAATAGAGGTCGATCCGGATAGGCCGGGAAAAATCGAAGCGGGCCGGTTCGTAGCTCATGGGACGGGTCTTTCGCGTTGGGAAGCGCAGTGTATCGTGTGTCCCAGTAACGCAAAGGCGCAGCGAATGAAAATCTCCAACTTCCTGTTCCCTGAAAGCCGTTCCCCGGCCGACGATTACCGAATCATCGACGAGACGTTCGAAGAAGCGCTGCTGACCGATCGCCTCGGCTACGACGCGATTTGGTTGGCCGAACACCATTTCGATGGAATTTGCGCTTATGTCGACCCGGTTGCCTTCGCCGCCGCTTTGGCACGCACCACATCCCACGCGCAAATCGGTTTTGCTGTGGCACAGATGGCGTTGCACCATCCCATTCGCATGGCCGAGCAGATGGCGTTGATCGATAATTTATCGAAAGGGCGTTTGATCGTTGGGCTAGGGCGCGGTACCGCGTATAATATCTACGATTACCAAGGTTTCGGCATCGACCATACCGAGGCGCAAGGCCGTTTCGAGGAGGCCGAGGCGATCATGCTAGAAGCCTGGAAGGGCGATAAATTCGAGCACCGTGGCAAATTCTTCAACCTCCGTTTACCGGCATTACGTCCCGCCCCCTTTACCAAACCGCATCCTTACGTAATCCGAGCGGCGGCGACCGAACACGGTATGCTGGACATCGCGCGCCAGGGTCGAGCATTCATGATGAACGTGCAAACCAACGCCGAAACGGCGCGCCGGATGGAGTTGTATCGTTCCGCATTGCGCGAAACCGGTTTGACCGACGAAGCCGTGGAACGGCGTGTCGAAGATTGCTGGGTTTGGCGCAATGTTTGCGTGGCAGACACGGATGCCGAAGCCGAACGCATCGCTGTCCCGGCCTTCCATGCCATGCAGGAATTGCGCGCCGACATGCGCAACCGAGTTTATCGCGAACAAGGCGTATCGATCGTCCCCATGCCCGCGCCCGGCACGCAACCGCCCGCTCGGACAGTCGTAGAACATTCGTTGGTCTACGGGTCCCCCGATACTGTGGCGGAGAAATTATCGGAACTCGCGAAGACCGGTATCGGCGGGTTGATCATGCAATTCCGCCTGGGGACGATGTCCTACGAAGACACCGCCCGCAGCCTGACATTGTTCAAGGAGAAAGTGTCGCCGGCCTTAATGATGATGTGAGTCCGCAGCTTTTTCCGCTGAATCCGTCACTATCCGACCGGCTGCGCTGAGGTCCTGTCCGGCCCCGGCAACGGTGTTGCACGCGGCCAAAAGCGTCAACAACAGCAATGCGGCAATGGATTTATGCGTCATTTGAGGACCTCGATCTCGACTTGGTTCGTGTTATAAGTGGTTGCCCCACAGGGGGCGGACCGGTCAAGTGTCACGGCGTTGGCACAACCTTTCCGATCCGTCCCAGAGCCGTCCGGCGTGAACCAAGCCCCTTCCTTGATAGATACCGCACCGGGTGCGATGCGGGCGGTCACCTCGGCCAGCAGAATGGTCGTTCCGGCATCGTTGAACACACGCACGGCCTGACCGTTACGGATTTTCCGACGGGCCGCGTCGTCGGGATGAATCCAGATCGTATCGGGATCGACGCGCGCCAGACTAGGTTGGTTGCCATGAATCGAATGCGTGCGTGCTCGGGATTTTGGGGTGCAAAGCGCCAGCGGATATTTGCCATCGTCCGGCGGAGACACCCAGGTCGGAATGACCGAGATTTCGCCCAACCCGTAGGGGTCCGGTTTTGCCGCCAGTGTCGTGGAATAAATCTCGATTTTCCCGGAAGGCGTGGAGAACGGCTTTTCACCCCGAATTTCCGCCGCGAATGCAACCGCATCTTTCGGCTTTGGGAAGCGAGCAACGCCGCTCTCGCGAAATGCTTCGAAATCCTGCACAGCAACACCGGTCAGGTCGCGCAGCCATTCTTCCTCGGTTTTGTCGTTATAACCCTCGACCCCCAAGCGCTTCGACAGGTCGGCAAAAATGTCGATATCGTTGCGACATTCGTACATCGGCTCAATGGCTTGGTGCATATAAATGGAATAATGCCCAGCACCGGACCAGGGGGTGTGAACGTCGTTCCGCTCCCAAAAAGTGGTGGCCGGCAGCAGAATATCGGCATAGCGCGCCGTGGGCGTCAAGAAATTGTCCTGCGCAACGATGAATTCCACCTTATCCAAGGAGGCAACCATCTTGCTGCTGTTGGGTGCTTGGTTGAACAAATTGCCGCCAGCGGAATAAATCAACTTGATATCGGCCGGATAGCCGCCGGCTTTGCCGCGCGCCAATAAATCCGCAAGCAACGGGGACGACACCCGCGCATCGATCGGGTTTTTACCCGTCGGTAGCGATTTAATTGCCCGTCGGCCGGTGGCGCCGTTGCTCACCCCGGAATTGCCGCCGACGATCCCAATATTGCCAGCGATGGCTGCCAATGCGTAGGCAGCGCGATGGAACTGCTCCCCGTTCAAGGTGCGTCCCGGCGCATAACCGCAGTGCAGCGCAGCGGGTTTGCTAGTGGCATAGTCGATAGCCAGTTGGCGGAGTGTCTCGGCCGGAATGCCGGTAATCGCCGCCGCCCAAGCCGGTGTTTTGGGGATACCGTCGAGTTCGCCCAAAACATATGCTTTGTACGAGGGTGTCGTGTTATCGAAGCCCAAAACGTGACGATCGCAAAAAGCTCGATCGTGCAGATTTTCGCTGACAATTACGTATGCCATCGCAACCAATGCGGCTGTGTCGGTCGATGGACGAATAAAGATATGCTCGTCGGCGAGTTGCCGACTGGTGTTGGTCTGTCGCGGATCGACACAAACAATACGAACCCCGGCCTTCTTCGCCTGTTTCAAGAACGGCATAGTGCCAGTCCCGAACGTCCCGTCGCCCGGGCTCCATCCCCACATCAGAATGAGTTTCGAATTGATATAATCGGTCGGCTCCCTGCCCGACGCTTTGTAATCGGCCGAAGTTCCGAAGGTGGTGCGGACGGCGAAAACCTCGGCCTCGGCCGACATATTGGACCAAAGGTCGGTGCACCCGCCCGCCATATAATGAAAGCGCTGCGCGGCGACACGGCCATGCAAACTCGACAGGCTGCCGGTACGGGACGCATCCAGGATTGCGGCGCTGCCGTAAGTTTCTCGGATACGGCGCATTTGCGCGGCGACCTCATCCAACGCTTTGTCCCACGAAATACGCTCGAACTGCCCGGCCCCGCGCGGGCCGGAGCGGCGCATCGGATATTTCAGTCGATCGGGATGGTATACGCGTTCGATCTGGCCCACGCCGCGGGCGCAGGCAGGCAGCGGCGGATGGTCGGGATTCCAACGTCTTCGGTCGGTGGATATATGGACGATTTTACCGTCGGACACATGCGCATTGACGACGCAACGACCGCCGCAATTATGGCCGCATGTGCTGGTAATAACCGTTTCCCCGGCTTTCGCTTTCGGGCGGGGTGCTTCGTAAATGGTCTGGCTCAAAGCATATCCTCTAGAAAGCGCAACAAGCGCGGTGCGAACAAGTAGGCGCCGCTACCGGGTTCCGCCGGACTCGTGCCGATCCAATAATGGCCCCAGCCCTGAATCGCCGCGTTGCGGGCCCAGAATTTCGGCTAGCTCAGCGCGAGCAGAAAATCGTCGGACTGCGCGCGGTCCACAATATCGTCTTCGGTCCCATAAGCTAGTAAAAAAGCAGTACTATTACTATCCACAACGACATAGCTCATGAGCGAGGCGTCGGTGAATATCCGTTCGATCGTCCATCGGTGCCGCCCCAAGAAATTGTTCCGAGATTTGGTTGCGCGGCCGACCCTCTCACGGTGGGCAAATCACATTCACCAATGCCTGCGTGCCGGACTTTACCGCCGCAACAGCGCGCGCCAAAGCGGCAGGTAAATCGGCAGGATGTTCGACCCGCTCGCCATGCCCATCGTGCGCGGCGACAATCTTCTCAAAATTCGGTGCGGGAAGGTCGGCGAGAAAACGCCCATCGTCCTCGGCCGCTGCGCCATCCCCGTACATTTCCAATGTCGCGCGCCGCACCGCCCCGTACAGCGCATTGTTATAAACGATCGTCAGCACCGGCAATTTCTGCATTTGCGCCACATAGTGACAAGCCGTCGGATTGGCAAACATATAAGCACCGTCGCCCAATACGGAAACAACTAACCGGCTGCGGGCCGCCAATTTAGCACCTAACGCCGCTGGAAAACCCCAGCCGAGCCCTCCGGCGGACGACAATGCAAATAAGCTGCCCGGACGTTCGAGTGGGCAATGTTCCTGCCGGAACGAATATTCTGAAACCACTATGGCATTGCGATCGATAACGTCACGCAAGCAATAATTCAGCCAAGCCAGAGTAATCTTCTCCGAGGACCCTGCCTTCTCGGCCTCGGCTTTCCAATCGGCATGCAAAGCTTCGGATCGTTTGGTCAGGCGAGCCCGGCGTTCCACTACATGCGGCATGGCATAACCGACCAATTCGGCGCTCAACGCCTCCAACACCGACAACGATGTCGCCGTTATTGTCATATCGGACGGAAAACCGCGCATTGGCAGGCGCGCGTGCAGTGGATCCTCGCCGATTTGGACGATTTTTGCATTCGCGGCGGGGCTTTCCTTGCTGGGTATCCAAGGAACATCCGTTTCGAATACGATGACTAAATCGGCTTCAGCGAGCAAAGACCCGGGCATCGAACCCTGAAACATCGGATTGCCCGCACCGATCGCAAAATACCGGGTATTATAAGGAATAACCGGTATAGCCCAACGATCCACCAGCGTTTCCAATGCGATTGCATCTCGGGGCTCTTTGCCCAACATTCCCGTGATAATCAACGGATTCTTCGCCGCTGCGATCCACCCGGCCAAAATCTCGATATCGTCAGCCGCCGGGGTTGGCGGGCGCGGGCCTGCCCGGTGCCCACGATTCGATGCGGCCGGCCCCACGACTTCGCCTAAAACCTCACGCGGCAACGATAGATAAGCCGGCCCCTGGGGCGATGCGTTAGCAATTTCCAACGCGCGATCCACCACCGTTCCAGCCTGGTCGCCGCGTTTCATTTCGTAGTCCCATTTCACCATCTCCCGCAGCATGCCGGCTTGATCGAACATCTCCTGCGCCCAGTGAATATGCACACTGCGCGACCCTTCCGCACCCGCTTCGGTGAACGGCGTCCGGCCGGATGTTAAAAGCATCGGAATACGGTCGCGGCTGGCATTGATCAACATATTGATCGCGTTCGCCGTGCCAACGTTGGTATGTAACATAACCGCCTGCGGCCGGCCCGACACCATGGTGTAACCATGCGCCATCCCAACGGCACAGTTCTCGTGCGGGACAACCATCGGACGCGGCACGATCGCATTTGTTTTGGCGGACCGCGCATAAGCCTCGACAATCGGGGCGAAATCGGTGCCGGGATTGCAGAACATATAATCGATCCCGTGCGCAGCGAGTGCATCGAGATATTCTTCAGCGGCAATGCGTGGCTTATCGGTCATGAACGTTTTCCCGTTTGCATAGCACGCCAAACCCGTTCCGGTGTAAGCGGCATGTCGATTTTTTCTATGTCGATGGCATCGAGGACCGCCAGCACGACGGCTTGCGGCGCCGCAATCGCACCCGCCTGCCCCGCCCCCTTAACCCCCAACGGGTTCGCATTCGTCGGAACACCCGTCAGGGTAATATCGAAATCGGGCAAATCGTCCGCTCGGGGTGTTGCATAATCCATATAGGAACCGCTGAGCAACTGCCCGGAAGACGGATCGTAGACGGTATGTTCCAGTATTGCCTGCCCGATGCCCTGCGCTACCCCGCCATGAATCTGACCGAGAGTAAGCATTGGATTGATCAACGTGCCGAAATCGTCGACGGCGGTATAGCGGTCCAGTCGAACGCTACCAGTTTCCGGATCGACCTCGACCTCGGCAATGTGACATCCATTGGGGAATGTAATCACATCGAGAAGGTTCCAGACGTATGTATCTAGGCTATCGTCGGTGTCCCGCACCGCCGCAGCGACATCCAGCAACGCAACGCCTCGCGACGGATCTCCCACCACCGCGAACCGTCCCTCTGCAAACGACACCTGCTCCGCTTGCAGCAAGCGTGCAGCTATGGGGCGCGCTTTATCGAGCATCGTATCGACAGTTTTGACCAAAGCGGCACCGCCCATATGCATGGATCGTGCCCCGCCATGTCCGTTGCCAGCCCGCACGATCCCCGTGTCTGCCTGCACGTAACTAAATATATCCGGAGGCAAACCCAACAAGTCGGCAGCAATCTGAGGGTAAACCGTTTCGTGCCCCATGCCGTTGGATTGCGTGCCCACTAGAACAGCGATCCGTCCGTCCGCGTCGAAACGGAGCTCTGCGCCTTCATTCGGGGAGCCCCGAGCGGTTTCCAAAAAGCAGGAAAGCCCCAGTCCACGGCGCAATCCTTTTGCCTCCGACGCGGCGCGACGTTCGGCAAACCCCGCACGATCGGCCACTGCTTCGGCATCGCCGATATTCGCCGCAAAGCGCCCGCAATCGATAACGGTACCCAATGCTTTCCGATACGGAAATTCAGAAACTAAATTCAATGTCCGTAGCACTGCCGGATCCATCCCGAGGCGTGCGGCGGCAAGGTCCACCAACCGCTCTATCATGTAATTGACTTCGGGTTTGCCGGCCCCACGATAGGCCTCGATCGGTAATGTGTTGGTGAATACGCCATGCACATCCATGAAGATCGCCGGAATGACGTAGCCGCTACCCATGGCATTAGCCGGCGCATTGGTCGAACTGCCCGGCCCACCCGAAGACATGTACGCGCCGAGATTCGCCACCGTCGAAACATCCAATGCCAAGAACCGCCCCTGGGCATCGAACGCAAGGCGAGCTTTTGTTACATTATCCCGCCCCTGAGCTGTGCCGGTAAAATCTTCGGCACGATCCGCGACCCATTTTACAGGCCGACCCAAAGCACGAGCCGAAAACGGCAACAATACCCATTCCGGATATAAAGCATTTTTTATTCCGAAGCCACCACCTACATCCGGAGCCACGACACGCATGCGGTCATTGCCGACATCAAACACCTCGGACAGCATATCGCGAATGGCATGCACACCGGCAGCAGTCAGAATCGCTTCGTATCCATCGTCGCCATAAAGCCCTATTCCCGCCCTTGTTTCACTAGGTGCGATCACCAGACGATTATTGATCAGCTCTAATTCGACACAATGATCAGATGATGCGAACGCGGCCCGCACCGCGCCGGCATCTCCCTTCTGAAATCGGTACGATACATTTCCCGGCACGTCGTCCCACAACAGCGGTGCCCCTGCTGCCATTGCCGCCGCACCATCTATCACACAAGGTAAAGGATCGTATGAAACGATAACGGCCTCGGCGCCATCGCGCGCCGCCATACGACTTTCCGCCACCACGAATGCAACGGGGTCCCCGACATGGCGCACCCGCCCCCGAGCCAAGGCTGGTCGCTGCGGTATCCTCATTGGCTCGATGGTCGCAACCTGCGTCGGGCATCGCATCGCCCCCAACGCAGCGATATCCTCGTACGTGTACACAGCCAACACGCCGGGCACGGCCAACGCCGCCGTCGTGTCAATCTCCACAATCGTTGCATGAGCATGCGGCGAACGCACAACCTGCGCCCAGGCTTGCCCGGGAAGGTCGATGTCCTCCACAAAGCGACCGGTCCCTGTCAGGAACCTCCGATCTTCATTGCGGATTAGCGATTGTCCGATATATGCCATCAGTTCGGTGCCGCCTGCGCGCCGCGCACCAGTCGGCCGGGCAAGGCCCCTGTCGCCTCGCCTTCCCGATAAACAGGCACGCCAGCCACAATCGTTGCCTCGTACCCCGCCGCCGTCTGAATCAAACGCCGTCCCCCGCTCGGCAAATCGTAAACAACCCGAGGCGTGTGCAACGAGAGGCGGTCGTAATCGATCACATTCAGATCCGCCTTAAAGCCGAGCCTCACCACGCCGCGATCGTTCAGGCCAATAGCCGACGCCGAGTCCCGCGTCACCCGACGGATCGCCCAAGGGAGACCGAATTTGTTACCGATCGTTCGGTCGCGGGTCCAGTGCGTCAACATCGTTGTGATTGCCGAGGAATCGCACAGCATACCCACATGCGCCCCGCCGTCTCCGAGACCCACGATTGTTGCGGGATGCGTTAGCATATCGTGCACAGCATTCAGATTGCCATCGGTATAATTCGATAGCGGACGGTATAGGATTGCCTTTCCATCGTTTTCCAACAGCAAGTCGTAAGCCAAATCGCCCGGCTCCCGCCCCTGTCGAGCCGCCATCGCAGCGATACTGTCGTCGGGCGACGGTTCGTAATTCGGTGGATCGTTAAGCGGAAAGATACGATCCCATCGCGACACTCGTCGCTCTAGCACCTTGTCGTCAATCGTTTCGGTCAAGATGCGCGCGCGCACGGCCGGATCACGCAACGACTTTACTCGTTCCGCATGCGACAAGCCAGCCAAAGCTGTGTAGCTTGGACGGCCAAAAAACGGATTTTGGGAAATCTCGAAGCCAAGCAGAATGCCTGTCGCCCGCGTTAGAACTTGGCCAAGCATGCCGACACCGGCGGCGTTGGCTTCGGCGATCCAGCCAGTAATACGACGCCATTCGTCCGGTTTGGCATCTCGTTGCAGGATAGTGATGGCCATTTTGCGACGGGACGCCGCGGTAATCCGGCGGAGCATAGCGAACTCGGCCTCCGGATCGTCGAAATCGGAAATCACCTGAAGCCAGCCGGCGCCCAACGCGCCCAATGCGTTCCCGATCGTAGCAAGTTCCGCTTCCTCGGCCTGCAACGTAGGGATTAATTCTCCGCGCTTGGTCTTATGGTTGATGGTGCGGGAGGTCGAGAAACCGAGCGCACCGGCTTGAATACCCTCGACGGCGAGGCGCGCCATGGCATCGCTGTCGGCTTGCGTCGCAGGTTCGCGGGCCAAGCCTCGGGTACCCATGACATACACCCGCAGGGCCGCGTGCGGCACTTGCGTGGCAACATCGATATCGAAAGGCCGAGCGTCCAGCGCATCCAGGTATTCGGGAAACGACTGCCAGTTCCATGGTAACCCCTCGGTCAGCACGACTTCGGGGATGTCCTCGACCCCTTCCATCAACTTCACCAACATGTCGCGCTGGCCGGGTTTGCACGGGGCGAAGCCTACACCGCAATTGCCGATCAACGTCGTAGTGACGCCGTTCCAGGACGATGGGGTAATCCGGCTGCTCCAGGTCGCCTGCGCATCGTAGTGGGAGTGAGGATCGATAAAGCCGGGGGTGACGATCTTACCGCTAGCGTCGATCTCCTCGGTGCCACGCGGAAGATTCTTGCCAATCGCGGTAATTTTGCCGTCGGTCACTGCAACGTCGGCTTCGAACGCAGCGCCCCCGGTACCATCGATCACGGTGCCATGGCGGATGACGAGGTCATGCATAAAAAGAACCCTCCGATTGGGACGGAGGGTGCCGGGAATATACGCGGATCGCAAGCCAGGGGGGGAATCGACTCCCCCCCGGCTCGATCGATTACTCTGCGGCTTCGATGCGCGGCTGCGCATACTCGAGATTGCGCGCATCCCGACCGGCAGCGATGGCACGCAGACGGTTCATGACGGCACCCGTGCCCGCCGGGATCAATCGCCCAACGATCACGTTTTCTTTAAGACCCGTCAGGCTGTCGCTCTTGCCGGCTGTCGCCGCTTCGGTCAGCACACGGGTGGTTTCCTGGAACGACGCTGCGGAAATGAACGAATTGGTTTGCAGCGAGGCCTTGGTGATGCCCTGAAGCACCGGCATGGCAACCGCCGGACGTTCGTCCTTCATCAGCTTACTATTGGTCTGATCGAATTCGGTACGATCCACTTGCTCCCCGGTCAGGAAGGTCGTGTCGCCCGGATCGGTGATTTCGACCTTCTGCAACATCTGGCGCACGATAACTTCGATATGCTTATCGTTGATCTTCACACCTTGCAGACGATAGACGTCCTGAATTTCGTTGACCAAGTAATCGGCCAACACTTCCACGCCCATCACCTTCAAAATATCGTGCGGCACGCGCGGGCCATCGACCAAGGGATCGCCGCGCCGCACGAAATCGCCTTCCTGCACCGAAACGTGTTTGCCCTTCGGGATCAGATACTCGGTCTCTTCGCCTGTTTCGTCGTTCTTGACGATAACGCGGCGTTTCGCCTTGTAATCCTTACCGAATTCCACGCGGCCGTCGCATTCGGCGATGACAGCATGATCCTTGGGCCGCCGCGCTTCGAAGAGTTCCGCAACGCGCGGCAGACCGCCGGTGATGTCGCGGGTCTTACTGCCTTCGCGCGGAATGCGGGCCATGACGTCGCCTGCCGCGACCTGTGCGCCGTTATCCACCGAAAGGATGGAGTCCGGAGCCAGGAAGTAACGAGCGTCGGTGTTGTTCGGCAACCGGATTACATCGCCGTTCGAGTCTTTCAATTGCAAGCGCGGCCGCAGATCGACGCCTTTCGCGGCTTGCTTGTAATCGACGACGACCTTCGACGTTAGCCCGGTGACTTCGTCCATCCGTTCGACCAATGTCACGCCTTCGATCAGATCGAGATATTCGACCTGCCCGTCGCGTTCCGTAATGATCGGCAGGGTGTACGGATCCCATTCGGCCAGCTTCTGATTACGGGTCACGGTCGCACCGTCGTCGCACAGCAAGCGAGCACCGTAGGGCACCCGGAAGCGGGCGCGTTCCCGGCCTTTATCATCCACCAGCACGATTTCGCAATTACGGCTCATGACGACTGTGCCGCCCTGGCTATTCATAACGACGACGCGATTATTGATGGTGATCGTGCCTTCGTGGCTCGCTTCCACGGCAGAGACTTCGGCGCCGCGCTGGGCCGCACCACCGATATGGAAGGTACGCATGGTCAGCTGAGTGCCGGGTTCGCCGATCGACTGCGCCGCGATAACGCCGACGGCTTCGCCGATATTCACCGTAGTGCCACGCGCCAGATCGCGACCGTAGCAGTGGCCGCAGACGCCGATACGCGCTTCGCAGGTCAGTACAGAGCGGATTTTGATCGACTCCACACCGGCAACGTCGATTTTATCGGCCTCGATTTCCTCGATCAGGGTGTTAGCCGGCACCAAAATAGCGCCGCCAGTCGGATCGAGCACGTCTTCGGCCGTGGTGCGGCCCAACACACGTTCGGACAAGGACGAAACGACCTCACCGCCGTCCATGACGGCTTTCACCGTCAGACCGCGATCGGTGCCGCAATCTTCCTCGACGATGATGCAATCCTGCGCCACGTCGACCAAACGGCGGGTCAGGTAACCGGAATTCGCAGTCTTCAATGCGGTATCCGCGAGGCCCTTACGGGCGCCGTGGGTCGAGTTGAAGTATTCGAGGACGGACAGACCTTCCTTGAAGTTCGCGATAATCGGCTGCTCGATGATTTCGCCGGACGGCTTGGCCATCAGGCCGCGCATGCCCGCGAGCTGACGCATTTGGGCCGGCGACCCACGCGCGCCGGAATGCGACATCATCCACACCGAGTTGGTGGGAACGCCAATTTCCTGCTTGCTGATCTCTTTCATCATCGCGGTGGCGACTTCGTCGGTGCAACGCGACCAAGCATCGACGACCTTGTTGTAGCGCTCGCCAGCGGTGATCAGACCGTCCTGGTATTGTTGTTCGAACTCTTTGACTTCGTTCTGAGTACGATGGATCAGCGGACCTTTTTCGACCGGAATGATCAGATCGTCCTTACCGAACGACAGACCTGCCTTGCACGCCTGCGCGAACCCGAGACCCATCATCCGATCGGCGAAAATCACGCACTCTTTCTGACCGCAATGGCGATAGACCATGTCGATCACGTCGGAGACGTTCTTTTTCGTCAATTGGCGGTTGATCAGGTCGAACGGCACGTTCGGGTGCTTCGGCAGGATTTGCGCGATCATCATCCGGCCGGGGGTCGTTACGACCACCGGGGTGACCGGGTTGCCGCCGGCATCCACCGTCTCGAAGCGCGCGCGAATCTTGTCGTGCAGGGTAACTTGCTTCGAATACAGTGCGTGCTCGATCTCGCCCATCGTTCCGAACGCCGGGGTGGTTTCGACCTCGGTCACGCGGAATGCCGGAGTTTCCAACGACAAATAATACAACCCGAGAATGATATCCTGCGACGGCACGATGATCGGCTTGCCGTTGGACGGCGATAGGATGTTATTGGTCGACATCATCAGAACGCGGGCTTCGAGCTGCGCTTCCAGCGAGAGCGGCACATGCACCGCCATCTGATCGCCGTCGAAATCGGCATTGAACGCGGTGCAAACCAGGGGGTGTAGCTGGATAGCCTTGCCTTCGATCAATACCGGCTCGAACGCCTGAATGCCGAGGCGGTGCAAGGTCGGTGCGCGATTCAGCATCACCGGATGCTCGCGGATGACTTCCTCAAGGATGTCCCAAACTTCCGGCCGTTCCTTTTCCACCATCCGCTTGGCAGCTTTGATGGTCGTAGCGTGGCCGTATTTTTCCAGCTTCGAATAAATGAACGGCTTGAACAGCTCGAGCGCCATCTTCTTCGGCAGGCCGCACTGATGCAGCTTCAGCTCCGGACCGACCACGATGACCGAACGGCCGGAATAATCGACGCGCTTGCCGAGCAAGTTTTGGCGGAAACGGCCTTGCTTGCCTTTCAGCATGTCGGAAAGCGACTTCAAGGGACGCTTGTTGGCACCCGTAATGGCGCGACCGCGACGGCCGTTGTCGAACAGTGCATCGACGGATTCCTGCAACATGCGCTTTTCGTTACGCACGATGATGTCCGGCGCGCGCAGCTCGATCAGCCGCTTAAGTCGGTTGTTGCGGTTGATGACGCGGCGATACAGATCGTTCAGATCGGAGGTCGCGAAACGACCGCCATCGAGGGGCACCAGCGGGCGCAGTTCCGGCGGGATGACCGGCACGACGTCCAGGATCATCCAGCCCGGCTGGCAACCCGATTCGCTGAAAGCTTCGATCAGCTTCAAGCGCTTCACGAGCTTCTTGCGCTTGGCTTCGGACGTGGTTTCTTTCAGATCGGCACGCAGCTTAACCTTTTCGGCGTCCGCATCGATCCGATGCAGCACCTTCTTGATCGCCTCGGCGCCGATACCGACTTCGAACTGATCCTCGCCGAATTCGTCCTGCTTGGACAGCAATTGGTCTTCGGTCAGCAACTGCAACATCTTGAGGTCGGTGGTGCCGGGTTCCAGCACCACATAGCTCTCGAAATACAGGATCTTTTCGAGATCTTTCAGCGTCAGATCGACCATCAGGCCGATGCGCGACGGCAGCGACTTCAAGAACCAGATATGTGCCACGGGGGACGCAAGTTCGATGTGGCCCATGCGCTCGCGCCGCACCTTGGCCAAGGTGACCTCGACGCCGCATTTTTCGCAGATGATGCCGCGGAATTTCATGCGCTTGTACTTACCGCACAGGCACTCATAGTCCTTGATCGGCCCGAAGATGCGGGCACAGAACAACCCATCCCGCTCCGGCTTGAAGGTGCGGTAGTTGATCGTCTCTGGCTTGCGAATCTCACCGTACGACCAGGACCGAATTTGCTCCGGGCTGGCGATCTGGATCTTGATATTGTCGAAAGTCATCGCCTGGCCGGTTTGGCCGAGGATTTTCATCAGCTCATTCATGCGTCTGACATCCTATCTCTTTTGATCGAGGAATCCGGGAGGCCGATCAGGCCGCCCGATTGTCCAAATCGACATTCAAACCAAGCGACTTCAGCTCTTTCACCAGCACGTTGAAGCTCTCGGGGATGCCGGCTTCGAAGTTGTCCTGCTCGCGCACGATCGCTTCGTAGACCTTGGTGCGGCCGGACACGTCGTCCGACTTCACCGTCAGCATTTCCTGCAACGTGTAGGCCGCGCCGTAAGCCTCGAGCGCCCAAACCTCCATCTCGCCGAAGCGCTGTCCACCGAACTGCGCCTTGCCGCCCAAGGGCTGCTGGGTAACCAGCGAGTAAGGCCCGATCGAACGCGCGTGGATTTTGTCGTCCACCAAGTGATGCAGCTTCAACATATAGATGTAGCCGACCGTCACCTTACGCTCGAACGGCTCGCCGGTGCGTCCGTCCGTCAACACCACCTGACCTGAGGTATTCAGGCCGGCACGCGTCAGCATGCCTTCGATGTCCGACATCCGGGCACCATCGAACACGGGGGTCGCGATTGGGATGCCTTTTTTCAGGTTTTCGCACAGTTCGATCAGCGCGGTGTCGTCGAGGTCTTGGATCTGCCGGTCGTAGACCGCATCGCCGTAGATCTCCTTCAACCGTTCGAGCAGTTCGACACGATGACGGCCGGTGCGGCGATAGTTTTCGACCATCTCCCCAACCTGCTTGCCCAGCGTCGCGCACGCCCAACCCAGATGCGTCTCGAGAATCTGCCCCACATTCATGCGCGATGGCACGCCCAAGGGGTTCAACACGATGTCGACATGGGTACCGTCTTCGAGGAACGGCATGTCTTCCACGGGCACAACCCGCGAGCACACGCCCTTGTTGCCGTGACGACCGGCCATCTTATCGCCGGGCTGCAACTTCCGCTTCACCGCGATGAAAACTTTGACCATCTTCATCACGCCGGGCGGCAGTTCGTCGCCGCGCTGCAGCTTCTCTACCTTGGAGTCGAAACGCGCCTGCAACTTGCTGACGGCCGCATCGTATTCCCGCTTGAGAATTTCGATCTCGGTCATCACTGCATCGTCCTGTACGCCGATATTGCGCCAAGCGTTACGCGGATGTTCCGACAACACCGCTTCGTCGATAACCGTGCCGGACTTAATGCCGCGGAACCCGCCGGAAGCCTTCCGACCCAACAGCTTCTCCCGCATCCGGTTCAGGAACGACCGCTCCTGAATGGCCTTCTCGTCGTCGCGATCCTTTGCGAGGCGTTCGATTTCCGACCGCTCGATGGCCATCGCGCGCTCGTCCTTGTCGACGCCGCGGCGGCTGAACACGCGCACATCCACCACCGTACCGGTCACGCCCGGCGGCAGTTTCAGCGAGGTATCGCGCACGTCGGAGGCTTTCTCGCCGAAAATCGCCCGCAGCAGCTTTTCTTCCGGCGTCATCGGGCTTTCGCCCTTCGGCGTCACCTTGCCAACCAAAATGTCGCCCGGGTTCACTTCGGCCCCGATATAGACGATGCCTGCTTCGTCGAGGTTTTTCAGCGCCTCTTCGCCGACATTCGGAATATCCCGGGTGATTTCTTCCTGACCGAGCTTGGTGTCGCGCGCCATCACTTCGAATTCTTCGATGTGGATGGAGGTGAAAACATCGTCGCGCGCAATCCGTTCCGAGATCAGGATCGAATCTTCGAAGTTGTAACCATTCCACGGCATGAACGCGACCAGCACATTCCGACCCAGCGCCAATTCGCCCAACTCGGTGGACGGACCGTCGGCAATAATGTCGCCATCGGCCACCCGGTCGCCGACACGAACCAGCGGACGCTGGTTGATGCAGGTCGATTGATTGGAGCGCATGAACTTGCGAAGACGGTAAATGTCCACGCCCTTAGTCGTGCCGTCTTCCGCCGTCGCCCGCACCACAATGCGCGCGCCGTCGATCTGATCGACGATACCCGGACGCTTTGCCACGATGGTCGCACCGGAGTCGCGGGCAACCGCAGCTTCCATGCCCGTGCCAACCAACGGTGCATCCGCCCGAATCAGCGGCACCGCTTGTCGTTGCATGTTCGAACCCATAAGCGCTCGGTTCGCGTCATCGTTCTCCAGGAACGGGATAAGCGCGGCAGCAACGGAGACCAACTGCTTCGGCGAGACGTCGATCGCGGTCACGTCTTCCGGCTTTACCAGCCGGAAATCGCCCTGCTTACGCACGGACACCAATTCTTCCGTGAACTTACCACTGCCATCCATCGGGGCATCGGCCTGCGCCACGACAAGCTTTTCTTCCTGCATAGCGGAGAGGTACTGGGCCCCCTGCTGCACGATGCCTTCCTTGACCAACATGTACGGTGTCTCGATGAACCCATATTTGTTGACTTTGGCGTATGTAGCCAACGAGTTGATCAGGCCGATATTCGGGCCTTCAGGCGTCTCGATCGGGCAGATGCGACCGTAATGCGTCGGATGCACGTCGCGCACCTCGAACCCGGCGCGCTCGCGGGTCAGACCGCCCGGGCCAAGCGCGGAAAGGCGCCGCTTATGCGTCACTTCCGATAGCGGGTTCGTCTGATCCATGAACTGCGACAACTGGCTCGAGCCGAAAAACTCCCGCACAGCCGCAGCCGCTGGCTTGGCATTGATCAGATCGTGCGGCATCACCGTGTCGATATCGACCGACCCCATGCGCTCACGGATCGCACGCTCCATGCGCAGCAGGCCGATTCGGTACTGGTTTTCCATCAATTCGCCGACCGAACGCACGCGGCGATTGCCGAGGTTGTCGATGTCGTCGATCTGCCCGCGCCCGTCCTTCAAATCGCACAATGTCTTGACGGTATTGAGAAGGTCTTCCTTGCGCAGCACCCGCAGCGAATCCTCGGTCTGCATATTCAAGCGCATGTTCATCTTCACACGACCGACGGCCGACAGATCGTAGCGGTCCATGTCGAAGAACAAGCCACGGAACAGCGCTTCGGCCGTTTCCTGAGTCGGCGGCTCACCGGGACGCATGACGCGATAGATGTCGATCAACGCGTCGTCGCGGTTGGTGTTCTTGTCCACCGCCAGCGTGTTACGGATCCACGGCCCGTTGGACTGGTCGACCGCCAAGGTCGGCAGCCGGGTGATACCGGCGTCTTCCAGCGCCGCGAGGCGGGCTTCCGCCAATTCCTCACCGGCCTCGGCGTAGATTTCGCCGGTATCCATGTTCACCAAATCTTCGGCCACAAAGCGGCCCAATAGATCGGTGCGGCCGACCAGCACTTCCTTCGTGTTTTCCGCAATCTTACGCAGTTGGCGGATGGTCAGCTTGGACTCGGTATCGGCAACGATCTCACCGGTAGCGGCGTCGATCAGCGGTTCCATCAACTTGATACCGCGGAACGCCTCGGGGTCGAACGGGCGCGCCCATCCCTTGGGCGTCCGATCGAAAACCACTTGGCTATAGAAGTGGGTCAGGATTTCTTCCTGATCCATACCGCGGACTTCGCCGAGTTCCAGAACTTCGCCCTTGGCCTGGCGGGCGGCGCGTAACGCTTCGGTGCCGGCGCCTTCCAGCGCGTACAGCAGCGTCGTCACCGGCAGCTTACGCTTGCGGTCGATACGGACGTAGACGATGTCCTTGCTGTCGAATTCGAAATCGAGCCAAGAACCGCGATACGGAATTACGCGAGCAGCGAACAAGTATTTGCCGCTGCTGTGGGTCTTGCCCTTATCGTGGTCGAAGAACACGCCGGGGGAGCGGTGCATCTGCGACACGATCACGCGTTCGGTGCCGTTGATGATGAATGTGCCATTGTCGGTCATCAGGGGCATGTCGCCCATGTAAACCGGTTGCTCTTTAATGTCGCGGATCGAGCGTGCGCCGGTGTCCTCGTCGAGGTCCCATACGATCAAGCGCAAAATAACTTTCAACGGCGCAGCGAACGTCATCCCGCGCTGGATGCATTCCTCGACGTCGTATTTCGGGTCTTCCAATTCGTAATAGACGAACTCGAGCCGGCCACGGCCAGCGAAATCGTCGATCGGGAAGACCGATTTGAACACTTCCTGAAGCCCGGAATGGGTCCGGTTGTCCGGATGGACGTTCATTTGCAGAAACGCTTCGTACGACGAGCGCTGCACGTCGATCAGATTGGGCATCGGTGCCACTTCGGGGATGCGGCCGAAGCTCTTGCGAATGCGCTTGCGCCCGGTAAACGACATCGTGATCGCGTTCATCGATTATCCTGCCTGCTGTCGTCGTGGACCGAAGGGACCTTCGGGTCGTCTGGAATCGGATACGGGGACGGGAATCCAGCGATTCCCGCCCGCGTTCCGGTCATACGGTCCGGCATGCCCGGAGGCTGCCAGACCGGTAGATTGTGGCTAGGGCGCGTTACTTCACCTCCACGGTGGCACCGGCCTCTTCCAACATCTTCTTGAACTTCGCAGCGTCGTCCTTGCTCACGGATTCCTTCACCGGCTTCGGAGCGGCTTCCACCAGGTCCTTGGCTTCCTTCAGGCCGAGGCCCGTGATGGTGCGGACTTCCTTAATCACGTTGATCTTCTTGTCGCCGGCTTTCGCCAAGATCACGGTGAATTCGGTCTGCTCTTCGACCGGGGCAGCGGCAACAGCGGCGACCGGCGCAGCGGCGGCGGCCGGCGC
>JBAXFK010000030.1:0-25736 GCA_037139955.1 Rhodospirillales bacterium
CCCCCGAAACATGCCGTCCGTATCTAAAGGCCAGCGAGGCCGGGGGGCGAAACCGATATCGTCGGTCCATCCGAGCCGAAGTCGCTCCATCCCGGCCCAAGCGATCATGACCGCGTTGTCGGTACAGAAGCGGATTGGCGGGGCGATCGTGCCGAAGCCGCGCGCTTCGGCCTCTCGGGTCAACGCCGCACGCACTTCGCCGTTCGCCGCCACACCGCCCGCGACGACCAACAAGCGTGCCGTCGGATCGCGGGCACGCATCGCAGCCATGGCGTTGCCGGCGCGATCGGCCAAGACCTCGGCCACCGCGCGTTGGAAGCTGGCGGCGATATCGGCGGCCTCGGACGCTGGCAGGGCGCCGGGGGGATGTTTCGCGACTTCCCGCGCCACTGCTGTTTTCAGGCCGGAGAAGCTGAAATCGCAGCCGGGTCGCCGCAGCAGCGGGCGGGGGAAATCGTGTCGGGCGGAGTCGCCGGACACGGCAAGCCGTTCCAACGCCGGTCCGCCGGGCCAGCCGAGACCGAGCAGCTTCGCGACTTTATCGAAGGCTTCCCCAGCAGCATCGTCGATCGTGCCACCGAGACGCGTGTATCGGCCGACGCCCTCGACCGCGAGGCACTGGCAATGGCCGCCGGACACCAGCAACAACAGATAGGGAAAGGGCGCGCCGTTGGGGACCAAACCGGGCAGGCGGGCGGTCAAAGCATGCCCTTCCAGATGATTGACCGCGACGTAGGGTAGCCGATGCGCGATCGCGATACCCTTGGCGACTTGGCTGCCGACGATCAGCCCGCCGATCAGGCCGGGGCCGGCGCTGGCCGCTATGCCGCCGAGTTCGGCGAATCCCAGCCCGGCTCGTGCCATCGTCGCGGCGATCTGGCCGGGCAAAATCGCTAAATGGGCTCGTGCGGCGATCTCAGGCACCACGCCGCCGAACGGGGCATGTTCCGCGAGTTGGCTGTGTACAGCCTCCGCCAACACCCGGCCGGAGGCATCCAGCACGGCCGTTGCGGTTTCATCGCAGGAGCTCTCGATACCGAGAACGGGACCCATCTCGGGGCGAATCGGTAAAATTGCCATCTTTCCCTCGAACGGCGGCAGTAATAGGACGCAATGATGAACGCCGCCACGCCGCAAAAACCGACTGTGCCCCCGCATCGCCGAGCGCTACCGCTCCGCGTTGGGACCCGCCGCTCTCCGCTGGCGTTGGTGCAAACGCGCTTTTTCCTTGAGTTGTTGTCCACGTTCTGCCCCGTCCTGCGCGGTATGGATGTGTTCGAGGAGCATGCGATCGACACGACCGGCGATATCGTCCAAGATCGTCGTCTCGCCGAGATTGGCGGTAAAGGCCTGTTTGCCAAGGAAATTCACGAGGCATTGCTGGATGGCCGGGTCGATTTCGCGGTTCATAGCCTCAAGGATCTGGAAACCGAGCTGCCGCCCGGAATCGTGTTGGCCTGCACGTTGAAGCGGGAGGATGCGCGCGACACGCTGATCCTCGGGCCGGATTGCCACGATGTCGACCGGTCGGACCCGTTTGCCTGCCTGCCGGCCGGTGCGGTGATTGGCACATCGTCCGTTCGGCGCCAGGCGCAACTGCTGCACGCGCGGCCCGACCTGCGGGTGGTGTCGATTCGCGGCAATGTGCAGACTCGATTGAACAAGCTGGCGGCGGGCGACTGCGCCGCGTCGTTGCTCGCACTAGCCGGGTTGCGGCGGTTGGGGATGGAAGACCGCGCGTCGGTCGTTCTCGACCCCGATGCGATGGTACCTTCGGCCGGTCAGGGGATTGTGGGCATCACCGTGCGGGAAGACGATCGCGCTTTGCGAGAAATGCTCACCGGTGTCGAAGACCCCGAGGCTAAGGCCGTCGCCACTGCCGAACGGGCGATGCTTGCGGAACTCGACGGGTCCTGCCGCACCCCGATCGGCGGGCATGCGCGTCTGCTGCCCAACGGCGAATTGCACATCACCGGCCTTGTGGCCCGTGCCGACGGGAGTTTTCTCGTCAAACGTTCGTCGCACGGGCTAGCCGTTGACGCGTTTCGCATCGGATCGGAATTGGGGGCGAGCCTGCGGGCCGATTGCCCGAGGGATGTGTTTGGCTGACGCCATTCTGATAACCCGGCCCGAACCTGGGGCGGGCGACACAGCGTTCCGGGTCGCCGCCTTGGGCTTCGAACCGTTGCTAGCACCCGTCTTTACGATCGAACCCGTTCCCGCGCGGCTGCCATCGGCCGTGGCCGCCGTGCTGGCGACCAGCGGCAATGCGCTGGCCCCTTGTTTCCCGGCTTGCCGCCTTCTGCCGCTTTACACCGTCGGCGATGCCACCGCTGCTCGGGCACGCGCCATGGGCTTCGGCCGTGTCGTCAGCGCGTCCGGCGATGCGGTGGCGCTGGCGGCATTAGCTATTCGCGACCTCCGTCCGGCCGACGGGACATTGCTTTTGGCGTCGGGCCGAGGGCAGGGCATGCCGCTGGCGACGACGCTACGACAAGCGGGGTTTCGGGTATTACGCCGAGCCGTTTATCGCGCTGTGCCGAGCCGGGCGCTGCCGGATGCGGCGGTCGATGCGTTACGTGCGGGGACGGTACGAGCCGCCTTGTTTTTCTCCGCTGCGACCGCTCGGACGTTCGTGCGACTGATCCAAAACGCCTGTCTCGGGGAAACCGTGCGCTCGGTCGAGGCTTTGGCTATCGGTGCGGCGGCCGGCGTGGCATTACAAGGACTCCCCTGGCGCCGCGTCGGCGTCGCCGCCAAGCCTACTCAGGACGCCATGCTGGCGCTGCTCCGATGACCGAACCCACCATCGCCCCGTCCCAAGATGTCCCTGCGTCGCCACCGCCGCCGCCCGGCCAGCGGTATTTGGTGCCGCTTGTCATGCTCGTGCTGGCCGGTGCGGTCGGCGGTGTTTGGTATCGGACGACTTTGCCGCCCGATCTTCGCATCGTGGAACGCCACCTCGCCGCGTTAGAAAGCCGGTTGGTGCAACTCGAACAGCGGCAGCCGGCACCGGTCGCGGTCGAGCCGGACCTCGGTCCTCGTATCGCGGCGCTGGAGCGACGCGCCTATCCCGATTCTGCACCGCACCCCGATTTGACCCCGCGCCTGGAAGCGCTCGAACGCCGCCCGGTTGCCGATCTGTCGCCGTTGCAGGGCCGATTGGCCGCGTTGGAAAAGCGACCCGTCGCCGATACCGAAGTTTTGTCGGCTCGTGTGATGGCACTGGAACAAACCCTTGCGCACGACGACCGCTCCATGCGGCTCGATGCTGCGGCGATCGCGCTCGCCGCCGGTCGTAAGTTGGGCAATATTCCCGGCCTGCCTCCAGCTTTGGCGCGTTTCGCTAACACCAATCCCCCGACCGAGGCAGCGCTGCGGCTGAAATACCCCGCCGCCGAACGCGCCGCGTTGGAGGCTAGCCGCCCCGAGATCGACGGCATGCCCATCGTGTCGCGGATGCTGGCGCGGGCGGAGGAATTGGTCACTGTCCGCCAAGGGGATCGCGTTTTGGTCGGCGATCCCGCAGCGGGTGTGCTGGTCCGAGCGCGGACCGTGCTGGAAGTGGGGGATTTGGCTGGGGCGATCGATGCGCTGGCCGGCTTACGCGGCGGGGCCGCCGCCGCGATGGCTGGGTGGCTGTCGGACGCCACCGCGCTGCGGGATGCACGAGCGGCTTTGGCCGATATGGCGGCCCAACCCTGATGGGCCGTATGCTAAGGATTGTTTCGCTCGCCTTGCTGGTCGGTTTGGCCGGCTGGTGGATGGCGGAACTGCCGGGACGCGTCTCTGGCGAGCTTGCCGGTTACACCGTCGAGACCTCTGCGCCCGTGGCGTTGATGGCGCTGATCGTGCTGTTCGCGGTGATTTATCTGGTCTTTAGCGTGGTAGGGGCGGTGCTGCGGCTTCCTGGCATGAGCGGACGCTGGCGCGCCGAACGGCGACGGCAGGGCGGCGAGCGCGCGCTCACCCGGACCTTGGTGGCCATCGCCGCCGGTGCCGGAGGCGATGCGATGCGGGAGGCGCATAAAGCCCGGGGGATGCTGGGCGATACGCCGCAAACCCTGCTGCTCGCCGCCGAAGCCGCCCGTCTCGCCGATCGATCCGATGAAGCCGAAACGGTGTTCCGCCTGCTCGCTGCGCGGGAAGATGCCGCGTTGCTAGGATATCGCGGGCTGTATCGCCTCGCCATCGCGCGGGAAGATTGGACGGAAGCCGCTGCTCTCGCCAGCCAAGCAGAGCGGGCACACCCCGGCGCGGATTGGCTGCGTCCCGAACGTAGCCGGTTGGCCGTGCGCGCCGGGAATTGGATCGGCGCGCTGGAACTGGCAACGCGCGGTCCCGCCAAGGCCGCGTTGGCCGTAGCCGCCGCGCGTGCCGAACCCGACCCGAAACGGGCGGCGGCATTGGCGAAGCAGGCCTGGAAGTTAGACCCCACCCTGACACCGGCCGCCTTAACCTACGCGGAAACTATGCGCTCGGCCGGGCGCGAACGTGTTGCGCAATCGGTGTTGCGCCATGCTTGGACCATTGCGCCGCATCCCGAGCTCGCGGAGGCGGCGTTGCGGCCGATCGAGAATATGCTGGAACGCGAGCGCGCGGCGCAGCGGTTTACCGATGCCAATCCGCAGCATCCGGAAAGCCGCATGCTGCTGGCCCGTACCGCGTTCGATGCCGGTTTGATCGGGGAGGCCCGGCACCGGGCCGAGACAGCGCGCGATGCCGGCCTGCATCAGCGCCGCTTGTTTCTGCTGCTCGCCGAGATAGCCGAAGCCGAAGGCGCGGCCCCCGGCGCCGGCCGCGCCGAACTGCGGTTGGCGGCCGAGGCCGATCCCGACTCGGCGTGGCATTGCGATTCTTGCCAGGCAGTATACCCGGTCTGGCACGGTGCCTGCCCCGCCTGCACGACGCCGGGATCGCTTTGCTGGAAGGTCGGGTAGCGGCTTTCGGGACGCCGCGCCCTTGCCCGATCGCCTGCTTCGCGCGAGTTTAGGGGCAACCAATCAGGAGACATCCATGCCAGCACCGTACGCTACCCATCGCGCCCAGATCAAAGCCATTCTGCTGTCCTGGGGCATGCCCGAGGCGAACGCCGAACCCACGGCGGAAATCCTATCCTGGGCCGATCTGCACGGGGTGGACAGCCACGGCATGTCGATGCTCCCAGGCTACGACAACCTCCGCCGCACCGGCCGCGCGAACATGGAGGCTCGGCCGACCATCGTACGGGAAAGTCCGGTATCGGCGCTGATCGACGGCGGTGGCGGGTTGGGGCATGTGCCGTCGCATTATGGGATGGGCGTGGCGATCGAAAAGGCCAAGAAGACCGGCATGGCGATCGCGGCGGTTAACAACTCTGCCCATTTCGGCGCGACCGGGTTCTATACGTTGATGGCGGCGAAGGCCGGGCTTATCGGCATGGCATGCACATCCGCGTCCGGCATTCAGGTGGCGCCGACCGGCGGCAAGCAAGCGCGTTTGGGCACCGACCCCTGGTCTTTCGCGGCCCCGTCCGCCGATGGCGTGCCGTTCCTGCTGGACATGGCCACGACCACCGTCGCGGCTGGGCGCATCCGAAACAAAGCGAACGAGAACGTGCCGACCCCCGATGGCTGGGTGCTGGATAAAGAGGGCAACCCGTCCAACGATCCTTTGGTCGCCAAGGAAAAGGGCGGGTTTCTGACCTCGCTGGGCGGCTCGCCGGAGAATTCGTCCTATAAGGGCTACGGCTTGGCGGCGATGGTAAATATTCTGGGCTCGTGCCTGTCCGGCGCGACGCTGATCACCGATCCCGAGCACTGCAAGAAGCCGCAGGGGATGGATATCGGGCATTTCTTCATGGCGATCGATCCTGGCATCTTCCGCGATAAGGACGATTTCGAGAAAGATGTGGCCCAATTCTGCGGCGATCTGCGCGCGACCACTCCGATCGATCCGGCCAAGCCGGTGATGGTCGCGGGCGATCCGCAATGGGAATACGCCCGCAAGCGCATGGCGGACGGTATTCCCGTCGGGCCGGGCCTGTTGCAGCAGGTGCGGCAAATCGCGCAGGCGTCCGCCGCGCCGTGGCTGCTCGATTGATTCGATAGAGGGAACCGATCCATGCCCACCGCATCCGCATCGCCGCTCACCACGTATGTCGAGCATTTGAAACGAGGGGAACTCGGCTACCAGTTCAGTCCCTCTCTCGGGAAAGCCGTGTTTTATCCTCGGGTTATCGCCCCAGTGACCGGCGCAGCCGATCTAGAGTGGCGTGTGAGCAAAGGCTTCGGCACTGTCCACGCCACCACCGTCACCCACCCCGCTAAGGGCGATCCGTACAATGTCTGCTTGGTCGACATGGACGAGGGCTATCGCCTGATGACCCGCGTCGAGGATATCGATCCCTTCGCTGTGAAAATCGGTATGCGCGTGAAGTTCCGCGTGCATCCGGCCGAGGGCGACGAAGACCCCTATCCCGTATTCACTCCGGTCGAGGGCGTATAAGATGGTCAAGCGTGGAAGTGTCGCCATCGTCGGCGCCGCCGAGTCCGATATCGGTGCCGTCGCGGCGCTGATGAGTCCCCTCGATCTGATGGCGCAAGGCATTGCCCGCGCGCTGGACGATGCCGGCCTGAGCCTGAAAGACGTCGACGGGGTGTTCTGCGCCACGACGCAGGCGCGCACCTCGGCCATGTCGCTGGTGGAATATCTGGGGCTGCCGAATGCTTATACCGACTCGACAATCGTCGGCGGTTCGTCGTTCGAAATCCATGTGGCGCATGCCCATGCGGCGCTGGAGGCGGGTTTGTGCACCGTCGCGGTCATCGCTTACGGCAGCACCCAACGCACCGTCGGTCGCCGTGCCGCGAGCGCGCGCGAGTTCAATCCGTACGAGACCCCATTCCGCCCGTTTCTGCCCGCCACTGCCTATGCCATGGCGGCGAACCGGCACATGCACGAATTCGGAACGACCCGCGAGCAAATGGCCGAGGTCGCCGTGGCCGCTCGGAAATGGGCGCAACTGAACCCCGTCGCGTGGGAGAAGAAGCCCCTGACCGTCGCCGACGTGCTGGCTGCGCGGCCGATTAGCTTCCCGTTCACGGTGCGCGACATTTGTTTGGTCACCGACGGCGGTGGCGCCATCGTCATGACCAAGGCGGACCGGGCAACCTCGATGAAGCAAAAGCCCGTATACGTGCTCGGCAGCGGGCAATCGATCACGCATGCGTCGATCACCTCGATGCCCAATTTGACGCACACCGGGGCGATTGCATCGGGCGCGCAGGCATACAAGGCGGCGGGGATGTCGGCGAAGGACATCGATGTGTTGGCGCTGTACGACGCGTTCACCATCAATACGATCCTGTTCTTAGAAGACCTAGGCTTCTGTCCGAAGGGCGAGGGTGGCCGCTTCGTCGAAGGCGGGCGGATCGCGCCGGGCGGGTCGTTGCCGGTGAACACCAACGGTGGCGGCTTGTCGTATTGCCATCCCGGCATGTACGGGCTGTTCATCCTGATCGAGGCGGTGCGTCAGCTTCGCGGCGAATGCGGGGATCGTCAGGTGGCCGGGGCGAACACGGCGATCGTGCATGGCAACGGCGGCGTGCTGTCGGCGCAGGCGACGAACATTCTGGGGAATGCTGCGACGCTTTAGGGCCTGTTCCCTTCGATACGTCGTGCGCGGAGCAAGTTCGCATATGACGTGTCGAAGGTGTTCTAGGGGGTTTGGATCCGCGCGAGTGCCGCCCAGACCGCGTTCGCATTTGGAATCGGCCCCACCGCCCCGTAGCCCTCGCATTTCAACGCGGCGGCGACGGTGGCGTATCGTGTCGCGGCTTCCGGTTCGTCGCCGGCTAAAATTCGCGCGAGGAACGAGCCGCAAAACGTGTCGCCGGCGCCGGTGGCATCGACAGCCGTAACCGGGAAGGCCGGCACCAGCACCCGGCGGTCGGGCGTGGCCAGCCAGGCTCCCGCCTCGCCCATTTTCAGCACGACGACTTTGGGACCCAGCCGCAGGTAGAAATCCAGCATTGCTTCGGGTTCGGTCAGTCCGGTCAGGACACGCACGTCCTCGATTCCCGGCATCGCGTAATCCACCTTCTCCATCGCCGCGTGCATCGCCGCCGCTGCTCGGGGTGCGGGCCATAGCCTTGGGCGGTAATTGGTATCGTAAGCAACGGAAATATTGTGTTGCTTGGCAGCATCGATTGCTGCGAACACGGCGTCGCAGGCGGTGACGGAAATGCCTTGGCCGATGCCTGAAATATACAGCATGCGGGCAGCGGCGATCGCGGCTGTCGGCACATCGGAAGGCGCATAAAGCGATGCGGCCGAGCCCGTTCGGTAGTGCAGGAAATGGTGCCCGCTCGTATCGTGGGTGACAAAATAGATGCCGGTCTGCGCGCGTTCCGAACGGACCACGCATGACGTATCCACGCCCTCCTGTTGCCATAGCGCCATAAAACTGTCGCCCGGCATGTCCTGCCCTACGGCTGTTATCATGCCGACTCGAGCACCTTGGCGCGCGGCGGCGATGGCGGCGTTGGAGGTGTCGCCGCCATGCCCTTGGAGATAATGTTGCGTGCCATCGGGACGGGGCGGGAGCTGGTTGAATTCAAGCATCGGCTCGCCCATGCAAAGCAACTCGACAGTCATGGCAGAATGGCCCGAGCGGCGGCTTGAATGGCGGCGCGGTCGCCGGCGGCGATGCGTCTTTCGTCGACTAGGGCGCCGCCCATGCCGACGAAGGCCGCGCCTGCCCCGAGATAGGCGGCGACGTTACCGGGCTCGACCCCGCCGGTTGGGCAGAACGCCACGTGCGGCAAGACGCTCGCCAAGGCTTTGATGTGGGCGGGGCCGCCGACGGACGAGGCAGGGAAGATTTTCACTACGTCGGCTCCGGCAGTGAGCGCGGCTCTCACCTCGGTCGGGGTCAAAGCGCCCAGCATCAGCGTGGCACCGGCCGCGCGGCAGGGGGCCGACAATGTCGGATCCACCCAGGGCGATACGATGAACCGGGCACCGGCCGCGATGCATAGTTCGGCCGTTGTGCGGTCGCCGACGGTGCCGGCGCCGATGGTCAGCGATGGATCGGAGGCGAGGTCCCGGATCAAGGCGGGTGCGTCCGGGATGGTCATGGTGATTTCGAAAATCCGTAATCCGGCTTCTTGCAGCCACCCGACGGCGGTGGCGGCAAGGGCGGCGGTACTGGTACGCACGACCGGCACCACCCGAGCGGCGCGTAAGGTGGCGATCCGGTTTTGGTGCGGCATGCGGGCGTTCCTCCTGGCCCCGCACGAAGCCGAAATCAGGCGCCGGACGCAAGGGCGGCGTCGGCCCAGTTTTCCATTGCTTTGGCGTCGCTGTTCAGCGACGCGACCTGGCTACCCAGGCGACCGAGGCTTGCGTGATAGTCCGTCAGTCCGGCACCGAGTCCGCCGACGACACCGCGCAATTCCGTTAACGATTGGCGCCATGCTTGGATGGCCGCGCGTTGTTCCGCGAGCGCGATATCGAGCGCGGTGAGTGCGGTTGCCAACCGGTCTGTTTCGCTGTTTTCCGCCGGTTTGCGCGGGGGGAAGGGAATGATGTCGGCGGTGCGGGCGGTTTGCATGTGTGTCTCCGTGCTGCGGATAATGGTTAACAAACCACGGATGACGCTTAAAAAACAAGATAATTCTCAGTATGCAATGGTATGCCGCAAATCCAGCCCAGACGTGCTAAGGAACCGCCATCATGGCAACCGGTCTCGAAATACTCTTCGTTATCCTCCTCATTCTGTTGAACGGTCTGTTCTCGATGAGCGAACTCGCACTGGTCTCGGTCCGCCGAGCGCGGCTGGGCGTTTTGGAGCGAAAGGGCGTCCCGGGTGCGACAGCCGCGCGGTCGCTGGCCGAAGACCCGCAACGTTTCTTGCCAACGATTCAGGTCGGCATCACCCTGGTCAGCGTCCTGACCGGCGTGTTCGGCGGCGCCCGCATTGCCTCTCACTTGCAGGATTGGCTGGAAACGTTCGCGTCGATGAAGCCGTTTGCCGAAACCCTGGCGCTCACGCTGGTGGTGCTGGTCACCACCTATTTGACGCTGGTGATCGGGGAACTGGTGCCCAAGCACCTCGCGCTGCGCAACCCGGAACTGACCGCCACCAAAGTGGCCCGTCCGATCGCTATGGTTGCGCGAGTCGGCGCGCCGGCCGTCTGGGTCCTTGGCTGGTCGTCGGGGCTGATCCTTCGCCTGCTCGGCGCACATCGGGCGCCGGAACAGACAGTGACGGAAGAAGAGCTGAAAATGCTGCTTGCGGAGGGGGCACAGGCCGGCGTCCTGGAAACCGAGGAGCACGATATGATCGCCCGTGTGCTTCGCCTCGCCGACAAGCCGGTGCGCGCGATTATGACGCCGCGCACGGAACTTGCCTGGATCGATCGCACCGATCCGCCCAAAGATATTGTCGCGACGCTGAAGGCCGCACCGCATTCCCGCTTCGTGGTGTGCGACGGGTCGGTCGATAACGTGGTGGGCGTGGTGCAAGCCAAGGATTTGCTCGATGGCATTCTGAACGGGGGTGAATTGTCGCTCGACTCCGCCTTGCGTCAGCCGTTGATCGTGCCCGACACCGTTACCGCCCTCGATGCGATGGAACGGCTCAAATCCGACGTGCTCGGTTTGGCGCTGGTGATGGACGAATACGGTAGTTTCGAGGGCGTGGTGACCGCCGCCGATGTGCTGGAAGCTATTGTGGGCGACCCCACCGACGCTGAAACCGAGGTCGGCGGTGAGGGTACGGACGGCGAAACAGCGCTGACCATGGACGGCATGATGCCGGTGGACGAAGTGAAGTCGCGTCTGTCGCTGCCCGACCTGCCCGCCGAGGGTAGCTACCACACCTTGGCCGGTCTGTTGCTGGCACTGCTGCGCCGCGTGCCGCGTGTCGGGGATCGCATCGTGTTCGCCGGTTGGCGGTTCGAAGTGTTGGAGATGGAAGGCCGCCGCGTCGATAAAGTTAGAGCCAGCCGGGACGCGACGGTCGAGGCAGTGTGATGCGCGCATTGTTTCTGGATCGCGACGGCGTGATCAATGTCGACCATGGCTATGTCGGCACCCGCGATCGGTTCGAGTGGATCGAAGGCGCGCGGGAGGCGATCGCGTTGGCCACCCAATCCGGTTGGCGGGTTTTTATCGTGACCAACCAATCCGGAGTCGCGCGCGGATTCTACTCGGAGGACGATGTTCGGTCGCTGTTGGCGTGGATCGCTGGGGAGTGCGCGGCATACGGGGGCACGATCGACGATTATCGCTATTGCCCGTATCATCCGGACGCTCCGTTGGACGCCTACCGACGGGCGCACGATTGGCGCAAGCCGGCGCCGGGAATGTTGTTGGATTTGATGCGCGTTTGGCGTTTAACGCCCGATCGTTGCGTGTTGGTCGGGGATCAGCCAAGCGATATCGTGGCGGCGGAGCGTGCGGGAATGCCGGGTTTTTTGTTCCCAGGCGGCAATTTGTTGGCATTTGTGCGGCCGATTTTGGCGGCCGCCGCCTAGTACCGCCCTGTTCTAACCCACCAGCCCCATCATTGTCCCGACCTCGGCCGGTGTTAGCGTATCGATCCGCGAACCCAGCGCGACGATCGTTTCGATATGGTCGGGGGCCAGCGTAGTTCCGAGGCAATCGCGCACCTTCGTCAAATGATCCGCGTCGGCAATCGGCGGTTGCCCCCACATACCGCGCGGGCCATCGCACCGGGTTTCCAGCACTGTGCCGTCATTGAGCTCGACCCGCAGACGCACGTGCATCGTTTCGAAACGCGCGGGGATGGATTTGTCCATTTCCAAAGCGATCTTGCCAAGCAGCGCTTGCATTTCGGGGCGGTGGAGTTGGGACTCGGTGAAGGTGTGGATGCCGACATGGCCATCGAGCAGGGCGCTCGCCATCGTGTATTGCAGGCTGAATTTGCCGGACAGGCCGGTTTCGGGAAAGGCACGGTTTACATAGGGCATAACCGGTCCGGTTAGGGTCACGGCCGCGATCGCCGAAGGGTCCGGCAGGCGTTTGTGCAGTTCCAACCCGGCGGTAATGCCGAAATGGGTGCCGAACTGACTCGGGAACATTTTGATCGCATAGCTGGGGCTGGCGACGCGCCATGCGCCGGTGCCATAGCCCATCATTTCCTGCGGTTTGAAGGTGCCGCGGTAGAATGAATTTGCGTAACCCAGCGGCGATTCGAATGTTTCGGTATCGCCGGTAAAGCCGGCTTCGGCGAGCAAAGCGGCTTCCAGTCCCATCGCCGCCGCCTGACCGCAATGCGCGGATTTCGTCATTGTACCGACGTTGCCGAACAGCGAGCCGGCCCGGGACCCGGCGATACCGAACGCATTCGCCATCCGTAACGGATCCAGTTTCAGCAAATGTGCCGCGACCACGACCGCACCCATCGGGCCAACCAGTCCGGGTGGATGGAATTGTAGCACATCGGGCGTGTATTGGCCCGAAGCCTCCCGCAGCCAGCCTTGGATTTCCAGGCCTTTGACTAAAGCGGTCAGCACCTCTCGACCGGACAGGTTGCGTGCTTCGGCAAGCGCTAGGGCCACGGGCAGGGTGACGGATAAAGCGTGGGTCGCCGGGCTCCACATCGGTTCGAAGTCGAGTACATGCATCGCCGAACCGTTGATTGCGGCAGCGCGAACTGGATCGGTACGAAAACCGCAGCCTATAACAGTGGACATCGGATTGCCGCCCAGCGCGCGGAGTGTGCGGGCCATGATGGGAATGGCATCTTCTTGCGACACGCCGGCCACACCAACGGCAAGCCCGTCCAGCACCAGCCGGCGGGCGGCGGCTAGCGCCGGCTCCGGAATATCTTCGTAATTCAGACTGGCGATGCGCTCGCAGAGATCGGCGGTCAGGCCCATGATGCAGTTTCCCCTTTTACGGCAGGCAATAAAATGCAATCGGCGGCGGCGAAAGACAGTACAACCGGCGCGCCCTCGGCGACCGCGATGCTCGATAGCACGCGTAGCAACGACGGCCCGACGGCGACCGAATATTCGTAGTGCCCGCCGAGGTACAGCCGCTGCCGGACCGTACCGGATAATGCGTTGTCGGAATTTCCGCCGATGAACAACCGGTCCGGGCGGATCATAGCCACGCCGTCGCCTTCGCCGCTGCCGGTCGCGCGCAGCACGGTTCCGTCCGCCAATGCGTTACCGACGACCGGTAGGAAATTCGCCGGACCGACGACGTCCGCCACAAATGTGTCGAGCGGCGCGCCGTAGACTTCCTCGGGTGTGCCTTGTTGGCGAACGATGCCGTCGCGCATGACCAGGATGCGGTCCGATAGAGACAGGGCCTCGGCCTGATCGTGGGTGACGTACACGGTAGCAACGTTCAAATCCCGTTGTAATTTCCGAATTTCGGCGCGGGTTCGATCGCGCAGTTTGGCATCGAGGTTGGACAATGGTTCGTCGAATAGCAACACGGCCGGCTCGTGCACGATAGCCCGCGCCACCGCGACCCGTTGCTGCTGCCCGCCGGACAATTGCTGCGACGACCGATCTCGGAACGCCTCCAATCCCACCATCTCCAGCGCTCGGTCCACCCGTTTCGCGATATCGGCGGTGGGGCGGCGACGGATACGCAACGGAAATGCGACGTTCTCGAACACCGTTAAATGCGGCCAGATCGCATAGGATTGAAACACCATGCCGATATCGCGGTGATATGGTTCGATCTCGATCCGATTGACGGAATCGAACACCACTGTGCCATCGATGCTAATGAAGCCTTCTTCTGGCGTTTCCAGACCGGCGATGCAGCGCAACGTCGTGGTCTTGCCGCAGCCGGAAGGGCCCAACAGCGAGACGAGTTCGCCTTGGGCGATTTCGAAACCGACATGGTCGATGATGGTCTTGTCGCCGTAGCGTTTGACCAGATCGCGAACGACGATGCTCATGCAGGCACTCCTATACCCGCATCGAGGCGCGCCCGACGGCGGCCATCAGGGCGACGGTGACGATGGTGGTGACGATGGACAACGCGCTGGCGACGCCCCAATTCGCGTTCTCGAAAAACGCCCAGATGGAGATCGACAGCACTTGTGTGGACGCCGTGTAGATCAGTGCAGCGGCGGCGATTTCGCGGAAATAGGCAATGAAAAGCAGGAAGTAACCGCTTTGTAGGGCAGGCCGCAGCAAAGGCAACACGACGCGGCGGAAACTTTCCACCCGACTGGCCCCGGATGCCCAGGCGGCTTCTTCCAGCACCTTGTCGAATTGCACGATTTGCGCGCCGACCGTTTCGGTGGCGTAGGGCAGGAAGCGCGCCATGTAGCAAAAGACCAGCACCCACAACGTGCCGTAGATCGGCAGATAGACGTAGGACCAAAGGAAGCCCAGCCCGATCACGATTCCCGGTATTCCAAAAGGCAACGACGCCAGTACGTCCAGCGCTCGGTAGCCGGTGGGTTTCAGGCGGTGGGTTGAATAAGCGATGAGCGTGCCGAGGGCGAGGCCGAGCGCGGCGCCGCCGCCGGCGACGAGGAGGGTATTCCAGAAGGCCCGCATCGTGCCGGGGCTGTTCCAAATTTGCAGATAGTTACGGATAGTGTAGGCGGCCTCGAACGGATTGGCGACGAAGAATTTGACGAACGATGTGTAGATCAGCGCTGCTGTCGGAATGACGAAGGCCATCATGACGTAGAACAGCGCGATCGCGGAGGCGAGCCAACGCCATTTCCGCAGGCTCAGCGGCCGTACCCTGTAGCCTTTGCCGCTGACGGTCGGGGCGCCTCGGCGGCTTACGATGCGGCGCTGGGCGAAGATGGTCAGGCCGGTCACTGCGCTCATGGCCAATCCGACCGCTGCCGCCAGACCGGTGTTGGGCGGGGAGAAGCTGGTGAGCAAATAGAGTTCGGTCGCCAGCGTGTTTACATGTCCGGGGATGCCGACCATCGCGGGGATGGCGAATTGTTCCACCGATAGCACGAAGCAGAGCAATAGGCTGGACAGCATCGGAAACAGCATCAGGGGCACCGTAACCCGTCGCACCGCTTGCCAGGGCGATGCGCCGGAGGCGTAGGCGGCTTCCTCCAGGCTTGCGTCCATGGAGATCAACGGCCCGCGTAAGGTGAAAAACGCGAACGGGATAATATGCAGGACTTGTATCCAGACGATTCCAGCCTCGGAATAGACATCGAACCGGAAGCCCTCGAAGCCGAACACTTCTTCGAGGATGTCGTTGAAGATGCCGCCGGGCGACCCCAAGATGACCCAGGCCATAGCGAGGATAAAGCCGGGGAAAAAGAAGCTCAGTCCGACCGAGGCGACCATACTGCGCTTCCAGCGGAAATCGGTGCGATAGATCAACCACGCCATTGCCGCCCCGCCGGCGGTGCTGAGCACGGCCGTCAGCGCCGATATAACGCAGGTCGTCACCAACGTGTTGGCGATTGCGGTGCTGCCCAGGTCGGCCCAGTTGCGCAGCGTGAACACCGAGGGTTCGCCAGGGCCGGCGCTGCGGAAGCTGCCGTAGAGCAACGAGACCAGCGGAGTCAGAATCAGGCTGGCAGCGACCAGGAAGGTTGCCGCGAAGATGGCCTGGATCGTGCGCGATCCGGATTTTGCGTTCATCGGCACATGGAGAATGAGATGGTCTCCCCCTCCTTTCGGGGGAGGGGAAGCATTACGCGCACCGCAATCGCCATCACTGCAACCCGAACACGGTCCGCCATTCCTCGATCATCGCTTTTTGCATCGTCGGAGTTAGCAAATCGGAGCTGAGGACGATTTTCTGCCCCTCGATCCCCGGCACCACCTTGGGCGCTCCAGCGCCGGGCCGTACAGCCGGGGAGCCGATAGTGCCTACCAGGGCTTTTTGTCCCTCGAGGCTCAAGGCCCAGTTCAGGAAAAGCTGACCCGATTCCGGATGCGGTGCCTTGGCTGGCATCAGAAGGACGTTGCCCACCGCCGGAACGCCCGAGGCTGGGAAGATCGCACGAATCGGGGCGCCGTCGTTCAAGGCCGAGATGACCGGCGGGTCGATCACCGCCGCGACGGTAATATCGCCCCGGATTACTGCTTGTACGACCCCGGCGCTGCCGTTGAAGAAGCGCACGCCGTTGGCTTTCAGGCGCTTGGCAACATCCTTAATGCCCTGCTGTTCCCATACCGCGAGCATTTGCTGCACCGCGACGGAGCGCCAGGGCGGGTCCATGCCGATCTTGCCTTGCCATTTCGGATCGAAGAAATCGGTCCATTCCTTCGGGGCGTCGGCTTCTTTGATTTTGGTCTTGCTCGAAACCAAACAGGATCGGTTGAAGTGGGAGATGTAGAGCTGGTCGCGCGTTTTGAAGTGTGTGGGAATGCCCGCAGCCTCCGGCGGGGTCCAGGTGCGCAGCCAACCTTGGTCCGACCATTTGATTAGTGTTTCATCCCATAGGGTAATCAGCAGGTCGGCCTCGGTCACGCCGGCTTGATACTCGGTGCCGAAGCGCTGCATCATTTCGGTGCTGCCAAGGCGTGTGGCTTCTAAGGCGATCTTCGGAAATACTTTGGCGAATTCGGCTATCCACAAATCGCCCAGCGGCGGCGGGATATTGTGCAGCAGGTTCAGCTTGCCGTGCTTCAGCGCGGCCGCTGTAATTGCCGCCATGTCCGAACCTTGCGCCAGCGCCGACCCGGAGGCCATCGCGGCGAAAGACGATTGCAGCACACTACGCCGGAGCATTGTCATTCTTTGTCCTCCCCGAATTCCCTCACGGCTTCTAGCAGCGGCCGGCTTCGGTTTATAGTTCCCCCAAGCTAGGAGGATTGCCCGCATGACCGACACCACCATCGCCGAGGGCCTCGCCGAACGTATCCAAAGCGTCGCCTTCGACAAGCTGACCGCCGATGCCCTGCATTGGGCCAAGGTCGCGGTGCTGGACACCGTCGGTTGCACCTTGGCCGGCGCGCACGAGGAATGCGCCCAGATTATCGGCCGGACCGCGACGATCGGCATTTCGGGCGGCGAATGCTTGGTGTTCGGGACGAATCGGCGGGTCGGTCCGTTGGACGCGGCGCTGATCAACGGCACCGCCGCGCACGCGCTGGATTACGACGATTGTTCCAACACGCTGGGCGGGCACCCCTCCGCCCCGGTGGTGCCGGCGTTGTTCGCGCTGGCGGAACTGCACAAATCGTCGGGCAAGCAGTTTCTCACGGCCTATGTCGCGGGGTGGGAGGCGGAGACCCGCATCGCGCGCGGGGTAAATTTCCATCACTACGAGAAAGGCTGGCACCCGACCGCGACCCTGGGTGTGTTCGGTTCGGCGGCCGGATGCGCGCATCTGCTAGGCTTGTCGGTGGCGCAAACCGCTAAGGCGTTGGCTTTGGCGGCGACATTCTCGTCCGGGATCAAGTCGAATTTCGGCACCATGACCAAGCCGCTGCATGTCGGGCACGCCGCGCGCAACGGCATGCTGGCCGCGCTGCTGGCGGCCGACGGGTTCACCGCGTCGGCCAATGCTTTCGAACACAAGCAGGGTTTTCTCAACGTGTTCAACGGTGCCGGCAATTATAATGCCAATGCCATTCTGGCCGATTGGGCCGAACCCTGGGACATCGTATCCCCCGGCGTGGCCATCAAGCAGTACCCCTGCTGCGGCAGTACCCACCCGGCGATCGATGCCATGCTCATGTTGGTGCGCGAGAATAACTTGACGCCCGAATCGGTGGAGCGAATCGACTCCTGGACACATCCGCGCCGCCTGGCGCACACCAATCGCCCGAATCCGCAGAGCGAGTTGGATGCAAAATTCAGCGTGCAATACTGCCTTGCGCGCGGCCTCGTGGATCGGCAGGTCTCGATCGAGCATTTCGAGGGGGATAGCTATCGCGATCCCGCCGTGCAGGAGGTGCTGCGCCGGGTTCGCGCCGCACCGCATCCCGATATGAAAATGGACACATTCGAGCATTTCGGCGCCGAGGTGAAGGTCACCCTCAAGGACGGCAGCACCCTGACCCAGAAGGTCCACCGTCCCCTCGGGCGCGGTCCGGAGAACCCGCTGCCGACCGATCTGCTGGAGGCGAAATTCGCCAATTGCGCCGGGCGGGCGATGTCGGCCAATCGGGTTCCCGCGCTATTGCAGGAATTGCGCAGCCTGGAAGCCGTGGCGTCGATCGCGACCGTATCCGAACTTATGCAGCAGGCTGCACGATGATCGCGAAACGACGCCTTATGGCGGGGGCCGTTGCGCTCGCCACCCCCGCGCTGCCCCGCTTCGCATTGGCGGCGCCGGAGTATCAATGGCGCCTCGGCCATACTGCGCCCGAGAGTTTTCCTCTGCACAGGCGCCTAGTGGAGGCGGCGGCCGAGATCGGCGAAAAATCCGAAGGTCGCATCGAACTCATCGTCAAGCCCGATAGCCAGCTCGGCGGACAACTCGGGCTTCTGTCGCAGGTACGCGGCGGCACGGTGGAGGTCACGCCGGTGACCGGGCAATCCTTGGCCGGGGTATTGGGGCCGATGTTCGTGCAGTCCGTGGCCTTCGGATTCGCCGGCTATGAGAAGCTATGGGCCGCGCTGGACGGCGATCTGGGTAAGGCGCTGCGCAATCAGGTGCAACAGCGGCTGGGCATGGTCGCGATGGACCGATGCTGGGATTTCGGCTTTCGCCAGATTACGACCCGCAACAAGCCGATTGCGACGGCGGCGGATCTAGTGGGGTTGAAAATTCGTACCCCGGTCGATCCCGATTTGGTAGGGCTGTTCCAGGCGTTGAAAGCCGTCCCGCTTGGCATGAATTTGCAGGACCTGATGCCCGCATTGCAGGCCGGGGCCGTCGATGCGCAGGATGGAATTCTGCCCTTGGTGCAAGCCGCGCAGGTCTACGAACAGCAACGCTTCTGCGCCATTACCAACCATTCCTGGGACGGGCAATGGATGTGCGTCAATGCGAAGGCCTGGGGCCGGCTGTCCGATAAGCTGAAAGATGTCGTGGCGGCTGCGTTAAACAAAGGCGGGGTCGCGCAACGGGCCGATACGGTTGCCAACGAGTCCGATGTGCAGAAGGCGCTGACCGATAAAGGCATGACATTCAACAAGGCGGACCCTGCGTCGTTCAGGTCGGCGTTACGTTCTGCCGGCTATTACGAGAAGGCCAAACAGCGCGTCGGGGAGGACCTTTGGGGCTTGCTGGAAAAATACAGCGGTCGCTTGGCATGACAGAGCGCGACGCGGCGCTTGTCCTATGGAACGCCCTGCGCTAAAGCGCCGCGTTCGCGGTCGAGAGTGGAGCCTTCGTTGCTCCGGCCGGGAACGCTTGGAGTCATGAAGGCCGGATGCCTTGACGGCGCGGGCGTGGTGAAATGGTAGACACGCCAGATTTAGGTTCTGGTGGCGCAAGCCGTGGGGGTTCAAGTCCCTTCGCCCGCACCACAAGCCGTCCGGCGCGCGTTAGTTTTTGAGGATTTGCGGGCATATGCAGGTTACCGAGACTCTCTCCGACGGTCTGAAACGCGCGTACGCGATCGTCGTGCCGGCTGCGGACATCGAAGGCCGCCGCATGGCGCGCCTGACCAGCTTGGGCAAACAGCTTCGCCTGCCGGGTTTCCGGCCGGGCAAGGTGCCGATGCCGGTCATCAAGCAGCGCTATGGCGTTGCCGTGTCCGCCGAAATCGCCGACGACTCGGTGAACGAAGCGACCCGCAAAGTCGTTGAAGATAACGGTCTGCGCCCGGCGATGCAGCCGAAGGTCGAAGGCGTCGATGTCGAGGCCGCCAAGGCCTCGCCCGCCGTCGATCTCGCCTTTACGATCGAGCTGGAACTGCTGCCCGAGATCGCGATGCCGGACTTCGCGTCCGTCAACCTGACGCGTTTGAAGGCCGAAGTTGCCGCCGCCGCTGTCGACGAAGCCATTGCCAGCATGGCTGCTCGGGCACGCGAACTGGTGGAACTGACCGAGGAAGATTTGGCCGCCCGTGGCGAGAATGCCGGTGCCGCCGAAGGCGATGTCCTAACGGTCGATTTCCTCGGCAAGATCGACGACGTGGCCTTCGAAGGCGGCACCGCGTCGGACATCGATGTGGATATCGGCGGTTCGGGCTTCATCCCGGGCTTCGCCGAACAACTGGTCGGCGCCAAAGCCGGTGAGGCCCGGACGATCGCGGTCACGTTCCCCGCCGAATACGGCGCACCCAATCTGGCCGGCAAAGCCGCGACCTTCGATGTGACCGTGAAGCAGCACCGCAAGGGCGTGCCGGGGGCCATCGACGATACCCTGGCGCAGAAGATGGGCCTGGAGACGCTGGAAGAACTGCGTACGGCGATTACCGAACGCATGCAGGCCGAGTATGACCGTATGGCACGCCAGCGGGTGAAGCGCTTGCTACTGGATGCTCTGGCCGACATGGTGTCCTTCCCGACGCCCGATACCATGACGAACCAGGAGTTCGACCAAATCTGGCAGCGCCTGACCGCCGACAAAGACGCCGGCAAGTTGGATGCGGAAGATCTTGGCAAGGACGACGACACTTTGCGTGCCGAATATCGCGGCATCGCGGAACGTCGCGTGCGCCTTGGGCTGTTGCTCGCTGAAATCGGTCGGGTCAACGGCATCGCCGTGACTCCGGACGAGTTGACGCGTGCGATGCGTGTGGAGGCTGGCCGCTATCCGGGTCAGGAAGCCCAGATGATGGAGTTCTTCCAAAAATACCCCCAGATGACCGAGTCGCTGCGTGGCCCGATCTTCGAGGAGAAGGTGGTCGATTTCGTGCTGGAACTCGTGAAGCTCACCGACGAAGTGGTGACGCCCGAGGAACTAGCGAAAGAGCCGGACGCGCCGAAATCGGCGGCGTCCGCCATCGAAGCGGAATAATACGAAATGGGCGATGCTTGGGGGTGACTTCCGAGCATTGCCTCCCCATTTGGCAGGGCGCTGCCCTTTCCTACCACCCGGCCGCCCGGCCCGAGACGTCAAAGGCGATACCATGATCGACCGCGATCCTGTCGAAGTCTACGCCAACAATCTGGTGCCGATGGTGGTCGAGCAGACCGCTCGCGGTGAGCGCGCCTACGACATTTATTCGCTTTTGTTGAAGCAGCGGATCATCTTTCTGACCGGCGCGGTCTACGATCAGGTCAGTTCCTTGATCTGTGCCCAGTTGTTGTTCCTGGAGTCGGAGAATCCGTCCAAGGACATTTCCTTGTACATCAACAGTCCTGGCGGAGTGGTTTCGGCCGGCCTCGCTATCTACGACACGATGCAGTACATCCGAAGCCCGGTCAGCACTGTGTGCATCGGTCAGGCTGCGTCGATGGGGAGCTTGCTGCTGTGCGCCGGTGCCAAGGGCAAGCGTTACGCGCTGCCGAACGCCCGCGTGATGGTGCATCAGCCTTCCGGGGGCGCGCAGGGTCAGGCTACCGATATCGAGATTCAGGCGCGCGAAATCCTGTCGCTGCGCAAGCGGTTGAACGAGATTTACGTCCATCACACCGGCCAACCGATCGAGGCGATCGAGCGCAAGCTGGAGCGGGATAGCTACATGTCCGCCGAAGAAAGCAAAGAATTCGGTATCGTTGACGAGGTCGTGCAGGCCCGTCCGGTTTCGACGGACGACGCCTCCAAGGGCTGAACGGCCGATTCCCTCCGGTGCGATCGATAATTTCCAGGCGCCGGTATCGGGAGCCGTGTGCCAATAAAATCAATGGCTTCGGGTCTTCGGGATTGGTTGGGGCCGGTTCGCAGTCATATAAGCGCAACAACCGCGCGTTGTTCACCTTGTCCCCTGGCGCGAGCGAGGGGTAGAGTTCCCCATTGTGCCCCCGGAGGTCCCGGGGAGGAGTGCGCATGAGCAAGTCCGGCGATTCGAAGAACACCCTCTATTGCTCGTTCTGCGGTAAGTCGCAGCACGAGGTTCGTAAGCTGATCGCCGGCCCGACGGTGTTCATCTGCGATGAGTGTGTGGAACTCTGCATGGATATCATCCGTGAAGAGCATAAGACCCACATGGTCAAATCCCGCGATGGGGTCCCCACGCCGCGCGAGATTTGCAAAGTGCTGGACGACTATGTGATCGGTCAGGATCATGCCAAGAAGGTCCTCGCGGTTGCGGTTCACAACCATTACAAGCGGTTGGCGCACGGTGCGAAGAACAACGACGTCGAGATCGCCAAATCCAATATTCTGCTCCTCGGGCCGACGGGATCGGGCAAGACGCTATTGGCTCAGACGCTGGCACGCATTCTCGATGTGCCCTTCACCATGGCCGACGCAACCACGCTGACCGAAGCGGGTTATGTGGGCGAAGATGTGGAAAATATCATCCTCAAACTGCTGCAAGCTGCGGATTACAATGTCGAGCGGGCACAGCGCGGTATCGTCTATATCGACGAGGTCGATAAAATCTCCCGTAAGTCCGACAATCCGTCCATCACGCGCGATGTGTCCGGCGAGGGCGTGCAGCAGGCGTTGTTGAAGATTATGGAAGGCACGGTTGCCTCGGTGCCGCCGCAAGGCGGACGGAAGCACCCGCAGCAGGAATTCCTTCAGGTCGATACCACGAACATCTTGTTCATCTGCGGTGGTGCGTTCTCCGGCCTCGATCGGATTATCGGCAATCGCGGCAAGGGTTCGGGAATCGGCTACGGCGCCGAAGTGCGCGATCCCGACGAACGTCGCATGGGCACCATCCTGCGCGAGGTCGAGCCCGAGGATCTGCTGAAATTCGGCCTGATCCCCGAGTTCATCGGTCGTTTGCCGGTCATCGCGACGCTAGAAGACCTGGACGAAAAGGCACTGACCGAGATTTTGACCAAGCCTAAGAATGCTCTGACCAAGCAATACGGCCGCCTGTTCGATATGGAAGGTGTGAAGCTATCCTTCAACGACGACGCGTTGCGGTCGATTGCGACCCGAGCGATCAGCCGCAAGACGGGCGCGCGCGGGTTGCGTTCGATCATGGAGCAGATTCTACTGAGCACTATGTACGAACTGCCGGGTCTCGAAGGCGTGGAAGAGGTCGTGATCAACGGAGAAGTGGCCGAGTCGCGGGCAACCCCACTGTACATTTATGGCAAGGAGCGTACTGAGCATTCTGCGTGATGCGTTGCACGTGGGTCCGATGACGGAATTTCAAGGTCTTGTGCCATGCCATCCGGCAGCCGATATGCAACTTCAACCGACGGGCATGACAAGCCCGTGAAGGCGCGGTCCGTGCCGCTGTTGGGCGGACTGGGCGCCGACTGTCCTTTAGGAGGTCAACCATGACGGAAACAAACCGGTCCATCCCGGAAAAGCCCCAGCGCACTGCTCCGGGCGATTTACTTGCCGTGCTGCCACTGCGTGACATCGTCGTCTTCCCGCACATGATCGTTCCGTTGTTCGTCGGTCGGGAAAAATCCGTCCGCGCTTTGGAAGCTGTCATGAAAGAAGACAAGCAGATTCTGCTGGTGTCCCAGAAGAACGCCACGCAGGACGATCCCTCGGTCGACGACATCTATCGCGTCGGCACTGTATCCACGATTTTGCAACTGCTGAAACTGCCGGACGGCACCGTGAAAGTGCTGGTCGAGGGCGGCAAGCGCGCCAAAATTACCGGTTTCAAGGAAACCGAGGCCTACTTCGAAGCCATCGTCGAGCCGATGCCCGACACCGGCACCGACCGCAAAGACATGGAAACGCTCGGCCGCAGCGTGGTCTCGCAGTTCGAGCAATATATTAAGCTGAATAAAAAGATCGCGCCGGAAGTGCTGGTTTCGCTGAATCAGATCTCCGAACCCTCGAAGCTCGCCGATACCGTGGCGAGCCATCTGAGCCTGAAAATTGCGGAAAAGCAGGATTTGTTGGAAATCGCCAAGGTTGGCGATCGGCTGGAGAAAGTCTTCGGCCACATGGAATCCGAGATGGGGGTTTTGCAGGTCGAGAAGAAGATCCGCAACCGCGTCAAAAAGCAGATGGAGAAGACCCAGCGCGAGTACTATTTGAATGAGCAACTGAAAGCCATTCAGAAGGAACTGGGCGAGGGCGAGGACGGCAAGGACGAAAACGCCGAGCTGGAAGCGCGGATTAAGAAGACTCGCTTCACGAAGGAAGCGCGCGAGAAGGCCATGCAGGAGCTGAAAAAGCTCAAAACCATGAGCCCCATGAGCGCCGAGGCGACCGTGGTGCGTAATTACCTGGATTGGATGCTGTCCATTCCCTGGAAAAAACGCAGTAAGATCAACAATGACGTGATCGCGGCCGAGAAGGTGTTGGACGACGATCATTTCGGCCTGGACAAGGTTAAGGAACGCATCATCGAGTACTTGGCTGTGCAAGCGCGCAGCCCGAAGGTGCGCGGTGCGATTCTGTGCCTCGTGGGGCCGCCCGGTGTCGGCAAGACGTCCTTAGGTAAATCCATCGCCAAGGCAACGGGTCGGAGTTTTGTGCGGATGTCGCTGGGCGGTGTGCGCGACGAAGCCGAGGTCCGTGGCCATCGCCGCACCTATATCGGGTCGATGCCCGGCAAAGTAATCCAGGGCATGAAGAAGGCCAAAACCTCCAATCCATTGTTCCTGCTCGACGAAATCGACAAACTGGGTGCGGATTGGCGCGGCGATCCTTCGTCCGCGTTGCTGGAGGTGCTGGACCCCGAACAGAACGCGACCTTCGCCGATCATTACCTGGAGGTCGATTACGATCTGTCGGACGTGATGTTCGTCACCACGGCCAACAGCCTCCGCATGCCGCAACCGTTGATGGATCGCATGGAGATCATTCGCATCCCTGGCTACACCGAGGATGAGAAGGTCGAAATCTCCAAGCGGCACCTGATTGCCAAGCAGGGCGAAGCGCATGGCTTGAAGCCCGAGGAATGGTCGCTGTCCGAGGAGGCTTTGCGCGAGCTGATCCGCTACTACACGCGGGAAGCGGGCGTGCGCAGTCTGGAACGCGAGATCGCAAACCTTGCCCGTAAGGCGGTGAAGGAGTTGGTGACCGGCAAGACGGTTAAGAAGGTCGCGATCAACGTCAAAAACCTTGAAAAATTCGCCGGGGTGAAGAAATTCCGTTACGGCGAAACTGAAGCCGAGGACATGGTCGGTGTCGTCACCGGTCTGGCCTGGACCGAGGTGGGCGGCGAAATCCTAACCATCGAGTCAGTGCTGCTCCCTGGTAAGGGCAGTATCAAGCAGACCGGCAAGCTGGGCGATGTGATGCAGGAAAGCGTCTCGGCGGCGCTCAGTTACGTGCGCAGCCGGTCGATCAAGTACGGCATCAAGCCGACGTTGTTCGAAAAGCGCGACATCCACGTGCATGTGCCTGAGGGTGCGACTCCGAAAGACGGCCCGTCGGCAGGCGTGGCGATGGCGACGTCGCTCGTGTCGGTACTGACAGGCATCCCGGTGCGCCGCGATATCGCTATGACCGGGGAGATCACTCTCCGCGGCCGTGTTCTGCCGATCGGCGGTTTGAAGGAGAAGCTGCTGGCGGCGTTGCGGTCGGGGATCACGACGGTATTCATTCCCAAAGATAATGAGAAAGACCTCGCGGAAATCCCGGATAACGTGAAGAAAGGTTTGAAGATCATCGCCGTCGCCGATGTAGACGAGGTGATTGCACAGGCCCTAGCGCGCCGGCCGGAACCGATCGAGTGGGAAGAGCCCTCGGATGCGCCGGTGACCGTCGCACAGCCGGCGACATCGTCCTTGCCGCACTGAACCGGGATCGGCTTGTCGGAAATCGTCGGCAAGCCGGTGTCCTTTCATTGACGCCGGGGTAAGCCCGCCCGTAGTAACCCCTCCGT
>JBAXFK010000031.1:0-25025 GCA_037139955.1 Rhodospirillales bacterium
GATCAAGGCTTTCGCGTCGTCGGTGACGGTGCCGCAGGGCTTGAACGATGAAGGCGCACCGAAGGAAGGGCCCGCTACGCCGGCGAGCCAATTCCGTTCGCCTTTCGCTAACGATCTGGCAAGCCGCTACGCCAACAACGGTGCGCTGCCGCCCGACCTGTCGTTGATCGCAAATGCTCGTGAAGGTGGGGTCGATTATATCTATGCCCTGATGGTCGGGTTCGCCGAGCCGCCGAAGGATATGAAGATGCAGGCGGGGATGAACTACAACATGTATTTCCCCGGCCACCAGATCGCCATGCCGCAGCCGCTGCGCGACGGTCAGGTGACTTATACCGATGGCTCACCCACCAATCTCGCGCAGATGGCGCGCGACGTTTCGACCTTCCTCTATTGGGCCTCCAACCCCGAGGAAACCGAGCGTAAGCAGATCGGCATCCGGGCGATCCTATATTTGGGCTTCATGGCCTGCGTGACCTACGCCCTTAAGCGCAAGGTTTGGGCCGCGATCCACTGATCGATCTGTTTTACTGTTGAAGGTCGCACGAATGGCGGGCATTGGCCCGCCATTCTTTTGTACGGAGAGCGCACATGGTGGAAACAATTCTCGGCATCATCGGCGGGTCGGGCCTCTACGATATCGACGGGTTGGAAGATAAAACATGGCGGCGCGTGCCGACGCCCTGGGGTAGCCCGTCCGACGAGTTGCTGTTCGGCCGGCTGGCCGGCGTGCGCTGTGTCTTCTTGCCGCGCCATGGTCGGGGCCATCCGACATCCCCGACCCACCTCAATTACCGCGCCAATATCGACGCATTGAAGCGCTCGGGGGTGACCGACGTCATCTCCCTCTCCGCCGTCGGCAGTCTGAAAGCCGAGCTTCCGCCCGGCCATTTTGTTGTGGTGGACCAGTTCATCGATCGGTCGTTCGCACGCGAGAAAAGCTTCTTCGGCGACGGGCTGGTGGCGCATGTGTCGATGGCGCACCCCGTCTGCACACGGCTGGGCGACTCGCTGGAAGCTGCGGCGCGGGCACTCGCTTTGCCGGTGACGCGCGGTGGCACCTATATGGTGATGGAGGGCCCGCAGTTCTCCACCAAGGCCGAGAGCGAGCTCTACCGTTCCTGGGGATGCAGCGTGATCGGCATGACCAATATGCCCGAAGCCAAACTCGCGCGGGAGGCGGAGCTTTGCTATGCGACCGTCGCCATGGTCACCGATTTCGATTGCTGGCACCCCGACCACGACCATGTGACGGTCGATGCGGTGGTGAAGGTGCTGTTCGAGAATGCCGACAAGGCGAAAGCGCTGGTGAAGCAAGTGGTGCCGGCCTTCGCGGGCGACCGGGCGCTTTGCGCCTGCGGTTGCGATCGGGCACTGGACAATGCGCTGATCACGGCCCCGGCGATGCGTGCGCCGGGCCTTGTGGCCAAACTGGACGCGGTCGCCGGGCGGATTTTACGTTCGTAGACGGAGCCCCCTCCCGTAGGGGAGGGGGAGAAGTCGTTAGTAGCCCACCGACGTCGTGCTAACCGCTTCCCATTTGCCGCCCTTCACCACGCATAGGAACGACTGGCTCGATCCCTGGTGCTTCTTATCGTTGAAGGTCATCGCCGGGGAGCCGAAGATGTCGTTCCAATCTTTGATCGATTCCATGCCGGCCACGAACGTGTCGGCGTTCAGGTTTTTACCGGCATTTTTCAGTGCAAGGATCATCAGCTGCGCGCCGGTGTAGCCGAGCTGCGCGGCGAAGTTGGGTTCTTTGCCGAATAGCTTTTTGTACTTCTCGGCGAAGGATTTTACCTCTGGGCGGCTGTCGTGCGCGGCGACGAAGATGACGGGGGTCATGGAGTAAAAGCCCTCGGTCGCGCCACCGGGCACTTCCGCTACCGCTTCGTCGTAGCTCGCGGCTTGCCCGATCAGATCGATGTTCCAGCCGATTTTACGGATGGAGGATACTATTTGGATGGTGTCGCGCGTGATCGTGCCAAGCACGATCAGGTCGCAGCCGGCGTCGCGCAGGCGGGCGACCGGGGCGCTGAAATCGGTGTCGGTCGGCTTGTGTAGCGTCTCGGCGACCATCGGCAGGTTCATGGCTTTGAGCTGATCGCGGGCACCGTCCATCACGTCGCGGCCGAAATCGGTGTCTTGCGACATGCCGCAGATGGCTTTTTTGCCTTTTGTCTCAACGAATAGTTTCACGCCCGCGCGCATCTGATCGTAGTACGACGCGGCCAACCCGAACTTCAGGTGGTGGAACGGCTCGTACATCGACCGCGCCGAGGTAAGTGGGAACACGTTCGGCACGCCTTTGGCGAGCTGATCGGGCATGGTCGCGTTGTTCATTGGGGTGCCGCCGTTTGCGACCATGACGAACACGCCGTCTTTGTTGATCAGCTTATTGGCGGCCTGTACCGAGCGGGGGATTTGGTATTGGTTGTCTTCGACGATGTATTTGATTTTGCGTCCGTTGATACCGCCGGCGGCGTTCGCCTCATCGAAGGCCATGCGATAGGTGTTGGAGTTATTCACCCCCCACATGGCCGTGACGCCGGATAAATCGGTATAGGTGCCGATCAGGATTTCTGTGTCCGTGACACCGCGTACGGCATCGGCCGCCATAGCCGGCGTTGCCAGCGTCGCGGCCAGTGCGGCGGCGATCAAATTTTTGCGCATCGAATTCTCCCTGTGTTTCTTTAGGTTTCTATCAACTGGATCGATACGCCCAGTGCCGCGGCCCAGTTGGCGACCTCGGCGGACGGCTTGCTACCGGCGACGTAGGCAACGCGCAGACGGTCCATGCCCAATTCCCGCCGGATGGCCCGTAGGACCAGGGCATTGGCCAAGGGGTTACCACTGCCGGCACCGATGGCCCAATTGTAGAGCCCGCGTTGGAACCGCGTCGCGGCGGCGGCGGCCCCCACGGTACGGGCATGCAGCCGGGTCCAAGCTTCGGCATCGGCGCCCAGCAAGGTGGGTTTCAGCTCTTGTAGGTTTTCGCGGGCGGTTTCGGGGCTTTCCAGATAGTTGCTGATTATTCCGGCGTCGAGTGCGAGGTAAAGTCCGTGAATCCGTTCCAACGGGTCGGACATCGGCAGCACCGCCAACCGTTCGTCGCCCGTTCGCACGCTTAGTTTTTTACTGGCTTCCGCGATCTTGGCCAGGACTTCGGCGTGCGTCAGCGTTCGGCCCGCTCCGATCGAGACCGCCGGATGGTCCGGCCGGATGGCGACGGGTTCGACCGATCCACCGCGGCCGACGAAGGATTCGAAGCTTTCGCAGCCGGGGTCGCTGAATTCGCGCAGGCCCTTCATATCGAGGATGACGATTCGGGTCAGCGCGGGGCAACTCTCGCGCACAGTCAGCGCTTTATCGAGTTGTTCTTCGTTCTCGGCGAATAGTACCCGGCAGCCGGTGTCGCGCAAGATTGTGCGCACTCGGTCGGCGTCTTCCTCGGGGTTGATTGCGAGGCTGACCCCGCCGGCCGTGAGTATGCCGAGATCGACGTAAACCGCGTCGGGCGTCGTCTCGGACAGGACGCCGGCGACATCGCCTTGACGGAATCCGGCGCCTTGCAAGGCTGCGGCGACGCCGCGCCGACGGGCATCGAGGTCGGACCACGTTACGGTCTTCCAGAGGCCGCGATTCTTCTTGCGCAGGACGATGGCGGAACCGGCACTGGCCCGTTGGGTCAGCAGGTCGGGGATCGTGTAGGTCATGCTGGCGACTCCCCGTGCCGTTGGCTGCATCCCGCGATGGGGCGAGAGATCAATTCCATTCCCGCTTCCTCTTCCAGCGCCGTTGGCCGCGGACGCCCGCTTCCTTCTGGCCGAGGTAGAATTCCTTGATGTCCTCGCGATGCACCAGCGAGGCGCATTTGTCCTCGATCACGATGCGCCCGACCTCCAGCACATAGCCGTAATCGGCGGTTTTCAGTGCGATATGGGCATTCTGCTCGACCAGAAGGATGGCAACGCCTTGTTCCTGGTTGATGCGGCGGATGATGCCGAAAATCTGCTGAACCAGCAGCGGCGACAGGCCCAACGACGGCTCGTCGAGCAACAGGAGTTTGGGTTTGCCCATCAACGCGCGGCTGATCGCGAGCATCTGCTGCTCGCCGCCCGATAGCAGGCCGGCGCGCTGGTGTTGGCGTTCCAGCAATCGCGGGAAATAACCGAAGCAAAGCTCCAGGTCTTTGGCGACGCCGTCGCTGTCGCGGCGGGTATACGCGCCCATCATGAGGTTTTCGCGAACGGTGAGGAACGGAAAAGTCTCCCGCCCCTCGGGCACGTGGCAGATGCCCATGCGCATTACCTGATCGGGCGCCATGTTGGCGATGTCGCGGCCTTCGAAGAAGATTTGCCCGCGTTCGGGGTTCAGCACGCCGGATATGGTGCGCAAAACCGTGGTTTTACCCGCGCCATTGGCGCCGAGCACGGTGACCATCTGGCTGGGCGCAACTTCGAGGGAGACGCCTCGAATGGCCTGGATCGGGCCGTAGAACGTCTCGATGCCGTTGACGCGGAGAAGGGGTTCGCTCACGCCGCATCCTCCAGGTCGCCACCGAGATAGGCTTTCACCACCTCGGGGTGGGTTTGGACGTCGCGCGGTGACCCCATCGCCAGCACTTTGCCATAGTTCAGCGCCATCACGCGATCGGATACTTGGTTCACCAGCGCCATGTCGTGCTCGACCATAATGACGGTGATACCGAGGTCCTTTTTGATGTCTTCGATCCAGAAACCCATGCCCTCGGTCTCTTCGACGTTCAGGCCGGACGATGGCTCGTCGAGCAGGAGCAGTTTCGGTTCGATGCAGAGTGCGCGGCCGAGTTCGACCACTTTGCGCACGCCGTAGGGTAAATTGGCGATCAACGCGTCGCGGTAGCGCTGCATGCCCAAGAACGCGATCACATCCTCGGCCTTCTCTCGATGCTGGATCTCCGCTCGGCGAGTCGCACCCGTGAACGCCAATTGGGAGAATAGCCCGACAGTGGAATGGCAATGCCGCCCGATCAGCAGATTTTGCAGCAGGGTGGCGTTGGGAAACAGCTCGATATTCTGGAAGGTGCGGGCAATGCCCATACCGGCGACCAGATTGGGCGGGGTCTTGGTGAAGTCCTGTCCATCCAGGATCAACTTGCCCTCGGTCGAGTTGTAGATACGACTGATCAGGTTGAAGATCGTCGTCTTCCCCGCGCCGTTAGGGCCGATGATGGAGAAGACCTCTCCTTTTTCGACATTGAAGCTCACGTCGTCGACGGCGCGAATGCCGCCGAACCTGACGGATATGTTTTGGGCTTCGAACAGGCTCATCGCAGCCGCTCCGACTTCGCGTAGGATTTTTGCCGGCGAGAACTGGTCTGGCGTTTGAAGGGGAACGCTGTGAACCAATGCTTCGCCTTCAGCCAGATGCCGTTGATACCGCCGGGCTGAAACAGAATGACCAAGACCAGCACGAGGCCGAATAGCGACGGCTCCAAGCCTGGCAGGCGACCGATGCCGAAGGGCAGATCGTCGCGCACGATGGCGATGAACTGCGGCAGCAGGCGGACGAAAATCGCGCCGAAAATGGCCCCGTGCAGCGAGCCGAGGCCACCCACGAACACGATCGTCACGAATTGCACCGACAGCAGCACGTCGAACGCATCGGGTGCCAGGAAGCGCACGTAATGGGCGAATAACCCGCCCGCGAGGCCGGTCATACCGGCGCTGATCGCGAAAGCCATGGCTTTGTAGCGCGCTAGGTTGATTCCCATGCTCTGCGCCGACACCTCGCTATCCCGAATCGCCACCATCGCTCGGCCCATCGGGCTGCGCAGCATATTGGCGGAAATCCAGAGCACGAAGATCAGAACCGCCAGCGACACATAGTAAATGCCGGTCGCACCATCCAACCCGACCCCGAAAATGGTCGGCGTCGGTACCGCGAAGCCGTCGAAGCCGCCGGTCACCGAGCTCCATTTTTGGAAAATCGTGCCGACGATGCTGCCGAATGCCAAGGTGGCGATCGCGAGATACAGCCCGCTCATGCGCAAAGTCGGCAAGCCGATGGCCGCACCGCAGAGCGCAGTGAACACCCCGGCAAGCGGCAAGGTGATGACAAATGGCACCCCCCGCGCGAGCAGGACCGAATTCGTATAGGCGCCGATGCCCAGGAATGCCGCGTGGCCCAGGCTGATAAGCCCGGTGTAGCCCACCAGCAACATCAACCCTACGCCCGCGATGGCGAAGATGAACACGCCGCCCATTTCGCCCACATAAAACTCCCCTAGCAGCATGGGGAAGGCGATCATGACGATCAGAAGCAACCCGTACCAAAAGAGGTCCCCGCCATGGCGCGCGAGGGACGTATCCTGCCGGTAGTCGGTGCGGAAAAGATAGCGCATCGTCTACACCCGCTTCCCTTGGAGCTCGGCGAACAGCCCTTGCGGCCGCAGGATCAACATAGCCAGCAGCACGACATTGGATGTGACTTCCTGGAACCCGGCGGGGAGGTAGTAGCCCGCCAATTGCTCCACCACGCCGACGATCACGCCGCCGACGAGCGAGCCGGGAATGGACCCGAAGCCGCCGATCACGGCCGCCGCGAAGGCCTTGATGCCCAGGAAGCCCATATTCACGTCGATCATCGACACCGGCGAGAGCAGAATGCCGGCCACCGCTGCGACGCCCGCGCTAATCGCCCATATCAGCGAAAAGACGGTGCGCACCGGGATGCCCATGTAGTAGGCGGCCAATTGGTTCTGCGACGATGCCTGCATCGCCACGCCTAGGCGGGTCTTGCTGAAAAACAGGAACAGCACCCCGCACAACAACACCGTGCCGACGATGATCGACAGATTGTCCTGTCCCAGGATCAGTAAACCGACATGGGCGGTTTTGTTGGTGAAGGGGGTGTTGAAGCCCACGGAGTCGTAGCCCCACGCGATGCCAGCGCCGGCCCGAAAGATGAAGCCCAAGCCCAGCGTCAGCATGACCACGGCGAATTGGGGTTGTCCTATGACCCGTCGCAATACGACGGCATCGAGCACGAAGCCGAACGCCGCGGTGATGGCGATGGCGAGCAACGCGCCCACCCAGTAATTCAACCCCCAATGGGCGATCAGGCTGTAGGCAACGAAACCGCCCAGCATCATGACGTCGCCCTGGGCGAAGTTCACCATCTCGGTTGCTTTGTAGATTAGGACGAATCCTAGCGCGATGAGGCCATAGATGCAGCCAGCGGCGGCACCATTGACGACAAGCTGCAACAGGCGCGCAGCGTCTTCCACTGTGGGCGGTCTCCCTATCGGGGCACCGTCCGGTCCCCAGTTCTCGTTGGGATCGACCATAGGGGGGCGTTTGCGGGGTCGTCAATCGGGGATGTTGGGACTGTCGAGTTTATCGCGGAGTGTCTGAAATAAGGTAAAGCCATTGCGAATTTCGGAGGTCCTCGGTGGCTTTACTGTCCTCCCTGTCCCACGAATTACGGCTTTCGCACCACCTCCGGATTTGCCAACCGCAACGGAGTTCCAGCCGCATAAGCCACGATCTGTTCGAACGTTTCGGAGAAATACAGCTCGAAATTATCCCACTCCGCCCAACCCAGGTGCGGCGTACACACCATGTTGGGCATCGACAGGAACGGGTGATCGCCGTTTACGATCGGCTCCTGCTCGTAAACATCCACCGCCGCGTAGCCCGGCCGCCCGGCGCGCAGGCCCGCCAGCAATGCACCCGGCGCGATCAGTTCGGCCCGCGACGTGTTGATAATCAGCGCCGTCGGTTTCATCCGCGCCAAATCTTCCGGTGCGACAATGCCGCGCGTGTCGGGGCGGAGGCGGACGTGCAACGACAGCACATCGGATTGCGCGAAGAAGTCTGGCTTGCTCGCGGCGACGTCGTAGCCTCGTTCGGCGGCGCGTTTGGCGGACGCTTCTTGCCCCCAAACCAAAATACGCATGCCCAGCCCGGCGCCGGCCTCGGCCACAAGCGAGCCGATATTGCCAAGCCCGAAAATGCCGAGCGTGCTGCCGCGCAACCGGTGCGATAGCGTCATGGGCCAGTCGCCCCGGCGCATGCGTTCGGCCTCCAGCACGATGTTGCGGCGCGCGGCCATCATCAATGCGACGGTCAATTCGGCGGGTGCAACGGGGGAATTGCTTTTGCCCGTCGACACCATCACCCCGTGCTCCGTCGCGGCGGCATAATCGATGGTGCTGGCGTTGCGGCCGACCAGCGCGATCATTTTCAGGTTCGGCAGCCGAGCAATCAGTGCGCGCGAAAATTCCACGCGCTCGCGGATCGCGACGACGACTTCGGCTGGGTAAAGCCGCGCGACCAATGTTTCGAAATCGGGAGCCGGTTCGCGATAGGATACGATGTCGTGACCCGCCAATCGCGCGTAGCAGGCCAGTTGTGGAACGATATTCTGGTATTCGTCGGGGATAACGATCTTCATGTCAGTATGGCACCGAACCTTTGACCACCGTTCGGTGCAGCACCCGACGATGGACGCCCATCGCCTCGTGCGGCAAGGCGCGATGCACCGAGCAACGATTGTCCCATAATACGAGGTCGCCTTGCTGCCAGCGGTGAGTATAGACAAATTGCGGCTGCTGCACGTGCTGGATCATCGTCCGTAGCAAGGCCTGCCCGTCCGCTGTCGGCCGGCCGACGATGTGCGACGCATGGTTGCCCAGATACAGCGCCTTGTCCCCGCTATCGGGATGCACCCGCACCAAAGGATGGTCCACTGGCGGGCGCTCGGCGATTTGTTCCGGTGTCGCGGGGCGTCCGCCGCACTGGATGCGGCTGGCTTCCCAGCTGTGGATGGCGCGCAACCCCTCGATCTCGGCTTTAACTGCCTGGGGCAGGGCGGAATAGGCTTTCGCGGTGTTGGCGAACTGGGTCTCCCCGCCCTTCGGGGGCAATTCCACCGCATGCAGCATCGTCAGCAGCGACGGCACCGCGTGGTAGGATTTGTCGCTGTGCCAATAGTAATTGCCGCGCTCGCGCAGGATTTCCGACGGATTGCCGTCCGCGTCCAAATTGGAGACGGTATGAACGGGCGTGTAGTTCTTGGAATCCACTAGGCGGTTGACGTGCGCGCCCTCGATTTCCCCGAAGTTCAGGGTGAACGTGTATTGTTGGTCCTTGGTCAGGTTCTGCCCGCGGAACACCAGCACGGGGTGCTTGCGAAACAGCCGCATAACGCGGTCGCGCTGCGCCTCGGTCAGCGGTCGCGACAGATCGAGGTCGGCAATCTCGATCCCGCCGAAATCCTCTAGCGACGCGGTTTCGTCGGCGCTGGGGCCGGACGGAGGAATGCCGTGGGCGGGGCGATGGGCCTCGATAGTCGCGCTCATGCGTGGTTCTCCTGGATCGAACCATTGTGTCATCCGGTCTCCCGCTGTCAAATGGACCGCGATGACGGACGCGCCCGAACCACCCGCCGAGATCGCGATGCCGCCCGGCGCGGCGAACTGGCAACGCACCTTGTGGGCCATGGTCGGCATCCAGTTCGTCATGACCGGCGCCATGAGCTTCCTGTCGCCCATTATTCCGCTGATGCTGCCCGAACTCGGCGTCGTCAGTATCGAGGGAATCGACATTTGGTCCGGCCTCATTACCGGATCGACGTCTTTTTTTGCGGCCTTTGCCTCCCCTTTGTGGGGGCGTGTCGCCGACAAGCACGGGCGCAAGCTGGCGTTGTTGCGATCCAGCTTCTTCATCGCCGCATTCACCGGTTTGATGGGCCTTGCGACCGATGTTTGGTGGTTCTTCGGTGCCCGCGCCGCGATGGGGTTGTTCGCGGGCTTTTCCACTTCCGCCATCGCTTTGGTGGCAAGTCAGGTCCCCGAACGGCGGATCGGTTATGCGTTGGGGTGGCTGAGCACCGGGCAAATGGTCGGATCGCTGATAGGGCCTGTGCTGGGCGGGATCATGGCGGACCTGACGGGCAGCTTCAGGGCGCCGTTTTTCTGGACATCGGCGGCGACATTCGGGACTTTGGCGATGGTGGTGTTCTTTGTTCACGAAGAATTCAAGCCGCCCCCCGCCACCGCCAAAGCCCGCTCGATGAAGGGCACCTTTGCCTTGCTGACCGGTTCGAGCGCGCTGATGTCGCTGTTTTTCGTGTTGTTGATGGCGCAATTCGGGGTGCGCACCGTGCAGCCGGTGGTGACGGTTTTCGTGCAGGAGTTGATCGGCTCTCCGCCGCAAATCGCCACGCTCGCGGGGGTCGCATTCTCCATCACCGGGCTGGCCAACCTGATGTCGTCGCCATTCTTGGGCAGCCGCAGCGACATCATCGGTTACCGCCGGGTCTTGCTGATCTGTCTGCTCGGTTCCACCCTGACCAGCCTCCCCCAAATTTTCGTCGATAATTACTGGGCATTCGTTGCCGAGCGGTTCGCGGTCGGGCTTTTTATCGGGGGCATCTTGCCGACCGCCAACGCGTTGATCGGGCGTTCGGTGTCGCGGGAAAATCGCGGCACCGTCTACGGCCTGACTGCATCCGCGACCTTCTTGGGCAACTCGCTCGGCCCTCTGACCGGCGGCGTGCTGGCGGCGGGGCTGGGTATCAGATGGGTGTTTGCGATAACCACGCTGCTGATGGCGGCGAACCTCGTTTGGGTCTGGTTCACCGTGCCGGAGTATAAGGAATCTGCGCCGGACGAAGTCGGGACCCAAACAAAGGCTTGAGGGACGACGCTAGTGTCCTTATGAGAATGAGCACGGATTTTTTTGGGACATATCGACGTGGCTTATTCCTGGACCGTAAAATTTGCGACCGCCGCTTTGGCGATTGCTGCGACTGCGGCACCGGCTCACGCACTGGTGATTACGCCGACTTTCAACGGCATGACGGCGGCCGAGCAGGCGGTGGTGAATACGGCGATTTCGTTTTACGACACGGCGTTTTCCGATCCGATCACGGTCGCTATCGAGTTTCACGGCATGTCCACCGGCCTGGGCGCCAGCGTTTCGGCCGTCTATTCGATCAATTATTCCAGCTATCGCTCCGCTTTGATCGCCGACGCCACGACCGTTAACGACACCACGGCCATCTCGTCGTCGATCCCATCGGGTGCGACCGACCCCGTTGCCTCGCAGCTCAAAATCAGCGTCAAACCCGCCCTCGGCCGAGCGCTCGGTTTCGCCACGGCGGGCGTGACGCTGACGTCGTCCGGGTTCTGCACCTTCACTGGCGACGGCTGCGTCGGCATCAACACCGGCATCACCACGCTGAATGGCGGTATCTACGACATGCTGGCGGTGGTCGAACACGAGATCGACGAGGTGTTGGGCCTTGGGTCGGGATTGTCGTCCAACGGCACTGTTTTCCTGAACCAAGCGATGCCCGAGGATCTGTTCCGTTACGCCTCCGTCGGCGTGCGCAGCTTCGCCACCAACGCCTGCTCCGGCACAGTGCCAAACGCCTATCTGTCGTTGGACGGCGGCACCACCAACTCGACCAACCTGAATAACTGCAACAATGGCGGCGACTACGGCGATTTCGCAACCAATTCCCCGGCGATGGTGCAGGACGCCTTCGCGACGGCCGGCGCCTCGCCCAGTCTGACCTTCGCGTCGGTCGAGGCTCGGCTTCTGGACGCGATCGGTTACAATTTGTCGTCGACCTCGGTCCCCGAACCCGCGAGCCTGCTGCTGATGGCTTCGGGCCTCGCGGGAATGGCGCTGGTGCGTCGGCGGCGCACTGGGCGATAAACCGTTTCGGCAGCGGCTTCGCCTCGGCTAAACCGAGATCAAGCCGATCACATCGTCCTGTAACACCGCGCAAGTCAATTTCGCCCCGAGTCCCGCGCCGGTATCCAGCGCGATCCGGTTCTTGCCGATTGCGACGCTGGGTAAAGACGAATGCCCGTGCACGACGACGAAGCCGAAATCGTCCTCCGACCACAAAAAAGGTTGTCGCATCGTCACCAAATCGTCGGTGCTCTGGTCGTCCAGCGCCACGCCTGGGCGGATGCCGGCATGGACGAACACGTAGTCGCCCTCCCGGTGCGACAACACCAGACCGCGCAGAAACGCGACATGCGCCGCCGGTAATGCAGCTTCCCACTCCTCGCGCGGTAGATCGGGGTCTAGGCCCCAGCTCGGCAACGTTTCGCGCCCGCCCGCCCAGAGCCAGTCGGTTGCGGCGGCTTTGTCGCCGTTCAGCGCGTCGACCAGCATGCGCTCATGATCGCCCAACAGGTTGACGACGCGCACACCCGGGATCGTCGGGCCGGACGCCAGCAACGACACCGTGCCCGCGCTGTCCGGCCCTTGGTCGATGTAATCGCCCAGATGCACCAACGTCGCGAAAGGTGTGGGTCGCGCGGCTAGGTCCGCAGCGATCGCGGCGTGCAGGCGACGGAGCTTGTCGGGGTGCCCGTGAATATCGCCGATCGCGTAAACGCGGCGCCCGCGCGGCAGGTGGCCGGGCGCTTGCAGAAACCGCAGCGACTCGGCGTTTTCCGCGACGGTGCGCGGCCCGGACCAAGTCGGAATCGCCGCTGCTTCCATCGCGGCGCGTCGCGATGCACCGGCTCGACGAAGGGGCGGCCTCACGCCCTGTTCCCCTTTTCGCCGAGCCTGCTAACCTGTTCCGGCAACATGCACCGGAGGAAACAATTGGCCAAAATCACATTCCCCGTCGAAGCGACTCATATCATGATGTTCGCGCGCGCTATCGGCGACACCAACCCCGTCTACCACGACGCGGTGGCAGCTAAGAATACCGAGGCTGGTGGCATTATCGCCCCCCCCAGCTTCGCCCAGGCGGTCGCACAGTTCGACCCCGAATACCATCTTCGCCCGAAGCCCGGCCAGAAGTGGTTCGGATCGGGTAAGACCGCATCCGGTGTCGAAGGCAAACCGGCGTCGTCCGGCGGCCTGCACGCGGAACAGCATTACGAATATATCCGCCCCCTGCGTCCGGGCGATGTACTGACCTGCGAGACGGTGCCCGGCAAGACATGGGAACGCGAGAGCAAGCGCGCCGGCAAGCTGACATTCCGGGAGCGGATCGTGGAATATCGCGACCAGACCGGCGAATTGGTCATGATCGCGCGCGGCGTCGGCGTTACGACCGAACGTCCCGTGGACCAGGGCTGAGGAGTATATTGAAATGGCACTGAAAGCATCCGCCCTGAAGGTTGGCGATACCCACAGCGAGTGCGTGGTCGAAAACCTGTCCCGCACCCAGATCGTGCAATATGCCGGCGTGTCCGGCGATTATAATCCGCTGCACTCCGACGAAGTGTACACAACGCAAGTTGCCGGCTACCCCAGCGTTTTCGCGCATGGGATGCTGACGATGGGCCTGACCAGCAAAATGCTGACGAACTATGTCGGCGACGGCACGCTGACCAAGTTCGGGGTGCGCTTCACCAATCAGGTGTGGCCGGGCGACACACTGCAATCGACCGCGACGGTCGAGGCAATTCGCAACGAAGGCGGCCAAAACTATGTGGATTTGAAATTGTCCACGGTGAACCAGGACGGCAAGGAAGTCGTTTCCGGTTCGGCGACCGCTCGGATCGACGCGTAACGATCTAACGGCCCTCCCCGTTTCGGCGGGGAGGGGATACCGTTACTCGGACGCAGTTAAAGCGGTTGGCACGATCTACTGACCGTGCCACGCAAACGTTAACAAATCCCATCGGCTGCTCGCTCCACCGCGTCTTAGCCGGTTTCCTCGAACCCGACGGCGGGCGCGGAACCGTCCATATCACCCGGCCGCGAGCCAATCCTCGATCAGGCGGCGGGCGATGCTGTCGGCGCGGGGCAATTGGAACCCGTGCTTGTCGCAGTTGCGCATTTCGTCGCGGCTGAACCACCGAGCGTCCTTCAATTCCTCGGTGTCGAACACGATGTCTTCCGTCAATCCTTCGGCGTAGAAGCCCAGCATGACGTTGCCGGGGAAGGGCCAGGGTTGGCTGGAATGGTAGTGAACTGCGCCGCACACGACAGCGCTTTCTTCCAACACTTCGCGGCGTACCGCTTCTTCCAATGTCTCGCCCGGCTCGACGAAGCCGGCCAGGGTGGAATACATCGTACCGCGCGGGAAGCGGGTGGAATGGCCGAGCAGGGCTTTGTCGCCGCGATGGACCAGCATGATGACGGCGGGGTCTGTGCGGGGGAAGTGGTCGGTGTTGCACGCGGTGCAGCGCATGACGTGGCCGGACGATTTGGACTCGCACTTGCCGCCGCAGATACCGCAGAACTGGTGCCGGGTCCGCCAATGCAGTAGCCCGCGCGCGTGCGCCAGGACGGACGCTTCCGGCCGCGGCTCACCCCAGCCGACCGAACGTAGATCGGTGAAGGTACCGAGGTCGGTTGGCACGATCGGGGCGGTATCTTCGTGATGGCTGATGTCGATACCGAACACCGGCTTGTCTTCCAGCATGCCCAAGAAGGCCCAATTTCCGCCGGTCGCGCGCAAGGCAGCGGCGGTGTCGCCGTCGATGTAGACCGCTTCCGGCACCGCGCCGGGTTCGGTGCCGCGTACCAGGTTGCGGCTGCGCCATACCGGCACGAACAGGGTTTCGGGATGGTCGAGCTTCTCGGCGATCCAGGCATGATCGTCTCGCCGCGTATGAATGCGGTCGAGCGGGGACGATGAATAGACATTGTCGCGGCTGGCGAAAATCCGGGTCACGGCGGTATCCGTTTGCTGTGGGTTAGGTTGTCGCCGACCGTGCCACGGGGGCGGGGCTGGGGCAACCGCGTGCTGTCCGTATGCAGGCGATCGCGTCGTCCACGGTTACGATCGCCTCGGCCTGGTCGTCGGTGAAATGGACCCCGAAGGCCGACTCGGCGTCCATCAACATCTCTATGGTATCGAGGCTGTCGGCGCCTAGGTCGTCGGTCAATACGGCGGTTGGCAGGATCAGGTTGGGGTCGCACAGCAGGCGTGCCGACAAGTACGCAATGACCCAGGATTCGCTGTCGTCCATTGCGCCGATTATCCCAGATTCGGAGTATTCGAACGTCGGTGGATGGCGTTGAGCGGCAGTTCGCTGTCGATGTCCGGCAGCGGTTCGACGATGCCGGTGCCGTCGGCTGACTCGTCGTACAGAACAGTCGCATCGGGGTAGCGGACGCGGGTCGCGGTGACGACCTTGAGTTCGGAACCATGGGCCTCGCATGGCGGCGCAACGCGGTTCGCCAGTGCGAACACGAGCCGGGTTTGTATGCGGGAATGCTGGGTGCTGTCCCCGAACATCGCGACCGGTTGAATCCCATCGAGCGCGAAGCGCAACGGCTGCGCACGCTCCCAGGCCAGGAATTCGTTTACGGTCAGCGGCTTGAGGGAAGCGCTCATGGCGCGATTATACTGTGAAGGCGCGCATATCCTCCAGCGCTTCGGCGAATTCCTCCATAAAGGAAGCAACGACCTGACGCGCCGACGGGATGCTGTCTACCAACCCCACGCCTTGACCGACGAAGTAGCTGACCAGAGCGCGGGCTTCTGCGTTGCCGCCCTCGGCCGCGCGGTTCACCCGCTGCATGGCGGGCTCGCTGATAATTCCTTGCAGCGGCATTGTCAGCGGGCCTGGACTGTCCGCAGCTTCCCAAGCGTCGGTCCAGGCGGATTTCAATTGCCGAGCGGGCTTGCCGGTGCGGCCGCGGGATCGAATGGTGTCGCGGGAACGGGCGGCGACCATTTTCTCGCGGAAGACGGGGGATGTCTCGGCCTCGGATGTCGCCAGCCAGACCGAGCCGGTCCAGACTCCGGCCGCGCCCATTGCCATGCAGCCCGCCATCTGGCGCCCGGTCATGATACCGCCTGCCGCTAGCACGGGAACCGGCCGCATGCCCTCGATGGCGCGCAGCACTTCGGGGATCAGCACCATGGTGGACACCTCGCCGCAATGCCCGCCGGCTTCGGTGCCTTGGGCGACGACGATGTCCACTCCGGCCTCGACTTGCCTGATCGCATGTTCGCGCGCGCCTACTAGTGCCGCGCAGGCGACTTTATGTGCCCGAGCGCGTTCCAACATGGAGGCGGGGGGAACGCCCAGAGCGTTGGCGATCAGCGCGATTGGGTGACGGAAAGCGACGTCCATCAGCGCTTCCCCGGTTTCGAACTGGTACGGGGGCGGACGGCTGGGATCGTCGCGATTGTAGTCCGGCAAAGGCCGGTCGGCATCGACTCCGTGGCGCGCCAGCAAGTCGCGCACGAATGTTCGATGCATTTCGGGGATGGACGCCGCAAGGTCGCCGCGTGTCATCCCCCGTTGCGTGCGGACGATCAGATTCTCGGGGATCAGCAGATCGACACCGTAAGGCTTGCCGCCGACATGCGCGTCGATCCAGGCGAGCTCGGTTTCCAGTTCCGCGGGCGTGACGCCGGCGGCACCGAACACGCCGAATCCGCCGGCCTTCGACACGGCCGCCACCACGTCGCGGCAGTGGGAGAAAGCAAAAAGCGGGAATTCGGCACCGGTTAATTCCGATAAGCGACCGTTCATTCCCGACGCCCTCAGTACATCGACATCAGTACGTTGTGCAGCCGCTTCCGCTCTTCCAGCGCGCGTCCGGTCCCGAGAGCGACGCATTGCAGCGGGTTCTCGGCGATGGCGACGGATAGGCCGGTGGCGTCGCGCAGTACCTCGTTCAGCCGGTAGAGTAGGGCACCGCCGCCGGTCAGCACGATGCCGCGATCTACGATGTCCGCTGCCAGTTCCGGCGGCGTGTTTTCCAGCGCGACCTTCACCGCTTCCACGATCTGGGTCACCGGCTCGATCAGGCTTTCGGCGATTTGGCGCTGGCTGACAAGCACTTCGCGCGGCACGCCGTTCATCAAGTCGCGCCCGCGTACTTCCTGATACGGTCCGTCGTCGTTCGGATCGTCGGCCGGCCGCGCCGCCCCGATGCTCATTTTAATCCGCTCGGCCGAGGACTCGCCGATCAGCAAATTATGCGTGCGACGAATATAAGAGATGATCGCTTCATCCATCTTATCGCCGCCGACGCGCACGCTGCGAGCATAGACGATGCCGCCGAGGGAGATCACCGCCACTTCCGTCGTGCCGCCGCCGATGTCCACGACCATGGATCCGCTGGGTTCGGTGACCGGCAGACCGGCGCCGATCGCGGCGGCCATGGGTTCCTCGATCAGTTGCACCTTCCGCGCGCCGGCGCTTTCCGCACTTTCCTGGATGGCGCGGCGTTCCACGGCGGTCGAGCCCGAGGGCACGCACACGATGATCAGGGGGGAGGCGAAGCCGCGCCGGTTATGCACTTTGCGGATGAAATGCTTGATCATTTCCTCCGCCACTTCGAAATCGGCGATCACGCCGTCGCGCAGCGGGCGGCTGGCGACGATATTACCGGGGGTTCGGCCGAGCATGAGCTTGGCTTCCTCGCCGACCGCGACGACCTGCTTTTTGCCGCGATATTCGGCGATCGCCACCACGCTCGGCTCTGCCAGGACGATCCCGCGTCCCTTGACGTAAACAAGCGTGTTGGCGGTTCCAAGGTCGATGGCCATGTCGGCCGACATGAAACCCAGCATACGGGCGAACATACGGAAAACCTTTGGCAGACGGTCGAGGGCATTATAGCGGCCGAAGAAGGCGGGGGCTTAGCCCTGTGGCCGGTGGTTCACAAGGGGGCAGCGACATGGCGGCGAACCTGTTGGGGTGTATTGCATTGTTGAGATGCGGATATCGCGCATGAACGTCAGCCGTTTGGCCAAACGAAAACGGAGCTTCAGACCGCGACCGTAAAAGCGCCGCGTGCCCTACGGGCCGCCAATCCCCGCGCCAATATCGGGGCACAAGATACCGATGTTGCCAATCGGGATCGGATTTGCGATCGACGCTACGGTGGCTCGCTTGCGGCGGGCTGCAAGCCGACGGCTACTCTGAAATTCACGTTCGAGTAATTCTTTGCTTATGTCGACCAAATGCCAGATTGGGGTGTGCCGTTCGATCCGCGCACCCGCCAGCCGTTCATCGAGTCCGGGGTATCGCGCAATACTCCACGCCTGGAGTGTGTCTCGCGGTTTGAGCCAGCCGCATCGTCGCATCAGGAAACGGTGCGTCCAGTGCCTCGGCCAGCAATATCGAGTACCAGGACTCGCCAAACTCTTGCATCCGGGCCATCGAGATCGCGTAGCGTTTTCAGCCGGGCTCTTTTGTCGGCGGCTTCAGCCGCACAGGCCGGTTACGAGCGCGTGCCGATTTTCGGGGTGTATGTGTGTCGGAATTTTTTACACTGCTGTCGTTAGCCCGTAATGCAATTCCTATTTTATTTTATATTCCAATGGTATATAATACTGGCATAATAATTGCATCTCGTAAATTGCCGCGCTCGCGGGGGTAACATTCGGGGTGGAGAAAGCAAATGAGCCGTGTTGTGCGCCGTATTGCGATTGCGTCGATCGCCTCGCTCTCTCTTAGCGTTATTTTGCTACGCCCCTCCCACGCTATTCCTCTGACATTCGAAGGTTTTTCAATCTCGGGAGCGAGTGCGAACGGCGTGGGGAACGGTTACAGCAACGGCGAAAATGAAAGCGGACCGGGTAATGGCGCGAATGCAGCCTATCTCGCGACTGGGACGTCAACGCCGTCGCCTAGCTATATAAACACCAGCAAAACCTCGAACCTGGGCGTGTCGATTTCGACACCTGGGAATTACGTCTTCACCGCCTACGGTGTTTACCAATTCGGCGGTGCCTCCCGGGTGATGAACCTGTTTTTCGGTGCCGCGGCATCGCCACAAATCTCCGCCTGGACCAGCAATAACGGCGGCACATTCTTTGCGGACAATTCCAGCAACCTTGTGGGGTTCACCGGACTGCCGCTGGTGACTGGCAGCGGTTCGCTGAGTTACGATGACGGCACCGACACCGTGACCCTGACCTCGCTCAGCATCGACCCGAACTACTCCGGTATGTCGTCGATTGGGAGTCAGACCGTTTCCGGATCCGGAGGGGGGCCTGTGATGGCGGTCACCTTCAATCTCAGTGTGACCGCCGACGGAGTCGGTGTTCCGGAACCAGCGTCGATGGCACTCCTGGGATGTGCGCTTGCCGGTTTGGGTGCGGTTCGCAAGCGCCGGAAAAAATCCGCTTCCTGTTGAGTAGAGGGCGCCCCGATTACCCCCTGCGTCCGCTCGCAATGGGAGACGATAGGGGGCTGTCGCCGTTGTGCTGACGTGGCGGACGATGCTCGCGAAAAAAACTCGAAATCGCACCGGCTTTCTGCCGCTTGCGCGCTGCCAGTTGCGTGCTTTCGACGCACCCGGATATGACGACCGCGTTAAGCCACAGCGCTGCGTCCGAACGGGTGACGCAAGCCTTGTTGGCGGTCGCATCGGACGAGATCGGGTAAGCCGAATCGTCTGCCACCGGCAATCGTGTGCGCGATCGTATCGCATTGCGCATGAGACAGGTCGAGGCGGCGGAGACGGGCGATCCCGATCTGGATATGGCGGCGATCGAGGTGCTGCGCTGCGGCCAACCCACTGCCTCGGCCGCCGGCGAGCGTAGCGGGGGAGGCGTTTGCAGTTCTGGTGCCGCTGAAATACCGGCTCAAATAGCCGCCATGCGGCCGCTGGCTTTCGTGGACACGCGGTAGACCCGTTGGTAAAAGCCGCCTCAACCGGAGTCGCCCCTTCCGGTCGAACGCCTAACCGACGGCCCGCATCATGAAAATTGTCGCATGCAACAGCAACCGCCCCCTCGCCGAGGCGGTCGCCCACACGTTGGACCTTCAGCTTACCAAGGCGTCGATCCGGCGGTTCGCGGACATGGAAGTGTTCGTCGAAATCCAGGAAAACGTGCGGGGGGAGGACGTGTTCGTCGTCCAATCCACATCGTTTCCGGCGAACGACAACCTGATGGAATTGCTGATTACCCTGGATGCGCTGCGCCGTTCGTCCGCGCGCCGCATCACCGCCGTGATCCCCTATTTCGGCTATGCACGACAGGATCGGAAATCCGCCCCGCGCACGCCGATCAGTGCCAAATTGGTGGCCAATCTGATCACCGAGGCAGGGGCGCATCGCGTGCTGACGATGGATCTGCACGCTGGGCAGATTCAGGGATTCTTCGATATTCCCGTCGATAATATGTTCGCCGCCCCGTTGTTCAGCCGGCACATCGCCGAGACGTATAAGAACCACGACCTCATGATCGTGTCCCCCGATGTTGGCGGTGTGGTGCGCGCGCGCGCCATCGCCACGCGGATCAATTGCGATCTTGCCATCATCGACAAGCGCCGTCCGCGCGCCGGTGTGTCCGAGGTCATGAATGTCATCGGCGATGTCGAGGGGCGCGACTGCCTGCTGGTCGACGACCTCGTGGACTCCGGCGGCACCCACTGCAACGCGGCCGAAGCGCTCATGGCACGCGGCGCCCGCTCGGTTGGCGCCTATGTCACGCATGGCGTTCTTTCCGGCGGAGCCGTCGCCCGAATCGAGGCGTCGCCCATTCAAATGATGACGATCACCGACTCCATCCAGGCGACCGACGCCGTCGCGAACTCCGCCAACATTCGCCAACTCAGCATCGCTTCCTTGCTCGCCGAAGCCATCAAACGCACCGCCGAAGAAAGCTCGGTCAGCTCCCTGTTCGATTGAGCGGAACCCAACCCATGCAAACTGTCGAGATCGAACAGGCCGGGGCGGTCAAAACCATCTGGATGAACCGCCCGGAGAAGCGCAACGCGCTCGATGCCATCATGCTCGGACAGATGGCCGAGGCCCTGCAAGCACCCGTCGCGCCAAGCGACCGGGTCGTCGTCATCCGCGGCCGAGGCCCGTCCTTCTGCTCCGGCTTGGATATGAAGCAACGGCGGGAAAGCATCGGCACCGGCGGGGCCAGCGGGATCGAGGTCATGCTGCGGGCGATCGAACTCTGCCCGCTGCCGGTCGTGGCCGTGGTGCAGGGCGATGCCATTGCCGGCGGTAACGAGTTGGCGTTGCATTGCGATATGGTGGTTGCCAGCGAAACCGCCCGCTTCGGCATGTCGCTCGCGCAAGTCGGCCTCGCGCCCAACTGGTTCCTGGCCAAGAAGCTGATGGAAATCCTGGGACCTGTCACAAGCCGCGAGATGCTGCTGTTGGGGGAGCCGTTGCCGGCGACCCGGCTTTACGCGCTTGGCCTCATTGCCCGCTGCGTTCCTGCCGATGCATTGGAGGGCGAGGTCGACAAAATCGTCGGCCGGCTCGCGGCGAATGCGCCGCTATCGCTGACGGCTATGAAAGCGACGACGGTGCGGATGCTCGAATTCCGCGACACCATCCCGCATGCCGATGTCGACGCCCTGATCGAAGCTGCCCTCAAGAGCGACGATGCGCGAGAGGGCATGCTGGCGCGGTTGGAGAAGCGGCGCGCCCGGTTCGAGGGGACCTGAGCAAGCTCTCTCCCGCCGAACGTAACTGTCGATCTCGCTTGACAAAATTAACGAATAACGTTAGTCCGTCGATCATGGATCAAACGGCGCCGCATTCCGCTCGCACCGCAGATTCGGCTTCCTCTGAGGAAGGCCGGTCCAGCGCCGCCATGCCTACCTGCCTTGCTGCGATCCTGAGGGTTGTCCGTGTTCTCCTTGGGTATGGCAAGCATCTTGACGTCACCCTGCCCGATCGAGCCGAGCACCCGCGCTTTCCCACCTTGGCGGCGGGCTTCGGCACGCACGATATGCGGCGCATTCTCGGCCATGTGCAACGCGGCATTCTGCGCGCCATGATGCTGCAACGATTCCTACTCGCCCGCGCCGCGCAAGGTCGCGATATCGAACCCACTCCGCGACCCGAACCCGCCGAACCGCAGGATATCGAGGCGTATGAGATCAAGCTCCGCCCGCCCGCAGAGCCGATCGATAAGCTGCGTCGCCGCCGGAGAATCAATCCCGACGACCCCGTGCACTTCAGTATGCCGACACTGAAAGAACTTGAATCTCAGATCCGCCGTCGTTCCGTCGGTCGTACGATTTCCGAGATTTGTCTGGATCTCGGCATCGCCCCCAGCACCTGCGACGGTGGGTTTTGGAACGACATATACCGGATGCTGACGTATTTCGGCGGTAATTTCGAGCATGTCTTCGGTGTACAGGAGCGCCGGAAAGAATCGTTCCAAAAAGAGCGGAACAAGCTGCCGGACACCTGGGCCTTCGATTGGCGCGATCGACCGAAACAAGCGGTACGAGATTTGCTCGGTTATCTAGTTGGGGAATCGCCCCCACGCGGTCCTCCGATCCCCGAGTTACTCAGCGCCTTGTAACAGCGGCCGCGCCCTTACGCGTGCCGCCGTGCATCTGCGCCCGGTTGCCGGCCGCTCGAAATTGCCATGGCGGTGCGAGAGGTTGGGGTCGGTCGGTGCAGCCCGTCCTTGACATGGGACACGCCAGCGCGCTTGAACCCGGCTTGCTTCTACCGGAAAGCCCCCGATTACATGGCGACCAGCAAGGCCGTGCCCAAACGCAAACAAGACGGTTGGGCCGAAAACCTGAAAACCATCGTCTACGCCATCCTGATCGCGGTCGGGGTGCGCACGGTGTTGTTCGAGCCGTTCAACATCCCATCGGGCAGTATGATCCCGACCTTGCTGGTGGGCGATTACCTGTTCGTGTCGAAATACAGCTATGGCTATTCCAAATATTCCATGCCGCTGTCGCCACCGCTGTTCCACGGGCGCATCTTCGGCTCTATGCCGCGCCGGGGCGATGTCGCGGTGTTCAAGTTCCCGCGCGACAATTCCACCGACTACATCAAACGCATCGTCGGTCTGCCGGGCGACCGGCTGCAAATGAAGCAAGGCGTGCTGTTCATCAATGGCGAAGCCGCCCCTCGGACGCCAGAGACCAACTTCATCTACAAAGAAGGCGGTATCAAAGAGGAATTGCGGCGCTACACCGAAACGCTGCCGGGCGGGGTGAAGCACGAAATCCTCAAGGAAACCGACGGGCGGGAAAACGCGCGCCGGCCGGATTTCGATCCGACCAAGGAATTCGACGCCAACAACACCCAGGAATATCTGGTCCCGCCCGACCATGTCTTCGCCATGGGCGACAACCGCGACAAATCGTCCGATAGCCGGTTCATGAACTATTCCGGCGTCGGCTTCGTGCCGGTGGAAAACCTTGTCGGGCGCGCCGAGATCCTGTTCTTCTCGATCGAAAGCGACCCCCGCGACAATTGGTGGGCGGTTTGGGAATGGCCGTTCCGGATCCGCTGGTCCCGCCTTCTGAAACTCATCCATTGATCGCGGAGATCGAGACCATCCTCGGGCATAAATTTGCCCGACCCGACTTGCCGCGGGAGGCGATGACCCATCGTTCCGCTGCGTCCGGAAAAGGTTCGCGCGGATCGAACGAGCGTCTGGAATTTGTCGGCGACCGCGTGCTGGGCTTGATTATGGCCGAATGGCTGGCCGAGCGGTTTCCGCAGGAGCAGGAGGGCGAACTCGGGCGGCGTCTCGCGCATCTCGTGTCCCAACCGGTGTTGGCCCAAATCGCCGACGATATCGGCCTGTCGAGCGTGCTGTCGGTTTCCTCCGGCGAGGCGAAGGCAGGGGTGAAGCAGCGTGCCACGGTGCTGGCCGACGCGCTGGAAGCGGCCCTTGGCGCCCTCTACCTCGACGGCGGCCTCGATCCCGCTCGGCGTTTCATCCATCGCGGCTGGGAGCGAGCGATTGCGGAGCAGGCCGATCCGCCGAAGGACCCCAAAAGTGCGTTGCAGGAATGGGCGCACAAGCGCCTGCGCGCGGTGCCGGTGTATGCGGTAACAAAGCGATCCGGCCCGCCGCACGCGCCGGAATTTACCGTGACGGTGACGGCCGCAGATCGTAGCGGCGTTGGTATCGCCGGAAGCAAGCAGGCGGCCGAACAGGCTGCGGCTGCGGCGTTGCTGGGGAGTTTGACGGCATGAAATGCGGTTTCGTCGCGATCGTGGGGGCGCCCAACGCGGGCAAATCGACCCTGCTCAACCGCTTGACCGGCGCCAAGCTGTCGATCGTATCGCCCAAAGCGCAAACCACCCGCTTCCGCGTCCTGGGCATCATGATGCGCGCCGAGAGCCAAGTGCTGCTCGTCGATACACCCGGCATTTTCCGACCCAAGCGCAAGCTGGATCGCGCCATGGTCAATGCGGCCTGGACCGGTGCGGCCGACGCGGATTTGGCAGTGATGTTGGTCGACTCCAAAGCCGGCGCCACTACCGACGTCCGCGCCATCGCGAGTCAGCTAGGCGCCTCCGGCCGGCGTTGCTGGTTGGTGTTGAACAAATGCGATCTGGTGGCCCCCGGTGCGCTGTTGCCGCTGACGGCGGCGATGAGCGAACTCGCGCCGTTCGAGGAAACTTTTATGGTCAGCGCTTCCACCGGCGATGGCCTTGTGGAACTGATGGATGCCTTCGCTGGCGCCGTGCCGGAAGGCCCGTTTCTTTACCCCGAAGACGATCTGACCGACCTGCCGGAGCGACTGCTGGCGGCTGAAACCGTGCGCGAGCAGGTCTTCATGCAGACGCATGAGGAAGTGCCGTACGCCACCACCGTGGAAACCGAGACCTGGACCGAACGCAAAGACGGTTCCGTCCGCATCGACGTCACCGTCTACGTTTCCCGGCCCGGCCACAAGGCGATCCTGATCGGCGATAAAGGGAGCAAGATCAAATCTATCGGTGCCCGCGCCCGTCAGGATTTGGCGCGGTTGCTGGATCGGCCGGTGCATCTTTTCCTGAACGTGAAGCAGCGGACAGGTTGGGACGAGGAAGGCGCACGCCTCAGGGCGATCGGGTTGCAAGACCCCGGCTAGATTGCTGCCTCTGCCTGCGCCAGTCGGCTCTCCCACCGTCCCGACATAACAACCGTGACGACCATTGCAGCGGGTATTAGGGCCGTTGGGTGTACGGCCCCCCGCACCGCTAGACCCCACGCGCCCACCAGCGCGGCTCCCATCAGGCACGCTTCCACCCGTTGGCGTGCCAGGACCGGCAGCTCGATCGCTCCGAGGCCCCGAACCAAGAGTACGAATGGGCAGGCAACGACCAAATCCAACAGATAATGCGCGCCCGATCCCAGTG
>JBAXFK010000032.1:0-24973 GCA_037139955.1 Rhodospirillales bacterium
ACCAAGGACATGCCGACGCAAAGCGGCAGCGCGATCTTCAAGGGGCACCGACCGTCCGAAGATTCTCCGGTTGTGCCGCGCCTTCGGGACGAGGGCGCGATCATCGTCGGCAAAACCACGACCTCGGAATTCGGTTGGACCGGCGTTTCCCACTCCCCGCTGACCGGCATCACCCATAACCCTTGGAAATTCGGCTATAACGCGGGCGCGTCGAGTGCCGGGGCCGGCGCGGCGGCGGCAGCGGGGTATGGGCCGTTGCATCAAGGCAGCGACGGGGCCGGATCGATCCGCATGCCCAGCCATTTCTGCGGCGTATTCGGCATCAAGCCGACCTTCGGCCGCGTCCCCTATTACCCCGTCAGCGTCGGCGACATGACGTCCCACATGGGCCCAATGTCGCGCACCGTCGCCGACAGCGCCCTCATGCTGGAGATCATGGCCGGTCCCCACCCCCTCGACTACACAACCCTGGAAGCCGGTCCCGCGCATTATTTGGCGCGCCTGCACGAGGGCATAAAGGGCAAACGCATCGCCTATAGCCCCGACCTCGGCCTCGCCCGTGTCGACCCCGAAGTGGCTGCCTTGGTGAAGAAAGCTGCCGAACGGTTCACGGAACTGGGTGCGACAGTGGAGGAAGTGAAAACGCCCTGGGCCGCACCGGGCCCCGAGCTGATCCGCTTCTTCTGGTCGGCGCATATGACGCGCCTGAAGCCTTACTTGGCGGAATGGAAATCTCGCATGGACCCCGGCTTAGTGGCGTGTATCGAAGCATCCGACAACGTCTCGATCGCCGAATACCAAGCCGCCCGAGAGCGCAAAATGCCGTATATCGCCAGCATACACCGTTGGTTCGAGGATTGGGATTTCCTGCTGACCCCCAGCGTCTCGGTCGCGGCATTCCCGGCGGAAAAGCTGATGCCGGACCACTGGCCGCAACACGAATGGGATTGGGTGAGTTGGGCCGAATTCTCTTACCCGTTCAACATGTCCTGGAACCCCGCCGCCAGCGTGCCATGCGGCTTTACATCCGAAGGCTTGCCGGTCGGCCTACAGATCGTCGGCAAGCGGTTCGACGATCTGGGCGTGTTGCAGGCCTCGGCCGCGTTCGAGCAAGCGCAGCCTTGGGCGCACAAACGCCCGCCGCTGGCATAACCGGCCGTGCGGGACGCCATCGCCGCCTTTCTACTCGGCTATCCCGCGCTGTTCTCGATCGTCAATCCGCTCAGCGGCGCATTCATCTTTCGGGAGTTGACCGCCCACCGAGAGGCCACCGCGCGAGCGATACTGGCGCGCCGGGTCGGGATTCATGCGTTGGTGGTCATGGTGTTAGCGCTCTGGGCGGGATCGTTTGTCCTGGCCTTTTTCGGCATCACTTTGGCGGCACTCCGGGTGGCCGGCGGGCTGGTCGTGGCCATGAGTGCCTGGAGCCTACTGAACAGCCCCGACAAGCGGGATCGCGGGTCGCCACCCGATATCGAGCACGACATCGCACTATTTCCGCTGACCATTCCGATCACCACCGGCCCCGGCACCATTTCGGTTGCGGTCGCGCTCGGCTCGGCCCACCCATCCGCCTTGCCCGACGCGATCCGGTTCTTTGCTGGCATGACGGCCGCAGCGGCGGCACTGGCGCTGACGATCTGGATCACCTACCGTTCTGCGGATCGGGTCGCCCGGCTGATGGGACCGTCGGGCAGTCGCACCGTTACGCGATTGGCGGCGTTTCTGCTGCTGTGCATCGGCGTCCAGATCCTAATTGCCGGGGTCGAAGATGTGCTGGGCCCGCTTCTCGCCCATCGCTAATCCCGTATCGTCACCTTCAAGGAGGAACACCATGTCCTATTCTATCTACGATGCTACCGCGCCGCTCTGCGCCCAACAACTGACTGCCCTGCTCGGCATTTGCGACAAAGCCGCTGCATATTGCGCCGACAAGAAAGTCGATGAAGCCTGGCTGCTGACCGACCGACTCGCGCCGGATATGTTCAGCCTGGGCCGGCAAATCCGCCAGGCATGCGATTTTGGCCGCAACACCGTTGGCCGTCTGGCCGGCGTTGCGGGCCCCGATTTCCCTGCCGTGGACCCGACCAGCTTCGCCGAAGCCAAGGACCGGGTGCAAAAATCGCTGGATTTCGTGAAGAGCATCACCCGCGCGCAACTCGAAGGGACCGAGGACAAGCAGGTCTCCTGGACCGCCGGCACCCGCGAGATGTCGTTCAAGGGCGACGCTTATGTCCGTTGGTTTGCTCTGCCGAATTTCTACTTCTTCTGCACCACCGCTTATAACATCCTGCGCTATCGGGGCGTGGACGTGGGCAAGCGGGACTTCCTCGGCCCGCAATAACAACGCTTGAATCGCTGCTTGGCGAGGATCGTCGCACATTGCTACAATGTGCGTCGATTGGCGCCCCGACGGAGCATTTACGTCCGGGCATAGGGGATTTGACACAATGAAGCTGAAGGCCGACCGCGCCACGCTCCTGAAGGCGCTGGCGCATGTCCAGAGCGTGGTGGAACGGCGCAACACCATCCCCATCCTCGCCAACGTCATGATCGCTGTGCGCGACGGCAAGCTTTCGCTGACCGCGACCGACATGGAAATCGCAGTGGTCGAAGACGTGGCCGCCAGCAGCAGCCGTAACGGCGCCTGCACCGCGCCAGCTGCGACACTGTACGAGATCGTGCGCAAGCTGCCCGACGGGGCCGAGGTCGAGCTGGACCACCCAGGCGGCGACGCGCAACTGGCGCTGCGGGCCGGACGTTACGACACCAAGCTGGTGGTGTTGCCGGTCGACGATTTCCCGTCCATGACTGCGGGTGTGCTACCGCACCGCTTCAACCTGTCGGCGCAAACCCTGCGTGCCCTGATCGACCGCACCCGTTTCGCCGTCAGCACCGAGGAAACGCGCTATTACCTGAATGGCATCTACATCCACGCAGCCGAGAGCGATGGCACCAAAGTCCTGCGCGCCGTTGCCACCGACGGCCACCGTCTGGCGCGTGTGGAAGAACCGCTGCCTGAAGGCGCCGGCACCATGCCGGGCGTCATCGTGCCGCGTAAAACCGTCAACGAGTTGCGCAAGCTCCTCGACGAAGTCAACGGCAACGTCGAAATCGCGTTGTCCGATACTCGCATCCAGTTCCGCGTCGATCAAATCCTGCTCACCAGCAAGCTGATCGATGGCACTTTCCCGGAATACGAACGTGTGATTCCGCGCGGCAACGACAAGGTGCTCCGCGTCGGAAAGAAAGATTTCGCCGACGCCGTTGGCCGCGTGGCCGCGATTTCGTCGGAACGGTCCCGCCCGGTGAAGCTATCGCTCGCTCGCGATCTGCTGACTTTGTCGGCTGCTAGCCCCGAGCAGGGCACCGCAAGCGAGGAACTCGACGCCGACCACGTGAAATACGACTCCGGCCCGCTCGAAATCGGGTTCCAGGCGCGATACCTGAACGATATCACCGACCAGATCGGTGAAATGGTAGAATTTCGCTTCGCCGATGGATCGGCGCCCACCGTTGTACAGGACGCAGCGGACCCGAGCGCACTTTTCGTGCTGATGCCGATGCGAGTTTAGGCATTTTGTTCTAATACCGTCATGGTTTGGCTTGACCCAGCCATGACGGTGCAGCGGACGAGATCGGCAAGACTAGCCGCGCCAACATCCGATAGCCTGCATCCGTTGGGTGCAGCCGATCCTCGCCGACATAGGGGCCAGTATCGATCGTTCGATCGCCGAACCGTGCCGCAACCGTCTTAATCGCCCGTCGCGCTGGATCGTGCCCGAAGGGTAGCAGCCACACGACCGATTGCGCGGTCACCGACGACCTGACCCGCAGCAAATTTTCCAGCGTTCGCGCCGACTCGCCATCGTTCACGCCCAGGCTGATAACCACCCGATCGGCGCGGGCCGGCGACAAGCGTTCGACGATAAACCGAGCAGATGTAATGCCCACCTCGGCCTCGGTCTGGCATTCCGGCAGTTTCTGACCAACCCCGACGGCGAGGCTGTCGCCCAACGAAAGACAAAGCACCTTCTGTGCCCTCCATTTTGGAAGGCACACCATTTAATGCAAAAAGGTAAATAAAGTCTTAACGCGAGCCAGGAAACTGCGCGGTTTCGGCGGTTTTCATGGCCTCGTGCAGCCATTTGTACGGTCGATCGAAACCCGTGGTCGCGCCCGCCGCCTGCACAGAGACGGCCAGATCGGGAAATCCGGCGTTATCGAGCCATGCCGCGAGCGGTACCGTCCCAAGGGCAGCGGCGACTGCCGCGCCGATCAGGTATTGGGCCAACAAACCGCGCGGGGTGATGTTTACCATGACCTCCCTCCTAAAACTGGAAGTAGATGAAGGGGGCCACGCCGTCCGGACCCAACGCATCGATCGCAGCGATACCCACACCGGCCAGCACCGCCCAAGCCCATTTGGGCCAAGAAACGGCACAGGCCGCGAGCCGCCCGGCCATCTGACGCGGCACCGCGTTCAAAGCTAACCCAAATACGACAAGGAAACCGGTCAATGGCGCAATGCGCAGTTCGGTGTCCTCGGTCGACATTTGCGTCAAGTAAACCACCACCGTGTCGAAGTTCGCTGCTCGGAATAGTACCCAGCTAAGGCAAACAATATGAAACACCAGCAGCAGACACAGCACTCGACCCAGCCGACTTCGCGTGAAACGGCCTAGCCCGGTGTCGGACCATCGGCCCAACCAGCGCTCAACGATCAAGCCGACCCCATGCAGTGCGCCCCAGGCGACGAATTTCAGCGCCGCGCCATGCCAGATTCCACCCAGCAGCATCGTGATGGCCAAATTGCGTGCGGTAAACCAAGATCCGCCCCGGTTCCCGCCGAGCGGCCGATACAAGTAATCGCGCAGCCAGGACGAGAGAGAGATATGCCAACGCCGCCAGAACTCCCGCAGACTATGCGCGCGATACGGCTGGTCGAAATTCAGCGGGAACCTGTAGCCAAGGAGTGCCGCCAGCCCGATTGCGATGTCGGTGTAGGCGGAGAAATCGCAGTAGATTTGCACCGCATAACCGTACGCCGCGAGCAAGCGGTCCAGCACCCCATAACGTCCGGGATCGAAAAAGACCGGATCGACTAAATCGGTCGCGATATAATTGGCTATAACCACCTTCTTGAACAACCCGCCCAGAATCAACAACACCGGCTCGGCTAGCGGCACCGTCGCGGGCACGGGCTGCGACAACTGCGGCAGGAAGAAAGACGACCGCACGATCGGTCCCGCCACCAATTGCGGGAAAAACGAGAGGTAAAGCAAGATATCGTCCAGCCGGCGGCAGACGGCAACATCGCCACGGTAAACATCGACCAAATAGGAAATGCCGTGAAACGTGAAAAAGGAGATTCCAACCGGGAGGATGACCTCGACCAGGGGAATTTCCATCCCGGTCCGGGCACCGACAAGAACACGGTTCACGCCCTCGATCAGAAAATCGTAGTATTTAAAAAACGCCAGCAGAACGAGATGCACGGTCACGGTCAAACCCACGATCGCCCGGCGCCCTCGGTCGGATGCCATTGCGGCTACCCCGAGGCCGCCGAGGTAGGTAAGCACCGAACTCCCGGCTAGCAGGAAGCAGAACCGCCAGTTCCACTGAGCGTAGAACCAGTAGCTCGCAACTACCAGCATCGGATTGCGCGCACGCCCATACCCGGCCAGCGGTATCGCCAGCGCGACCACAACGAAAAAGAAGATTAGGAAATCGAGGGTCGGAAACAGCATTAGGATATCGGCAACAGCGCTGTGTAAGTCTCGTAACCGTCCATCAGCACCTGAAAGAGCGCGTCTGCCGTCGCGCGATAGCCTGGGCGCAACATATGTACATGGTCCGGCGCCATCTTGGGTGGATGCTCGGCAGCCCAGCGGTTGGCACTACAGGCCCCGCCCATCGCCGCCTGCCAGTCCCAGAAGAACAATTTCTCCCGGGATGCGACCGCGCGCTGCACGTCGCGCACGACGGACAAGGGCCGAGGCTCATCCCAACGCGGATCGCCGCATTGGGTATGACCTTTGAAACCGCGCGCCGTATGTTTGGCGCTATCCGGCGGCCCCAGCACGACAATGGCAGCGGAAGGCGCGGCCGTGCGCAAAACCCGGACACCCCGCTCGAAGCGAGCGCGGTAATCGGCGGCAGCGGTGCCGGTGTCGAAGGCTTCGTTGGTGCCAAAGGCGAGCAGGATGACGCTCGGGGCGAAATGCGCCAGTTCCTGCCGCAGCAAGGCAGGATCCATACGGCCGACGATATCGACTGTGGCGCCGATCGTCCCAAGATTGGACACCGTTGCACCTCGCCCGCCGCGCGTGGCGGTCCAAGACAGCATATCGACCGGCGAATCGCCGATGACGGTAACCGCGACTTCCCCCCCGCCGATATTTTTGGGGATCGTCACCCAGCGCGCTTCCAACACGGCAGCATCGGTGGCGACACGCTGCCGCCAGCCGGTGGCCGTTGCGATATCGACCGATCCACCACCGGGTTGGAACAGGAATTCCAGCGAAACCTCGGCCATATCCGCCGGATCGAGCGCCGACAGGGTCATCGTCGCCCCATTCCTGCCGTGTTGCCGTACCGCAGCGATACCAACCGGTCCCGTCGCTCGGCCCGCCTTCTCGGCGATCCAGCGGTCCGACGTCGCCGCGACACGATCCGGGCGATAATAGCGAAAGGGCACACCGGGTTGCAGCACGCCGCGCCCGGCATCGCCGAAACGGGCTTGTAGCTGTTCCCGCAGGCGCCCGCTGAAACTGTCGTTCGCCGAATGGCTGTCGCCGATTTGCAGCACCGCGACCGGGGAGGAACGAATCCCCGCATCGAGGCCGTGCAAGGCGCGATAGAGCGGGAGAAGGGGGCCGGCAGGACCGAGACGCGCGACGATCTCGGCATCCGGGAGTTCACGGTGCGCCGCGCAGGCAGATAACGCCAAGCACACAAGTAGAAGCAGGCGCGCAGGAGATACAAGAGACAGCATGGGACTTCCGATTGCTCCTGGCGCGAGACCCGTGTAGATTATCACTGGTTTTTCCCTCTGTCATCGGATGGCTTTGCGTGGACATCGCGCGCCGTAACGCGCTGCTGGTTGCAGCCGCATGCACTGTGTTCGGCCGCACCTCGGCCGAGGCCGCCGATGGCCCGAAACGTGTGCTGGTTGTTGGCGACTCCCAGGCGCAAGGCTTGGCCGGCGGGCTGCAGCGCCAGTTGCTGCGCGACCGAACGTGGCGGGTCATCGACCAGTCGCATATCTCCACCGGCCTTTATTCTACTGCCCGCTTCGACTGGCCGGCCTCGGCGTCGGGCATCGCGGACAAAGAACGCGGGGCGGTGGCGGTGGTAATGTTCGGGGCCAACGACCGACCGCCGGTCCGATCCAATGGCACCATCGATCCCCGCCGAGCCGAGGCCTTCGCGATCGGCTACTGCGCCCATATCCGCGCAGTAGCCTCCGGTCTGAAACAAGCCTGCCCCGAAGTTGTCTGGGTCGGGCACCCCGTCGTTCGCGATCCCGTCTATGCCGAGGATATGGCATTCCTGAACCAGCTCTACGAGAGCGAAGCAATCGCATGCGGAGCCCGCTGGTTCTCCTCCTGGCCGCTGTTCGTCGACAAGGCAGGTCTTTACTCAGCGCATGGCAAGTCTGTCGGCGGCCAAACCGAGCGGCTGCGGGCCGACGATGGCGTGCATCTAACCGGAGCCGGCTACGATGTGCTGGCGAGTGCCTTGTTGCCCGATCTACGTTTTGCCTTGGCGGGGCCTTTGAATCCGCCGACCTAAATGGTCCCTTGTCTGATCCTGGGCGACAGCATCGCCGTCGGTGTCGGGCAGGCTCGGCCCGAATGCTCCACCGTTGCAGAGGTCGGGATCAACTCGGCCCGCTATCTGCAAACGCTGCACGGCGCTCGTCATGCGCGGACGGTGGTAATCAGCCTTGGGGTCAACGACTCCGTCGGAATGGAAACCCTGAGCAATCTGCGGCAGCTCCGGCGCGGGGTGTCGGCCCAAACGGTGTATTGGCTGATGCCCGGCATTCATGCGTCCGCGCGCGAAGCGGTGCGCGATGTGGCCAAAGAATTCCGCGACCGGGTCATCGAGGTCGCCCCTTTGACGAGTGCCGACCGCATTCATCCGGATCGAGCGGGATATGCACAACTCGCGTCGCTGACACGGCGGGATAGCGGGGTAGCGCGGGGGACTGCTTACGGTGCTTTCCCCGAGCGACAGTTGGCTTACCGGGATTTCCCGGTGCCGCCGCCGGTTCCGGGGATCAAAGTTTGGGCTGGGCCATATAGCCTGAACGGCCTACCCGTCCCGCCGACGCCCCCGAAGAAACCACCCCCGCGTTGATCGTCAGGGTCGGATATTGTCCGGTCGCCAATGCATCGAGGCTAGGTGAGGCCAGACGAAGCGCCACCGCGTAGCGCCAGGAAGCCGCCAGCGCATCGAACAGAAAAGCGCGTAACACCGGACTGGGCACGGCTTCGATGAACATCAGGGGGTCGCCACCATCGTTCACCGATCCGACCCAGCGCTTCATTGCCCCCTGGCCCTGACCGTAAGCCGACAACAAACGCAGCAGGTCGCCGTGAATATCGCGATCCTGCGCCAAGATGAGCATGTAGCGCTGGCCGACCGCCAGATTGACTCCCGGCTCCGCCAGCTGTCCCAACCGTTCCGCGCTGAGCGCCCCGATCCCGTGGGCGGTATTGGGCATGATTTGCATTAACCCGCGCGCGCCGAGGATAGATACAAGATCGGAACGGAAATTCGATTCGTGTTGAACGATGCCATACACCAATGTCGGATCGACTGTGAAACCACCGTTAGGGCGAAGTTTCGGCGGCATCGCGCCTTCTGCGGCGACTTGCTTAACGCTGTAACCGGCGCGCAATTCCTCCGCCAAATCCGGCATTTCAGCCGCATCGGCAACGACGGCCAATAGACTTCCAAGCGTTGGCTCTGTCTCGATATCCAGTGCCAAGGCTCGAAGTTCGTCTTCGGCCCTTACTGTTTCGCCAATTTGCAGGAGCGCGAATGCGCGGCGCGCACGCGGAATGGTCATTAAGCGTTGGAAATCGATCGCACCGAGCGTTCGTTCTGGATTGGGTTCAGCATCGAATGCGTGAATTAAACCCAAGCGCCGACGAGCGATGCGACCGTAAAACGTGTCTTGCGCCAGCGCCGCTCGACGCAGCCACAACGATATTTCTGCCGGTTCGCCAACCATTTCGTTAACGTGCGCCATCCAATATGCGGCAGCGGATCGGTTCGAATTGCTTTGAGCCGTTTCATAGGCAGTGCTGAACAATGCTGTCGCGATTGGCGCGTTCTGTTGACGCCACGCGGCGAGTCCCCCAGCCAACAAATCGTCGGACGAACGGGTGGCACCCGTCGATCTTGCTAAAAGGCGACCCGCAACGATGGCATCTGCATCGCGATTATGTGCGAACAATCCCCGGATGGTGCCAGGAGCCGATCCGGCACGATTTCGATCGTACTTTGTGCCGACTTTCGCGGCAAGATCGGCCCGCTCGGCGCCACTCGACGCGCTTTGGCGGCGTAGGCGGGCGGCAATGGCGGCACTATCGGCCTGATCGCCGAAGCGGCGCAGCCAAGCCGTCAATTCCTCGACAGAAGGGTAAAAAACTGGATTGAGGTAACGGGCGGCGAGGATCGGCCCCGCCATCCAATCGGCCGCGACATATGTCAATTCGCGATCGGCATCGACGATTGCACCATTAGCCTGCAAATAGAGAATATGCTTCACCAAAGCCACGTCGCTGGGCGACAATGGATGTGGAAAATCGATCCGATCGCTACCCGGCGCAACCAAACGCGGTATGGCCATGGCGGTTTCATCGTTCGTTTCAGCAACTCGCTCAGCAAAGGCAACGGATACGCAACTGCTTAGCATTATCGCAGCGCAGAATACGTAAGCACCAAAGTTCGCGAGCCAGCCGTCGATGCGCTGTCTCATTAGCATCCAACGTTTATACACACCGTTATTCGATATTGCAAGTCCATCGTGGGCATTGAAGAAATTGCCGCACGCACGATAGAATTAAGGCGAATTCGTGGCGAAATTCAACGTTTCCGATATTCCCGCGACTTGCCATTTTTATGCTTATCGTTAACAAATTTCGATGCGCAAAAATCCCGATCGGCCGATTGCGGTTTTTTCGAAAAATTCTTACGTCGGTTGAAGTTAGCGGATCGTGAAACCGATTGTGACTTCCCGCCCGACCGCAACGCTGGCATCCTCTTGCCGTGCCCCGGCTTCAGCGCCTTACCCTAACCGACTTCCGCAGCTACGCCACCTTGAGCTGGCGTCCAAGCACCGCGATCGGCGTGTTCGTGGGCCCCAACGGCAGCGGTAAGACCAATCTTCTGGAAGCAGTCTCATTTTTGGTTCCCGGACGCGGCCTCCGCAGTGCACGCAATGCCGATCTGCCACGCCATGGCGGCACAGGAAGCTGGGCAGTAGCCGGCCGCTTTGAATCCCCAGACGGCGCATACGACATCGGGACCGGCACCCCGATCGGAGGCCCGCCCGACCGCCGGGTGTTCCGCCTAGACGGCGCCGCGCCGCGCAGCCAAGCCGAAATCGCCGCCCGCATCTCCGCCATCTGGCTCACCCCGCAGATGGACCGTCTTTTTCAGGAAGGGCTGTCCGGCCGCCGCCGCTTCCTCGACCGACTAGTATGGGCCTTAGAACCCGGCCATGCACGGGAAATGGCGGCCCACGATTCTGCTATGGGTAGCCGCAACAGGCTGCTGACCGAGGGCCGCCACGACCGCGCTTGGCTCGCGGGCCTCGAAGATTCCATGGCTAGACATGCCGTGGCAGCAACGGCAGCCCGGTCCGCCATGGTCGCTCGGCTGAACGCCGCCCTGGCCAGCGGCGTCGCCGGGGCGTTTCCGGTGGCCCATATCGCTTTGGCCTGCCCGATCGCCGAGCGGTTGCGAACGGAACCGGCCCTGGCGGTGGAAGATTGGCTGCGCGCATCGCTAGAAATTGGCCGCCCTCGCGATGCCGCCGCACGTTCGGCAGCTTTGGGCGCACACCGGAGCGACATGGCGCTGACCGACGCAGCGTCCGGCACCCCGGCGGCCCTAGCCAGCACGGGGGAACAAAAGGCACTGCTAATCGGCGTCATTTTGGGGCACGCCGTTCTGATCGCGGAAACGCGGGGATTTCCACCGATTTTGCTGCTCGATGAGCCTGCCGTGCATCTCGATTCCACCCGGCGCGCAGCGTTATTCGGAGCACTGCTCGGTCTGGGCGCGCAAACCTTGATGACCGGTACCGACAGCGAGACTTTCGCCCCCCTCGCCGGCCGTGCCGAAATACTGCGTACCGGCGGGGGTGTAGTGAACCCCCTGTCCTAAACCCCTCGCGGATGCTACATTAGCGGCTATCCAATGCATTCACGGAGTACCCCTTCGGCATGTCCGACAACGCCGACGCGCCCCCCGATTCCGATCACGACGCATACGACGCCGCGTCGATCTCCGTGCTCAAGGGGCTGGACGCCGTTCGGCGCCGTCCGGGCATGTATATCGGGGACACCGACGACGGCTCCGGCCTGCATCACATGGCGTTCGAGATCATCGATAACGCGGTGGACGAGGTTCAAGCGGGCTACGCAACCTGCTGCGAATTGACCCTGAATGGCGACGGCAGCGTGACCGTACGCGACGACGGGCGCGGTATTCCTACCGACATCCATCCGGAAGAAGGCATTTCGGCGGCCGAGGTCGTGCTGACCAAGCTGCATGCCGGCGGGAAGTTTAACCAGAACTCATACAAAGTTTCCGGCGGTTTGCACGGGGTCGGCGCGGCGGTGGTGAACGCGCTGTCGGAATGGATGGAAGTCCGTATCTGGCGCAACGGCGTCGAACACAAGATTCGCTTTCAGCACGGCGACGCCGACGCGCCGCTGGCGATTGTCGGGCCGTCCGATCGCGGCAACGGCACCGAAGTCACCTTCAAACCCAGCGCGGGCACCTTCACCAAGACCGAATTCGATTTCGCCCTGCTCGAGCGCAGGCTACGGGAGTTAGCGTTTTTGAACTCCGGCATGGCTATCGTGCTGCGCGACGAACGCCACGTGCCGGCGCTGGAAAGCGTGCTGCGCTACGATGGCGGCCTGGTTGCATTCGTCGAATACCTAGACCGAGCAAAGACCCCGGTGGTAACGCCGCCGATCAGCTTGAAGACACCGGCAGAACAGGAAGGCATCCGGGTCGAGTTCGGCCTGTCGTGGAACGACAGTTTCCACGAGACGATGCTATGCTTTACCAACAACATACCGCAGCGCGACGGCGGCACCCATTTGGCCGGATTCCGACAAGCGCTAACCCGCGTCGTGACCAAATACGCCGAAGGCATGGGCAAGAAAGACGGCCTCGCGCTGGTAGGGGAGGACATGCGCGAAGGCATGACCGCTGTCCTGTCCGTGAAGGTGCCCGACCCGAAATTCTCCTCGCAAACAAAGGACAAACTAGTCTCGTCCGAGGTGCAGCCGGTGGTGCAAGCCGCCGTCGCCGACGCCGTATCGCACTGGTTCGAAACCCACCCACGAGAAGCCAAATCCATCATCCAAAAGGTGATGGACGCCGCCGCCGCACGTGAGGCCGCTAGGAAAGCGCGCGAACTGACCCGCCGTAAGGGTGTACTGGATATATCCACGCTCCCAGGCAAGCTGGCCGATTGCCAAGAACGCGATCCTGCCAAGTGCGAAATGTTCATCGTCGAGGGCGATAGCGCCGGCGGGTCCGCAAAGCAGGGCCGCGATCGGAAATTCCAAGCGATTCTGCCGCTGAAGGGAAAAATCCTGAACGTCGAGCGCGCCCGCTTCGACCGTATGCTCGGTTCCCAGGAAATCGGGACATTGATAACCGCCCTGGGTACCGGCATCGGCCAGGGCGCAGTCGAACAGGGCGGGTTTTCCATCGACAAGCTGCGCTACCACCGCATCATCATCATGACCGACGCGGACGTGGACGGCTCCCATATCCGCACCCTGCTGCTGACCTTCTTCTTCCGCCAAATGCGCGAACTGATCGAGCGTGGGCACCTTTATATCGCCCAGCCGCCGCTCTATCGCGCCAAGCGCGGCAACGATGAGCGGTATCTCAAGGACGACGCCGCCATGGAGTCGTACCTGCTGGACAAAGCCCTGTCCGGTGCCCGCCTGTCGTATTGCGACGGCGATGTGTTCGAAGCCGACGACCTTCGCGCGCAAGTGAACGTGCTGCGAGAAGCGACACTGAACCTGCGCCGCCTGTCCAATGTCATCCCGACCTTTCTGCTCGAACAGGCGGCGATCGCCGGCGTCCTCACGTCGGACAGTCTCCGAGCGACCGAGCGGGCGCCGGATTTGGCGAATCGGCTGAACGCGGTGTCGCTGCCGACCGAACGCGGTTGGCTGGTCAATGCCGATGATGGCCTGATTATCTCCCGCACGGTGCGCGGCGTGATGGAGAAATACACTATCGAACCCGCCGCGATGCGCAGCGCCGAGGCACGCTGGTTGACCGAACGGGCCGAAACCCTAGCCAAACGCTTCGCCGAACCGGCAACGTTAAAACTAGACTCGCAAACCCCGACAGTGGCCGGCCCGGCCTCCGCCTACGACCGCATCTTGGCCCATGGGCGGCGTGGCTTGTCGTTCCAGCGCTTTAAAGGCCTGGGGGAAATGAACCCCGACCAGCTCTGGCAAACCACGCTGGACCCGTCGGTTCGGTCGCTGTTGCAGGTGAAGGTCCAGGATTCGGAAGATGCCGCCCAAGTGTTCAGCACCCTGATGGGCGACGTGGTCGAACCCCGCCGCGACTTCATCGTAGGGAACGCGCTGAAAGTGGCCAATCTGGACGTCTAGCCATTCCAACGGACGATGATAGGTCATTATATTGCCACCAGCCTAAAATTTGGGCAACAATGAGACAGCAAAGTGCCACCTACCCCGGTTTGATAGGCTAAAAACATGGCATAGTTGCTGCACTGTAGGAGCCGTCGATCGACGGAGTACCTGCGTGGCATCAACAGGCCCTGGAACAAACGGACCGACCCGTCAGGGCTTGCGGCTGGATCGCATCCAGCATCGATACGGTCAGGCACGCGTGGTCGACGACGTCACTCTCGATATCGCACCAGGGGAGTTGGTCGCGCTGCTCGGACCGTCCGGCTGCGGTAAGACGACCCTGTTGAAAATTGTCGCCGGATTCGTGCGTCAGGACGGCGGGCAGGTGAAACTTGGCGAGGTCGCAGTCGACCATTTGCCGCCTAATCGCCGCAAGGTCGGCATCGTCTTCCAGAATTACGCACTGTTTCCGCACATGACGGTGGCGGCCAATGTCGCCTACGGCCTCGATGTCATTGGCATGCCCAAAGCCGAGAAAACCGCGCGTGTTTCCGAAATGCTGGGTCTGGTGCGGATGGACGGGTTCGCCAACCGCTACCCGCGCCAGCTTTCCGGCGGGCAGCAGCAGCGCGTCGCCATCGCGCGTGCTTTGGCGGTGCGTCCCTCGATCCTACTGCTCGACGAACCCTTCGCCGCCTTGGACAAGGGTTTGCGCCTGGATATGCAGATCGAGCTGAAACGCATCCAGCGTAGCGCTGGAACCACCACCGTCATCGTCACCCACGATCAGGAAGAAGCATTGTCGCTATCCGACCGGGTGGCGCTGCTCAATCGCGGCAAGCTGGAGCAATTCGCCACGCCGTCGGAGATTTACGACAATCCGGCGTCGCTTTTCGTCAATACCTTCGTCGGTTCCGCCAACACTTTGGCAGCAACGGTCCAGGGCCGCGACGGCGATAGCTTGCGTATCGCGCTGACCGGCGGCGGCGTCTGGAGTGCGCGCGGCGCCGATTTGCCGAACGGCACGAAAGTCACCGCCTGCCTCCGCCCCGAAGCCCTCGCGATCGGTCCGGAGGCCGGCGGAATCCCCGCGATCGTCGAGATCGGCCTGCCACTGGGCGCTAGCATCGTCCACGAGTTGCGGCTCCGCGACGGTACGGTGCTGAAAGTTGCCGCACCGCGCGTTGCCGGCGACGAGCCGCTTCCCCCAGGCAGTGTCGTCGGCCTGCGACAGCACGCCCATGCAACCGTTTTCCCGCAATCGGAGGCTTCATGACCCCGCACCTTTTTTCCCGCCGCTCCCTGATGGGGTCCGCGCTGACCCTTGCCGCCATGCATTTGTTTCCCGGCATGAGCCGAGCACAGGCACGGCCGTTGGTTTTCGCGACGTTTACCGGGAGTTGGGAGGTCGCCCATAAAGACGTCCTGGTGCCCGCGTTTCGCAAGGCGACAGACAACGCGGCAATCGTACTCGACCCCATGCTATCGATGGACCAGATAGCGAAAGTGAAGGCATCCTCGGCCGCACCCACAATCGACGTCATGCTGCACGATCCGGGACCGGCGTTGGTGGCGATCGGACAAGATTTAGTGGAGCCGTATCCCGTCGCCGCGAGCAAAAGTTTCGCCGATCTGATTCCAGCCGCGCAGGACCCGATGGGTCCAGCCGGATTTTTCCAAGTAGTCGGCCTGACTTACAACCCCGAGACGGTAAAGACGCCACCGACATCGTGGGCCGATCTGTGGAATCCCCAATTCAAGGGCAAAGTCGGCATCACCAACATGAACTCCACACTTGGTACCGGGTTCATGGTGGAAATCGCCAAACTGCATGGCGGGTCGGAAAAGGACCTCGAACCCGCGTTTAAGCAAATCGCCGCGCTGAAGCCATCGCTCGCGGCAGTCGCCGCCAATCCCGGCGCGCTGGCATCGCTCTATCAGCAGGGGCAGATCGATATCTCGCCGGGAAATTTCAACGCGATCCAAATCCTGAAAGCGCAGGGCGTACCGGTGGAATTCGTAGCGCCGAAGGAAGGCGCGATTGCCTTCAAAACAACGTTGCACATCACCAAGAACTCCCCGAACAAGGAACTGGCGTTCAAACTGATCGAGGCCGCACTTTCGGTCGAGGTGCAAACCAAATTGATGGAAGCCCCGTACCTGATTGTTCCCACCAACGCGAAAGTGGCGATGAAAGGCGAAATCGCCAAAGTGCTGGCGAAAGATCGGGATGACCTGATGAAAAAATTTGTCTTCCAGGACTGGAAGACAATCAACCAGAGCCGTCCCGCCTGGATCGATCGTTTCAACCGCGAGATCGCGACTTAGACCGTGCCAGAAGCCGATCGCGCGCATCCATTCTGGCTGGCAGCACCGCTCGCTCTATTTTTCGCGGTGTTCTTCGCGGTGCCGCTCGTCATGTTGCTCGCCGTCAGTCTGCAAAGCGACACTGGGACCGGCATCGCGCAGTACGCCCGCTTCTTCGCCGACGGCCTAGGTGCTCGGGTTTTGGCATCGACATTACGTATCGGGTTCGAGACCACAATCGCTTGCCTGATCTTGGGTTATCCGCTCGCGTTGCTGTTTCGATCGGTCTCGCCGCGCATGCAATCGTTGATCACCCTGATTGTTCTGTTACCGTTGCTGACCAGCGTCGTCGTGCGGACGTTCGCCTGGATCGTCGTCCTCGGCCGGCAGGGCGTCGTCAACAACGCCCTCATCGCCCTGGGTCTCACGGATTTACCGCTGCGACTGCTATATACCGAGGGAGGGCTCGTTGCCGCACTGACACAGGTGCAACTACCGCTGATGTTCCTGCCGCTGGCCGGCGCGATATCGCGCATCGATCGCAATCTGGAAGACGCATCGGCGGCCCTCGGCGCAGGCGCATGGCGCACATTCATGACGGTAGTGGCGCCACTATCCATCCCCGGTGCACTCGCCGGCTGTACTCTGACATTCGCCGCCGCCGTCACCGCCTTTATCACCCAAAGTCTAGTGGGTGGAGGACAAATGTTGCTGATGCCGAGCTATATTTATCAACAGGCGATTGCATTGCAAAATTGGCCGTTCGCGGCGGCTATTTCCATGGTCTTCCTGATAGCCGTCTTAGCCGTTCTCGCCGCCTTCACCGCGCTCGGCCGACTTGCTCGGGGGGGGACGAATGCTTGATGCACCGCGCCCCCGGCGACAACAATCCGCGTCCGGAGAGATTTCGTTCCGATTTACAACTTTTGTACTCGCGGGATTGGCTTTGTTTCTTTTGTTGGGGCCGACACTGATCGTGGTCGGAGTGTCGTTTACCAACGGGCTATCGTTGCGATTTCCGCCGCCGGGTCTTTCGTTTCGATGGTATCAGGCATTGGCGGATTCTTGGCAGTTACAGTTTGCCGCTCGAAATTCTTTGGTCGTCGCGGTGTTCGCCACCGGTATATCCATCGTCCTCGGGGTCGCTGCGGCCTTGGCGATCGGTCGCACCCAAAAACGTTGGGGACGGGCGTTGGACCAATTCTTCCTGTCGCCGCTAATTCTGCCGGGTTTGGCGTTCGGGCTCGCGAGCCTGATCTTTTTTACCCAGGCGGGTCTGAACGTTTCGTTGCTAACGCTGGTCGTGGGCCACACCGTCATCGGCGTGCCCTATGTCGTGCGCAACACCGTCGCGGCCTTAGCGCAACTCGATCCCGCGCTCATCGATAGCTCTCTCAGTCTAGGTGCGTCGCGCTGGACCACGTTTCGCCGGGTGACATTCCCATCGGTACGATCGGGCATATTCGCCGGTGGGTTCGTCTGCTTCATGGCGTCGTTCGATAACATCCCCGTTTCGCTATTTCTGCGCGACGCAGCGACCGACATGCTGCCGATTCGCATGTGGCAAGATTTGGAGGGTAGGCTAGATGTCACTATTGCCGCCGCGTCCTCTACGTTGATTTTGTTGACGATCGTTTTGGCAGTCGCGATGGAACGGTTCGCCGGCCTATCGCGTCGTTTGCAATGAGGTTCCGATGCCAACACTGGACGAATTGAACGCCGCACCGCTAGACGCGTTCGTAGCCGCTCTGGACGGCGTGTTCGAGCACGCGCCATGGGTCGCGTGTTCGAGCACGCGCCATGGGTCGCTGCGAAAGCGGCCGGGCTGCGCCCTTTCGCCACCGTGACCGCGTTGCACGACGCGTTGATGGCGCAGGTACGCGCGGCGTCGGAAGAAACGCTTTTGGCGTTCCTGTGCGGCCACCCGGAATTATCGCCCAAGGCGCTGGCCGATCCGACCCTCACCTCGGCGTCGCGCGACGAGCAAGGCGGGTTGGGCCTGAGCAGCCTGGGCGAGGATTTGCGCCGGTTCGAGGACGGCAACGCCGCCTATCGCGAAAAATTCGGTTTCCCATTCATTGTCTGCGTGCGCCGCCTCACGCCTCCGTTCGTTTTGCGCGCCATGGGCCGACGGCTGGCAAGCACGATGGATAACGAACTGGAGACGGCGATCGGGGAGATCGGTTACATCACCCGGTTACGGTTGAAAGATCGGGTGACGGGACCAGGAATGCCAAAGACAGGTGGCCATCTATCCACCCATGTTCTGGATACCGCGCGCGGCCGTCCGGCGGCGGGTGTACGGATCGAGTTATTCCGCGAAGGCGTGCCGATCAAAGAAGGCATCACCAACCGAGACGGCCGCACCGAGGAAGCTTTAATCGAGGGCGAACCGTTGCGCATCGGCCGCTACGAACTTCGCTTCCACGTCGCGGATTACTTCGCCGGTTGGCCCGCGACTGCGGAGCCACCGTGGTACGACATCATACCGATCCGCTTCGCCATCGCCGAGCCCGAAGGCCATTACCACACACCGCTGCTGCTGGGTGCCTGGACGTACACGACCTATCGCGGAAGCTAAAGCTGCTTCCGTGCCAGCCCCGCCCGCGTCATACTCCTCCTATGTACAGTCAAGCGCTCAACACCGAAGAAGCCTCCAGCGACATCTCCCCCGACGCCGACCGCTTCCAGGCGTGCATCGACGATGAGCAGCGGATCGAGCCCAACGATTGGATGCCGGACGCCTACCGCCGCACCCTGATCCGCCAGATTTCGCAGCATGCCCACTCCGAGGTTGTTGGCATGCTGCCCGAAGGGAACTGGATAACCCGAGCGCCATCGTTGCGCCGAAAGGCTGCGCTTTTGGCGAAGGTACAGGACGAGGGCGGGCACGGCCTCTACCTGTATTCCGCCGCCGAAACCCTGGGCGTGAGTCGGGAGGATCTCCAAGATCAGCTTCTGTCCGGGCGGGCCAAGTACAGCTCGATCTTCAATTATCCGACCTTGAGTTGGGCCGATATCGGCACGATCGGCTGGCTGGTCGATGGCGCGGCGATCATGAACCAAATCCCGCTGTGCCGCTGCTCCTATGGCCCTTATGCGCGGGCGATGATCCGGGTTTGTCGGGAAGAAAGCTTCCACCAACGTCAGGGCTACGAGATTATGCTAACCCTCTGTCAAGGCACGACGGAGCAGAAGGCGATGGCCCAGGACGCGCTGAACCGCTGGTGGTGGCCGTGTTTGATGATGTTCGGGCCACCGGATACCGACAGCCAGCACTCGGATACGTCCATGCGTTGGAAGATCAAGCGTTTCACCAACGATGCGCTGCGGCAGAAATTTGTCGATGCGACGGTGCCGCAAGGACATTTCCTGGGGCTGAATTTTCCCGATCCCGACTTGCGCCTCGACGACGCGTCCGGTCACTGGCAATTCGGCGCGATCGACTGGGCCGAGTTCCGCGCCGTTCTGGCGGGCAACGGCCCTTGCAATCGGGAGCGTTTGGAAGCCCGCCGCAAAGCTCACGCCGACGGCGCATGGGTGCGAGAGGCCGCACTCGCATACGCCGCGAAGCAAAGGATCGCCGCATGAACACTCCGCTATGGGAGGTCTTCGTTCGCGCCCGCAATGGCCTCGCGCACAAGCATGTCGGTTCGGTGCATGCCGCCGATGCAACGATGGCGGTGCAAGCGGCTCGCGATGTCTACACGCGACGCGGGGAGGGGCTGTCGCTCTGGGTAGTCCCATCCAACGAGATCGTCGCGTCCGATCCCGCCGACAAGGACATGCTGTTCGAGCCGACGGGATCGAAAATCTATCGCCATCCGACATTCTACGCCGTGCCGGAAGAAGTGGGGCACATGTAGCGATGGCCACAACCTCGATTTCGGTGGACGAGACTCCGCGCCTGCGCAACCTACTGATGCTGGCCGACGACGCGCTGATTCTCGGCCATCGCCTGAGCGAATGGACTGGGCATGCTCCGACGCTGGAGGAGGAGCTGGCCTTGACGAACATCGCACTCGATCTAATCGGGCAGGCGCGGGCATTGTACCAAGCGACCGGGCTGGACGAGGATGCGTTGGCGTATCTCCGCGACCCCAATCGGTTTCGAAACACACTTATCGCCGAGCTGCCGAACGGCGATTTCGCGTTTACCATCGTGCGGTTATTCTTGGTTTCGACAGCATCAGACCTATATTGGCGGGCGACCGTAGCCTCTGACGATCCCGACCTCGCCGCCATCGCCGCCAAGGCGGAGAAAGAAACGGCATACCACGTCCGCCATGCCGCCGATTGGCTAGTCCGCCTGGGCGACGGCACCGACGAATCGCATCGCCGCGCACAGACCGCGCTAAACGCACTTTGGCCTTTTACTGGCGAGCTTGCGGGCCGCCCCGCTTGGCTTCGCGCCGTCGCCCCGGTCCTTGCGCGTGCTACTTTGACCCAACCGGCCGATGGATGGATGCAGTCCGGTGGCAGGGATGGGCGGCATACCGAACATTTGGGCCACCTATTAGCGGAAATGCAGATTCTACCCCGCACTTACCCCGGCGCCACGTGGTAGCGCGACTGGCCCGAGCGCGAGCCGCTGTCGCGGCAGTGGCGGACCCGGAAATCCCGGTGTTGACGATCGAAGACCTGGGCATCCTGCGCGACGTCCGGTTGGACGGCGACACGGTCGAGGTCACGATCACCCCCACTTACTCCGGCTGTCCGGCGATGAATGTCATCACTTGGGAGATCGAGGCAGCCCTGGCCTTGGCCGGATTTTCATCGGTTCGCGTGTCTTCGGTGTTGTCCCCGGCATGGACGACCGCTTGGATGTCCGAAGACGGCAAGCGCAAACTCCGCGCATATGGCATCGCTCCACCGAATCCCACCGCACCGCCGACGTGCCCGCAATGCAACAGCGCGATGACCGAGCTCATCAGCGCATTCGGGTCCACGTCATGTAAGGCATTGCATCGCTGCCTGTCGTGCCGGGAGCCGTTCGACGCGTTCAAGTGCCACTGACCCGGCCGATCCGCCCCTCTTGCATCCCGATCCGGGCGGTCTTATGTTCTCCTCAGTTGCGAATAACTCGCAGTCGCACGATCAGAGGCCGCTTCGTATGCTCGTCAGTTTGATCCTCGTCTTCCGTGAAGCGATGGAGGCCGGCCTGATCGTCGGTATCGTCCTCGCCGCATCGGCGGGCGTGTTGGGGCGGGGGCGCTGGATTGCTGGCGGAATCGCAGCCGGTCTGACCGGTGCCGGCCTTCTCGCAGCCTTTGCCGGCACGCTGTCTAACGCGTTCGATGGCGCGGGCCAGGAAGCCTTAACCGCCACAATTTTGCTGTTCGCCGTAGCAATGCTGACGTGGCATGTAGTCTGGATGTCGCACCATGGCCGGCAAATGGCCGCCGACTTCCGCCAAATCGGCAAGGAAGTGCAACTCGGCCAGCGTTCCCTCGCCGCATTGGCTGTCGTCGTGGCGACTGCGGTTATGCGCGAAGGGGCCGAGGTGGTGCTGTTCCTGTATGGCGTCGTCGTTGCATCCCATACCGGAGCGATGTCGCTCGTAGTGGGCGGGATCGCGGGTTTGTTGCTGGCAGCCGCTCTGTCGTGGACGCTGTATCGCGGGTTGCTAGCGGTCCCAATGCACCGGCTGTTCGAAATCACGAATGGTCTAATCGCACTACTGGCAGCGGGCATGGCCGGTCAGGCCGCCGCGATATTGCACACCGCCGATATATTACCGGGATGGGGGGAAACTATGTGGGATACCGGCTTTATCTTGGAAGACAACAGCATCGTGGGCAAAGCGCTGCATGCGTTGATCGGCTATTCCGCCCGTCCATCGGGCATCCAACTCGCCGCTTGGATCGGAACCCTCGCGACCCTCGTGGTTCTGTCACGCACGATCGGTCGGCCGCGTAAACGGCTGGTTGCCGTCGCAGCCTTGTTGGCCCTGGTTGTCGGCGCACCGGCCGCCAGCGCAGACGATGTGATCGTAAAGCTCGAATTCCGCGACCATCGCGCCGTGCCCAGCCGAATCGAAGTGCCGGCACATACGAAATTCAAGCTGTTGGTAACGAATTCCGATACGACCGCCGAAGAATTCGAGAGCACGCAGTTGAACCGGGAAAAAGTAGTGGCTCCCGGTCAGACAATTACCGTGTTCCTCGGCCCGCTCGCGCCCGGAGAATATAAATTCTTCGGCGAATTCCACCAAGATACCGCGCAAGGCATATTGGTAGCAAAATGAAATATATTCCGATGGCGATAATGGCACTGGCTTTGCTGGCGCCGTTGGGGGCCCGCGCCGACTTTCGCGTCGTTTCGCCCTACGAAGTCGATTACGGCGAGATCGAAATCGAACACAACGGCTCAGCCGTGTTCGATCGCCGGCCCGACAATACCGGCAACCGGAGCTATACGCTAGAATTAGGCACCGGGCTGACAAGCTGGTGGCGCAGCGAATTAGAACTCGGGTTCGAGAGAGAGGCCGGATCGGGACAGCCGACTATGCTGACCCAAATTGTCACCGAGAACATGTTCCAACTGACTCAACCCGGGCAGTATTTCGCCGATTTCGGGTTCTACGTCGAATACGGCCAATCGTTGACCCGCGGTCGCTACGCCGCATCCAATCAGGTGACGTTCGGCCCGCTGATCGCCAAAGATATCGGCCGCACCACCAACACACTCAATTTATTCTTCAGTCGCCAGCTCGGTCCCAACCAGACCAGCCAGCACCTGAATTTCACCTACGCATGGCAAACCCGTTGGAATATCTGGCAACCGCTCTCCCCCGCCATCGAAATCTACGGCGACGCCGGGCCGCTCGGCGCCAGTCCGCGCTTTCAGCAACAGCAGTTGATGATCGGGCCGGTCGGTGTTGGATCGTTGCGCCTGAACGACCTCGGTCTCGGAAAAAGCGGCAAGTTGAAATACGAGCTTGGCTGGCTGTTCGGCGCGACCTCCGCCAGCCCTCAAGGCGCGTTGCGCTGGCGGCTGGAGGTGGAGATTCCATTCTGATTTAGGAGGGTTTGGGGCCGAGATATCTGTTTCCGTCAAACAATCGGCAGCGGGATAACAGGAAATCGCGCGAGTAAGCTCGCCGTTCTCCACTTGATCCTAAAACCTGCGAACCGCCGTAATCGTCGTCCCAACCATCGAATCGCGATCGGTACGCGCTGGAGCTTGGATACCGGCCAGGGCCAGAAGCCCCATTTCTCGGTGCTCATCGAGGCATTTTATTATCGAGTAAGCAACATTTTCATTGTATGGGCGCCATGCGGGCCGGTGTAGAGAAGCGGCGATGAACGCACGGCCCACGCTTCGCAACCGCACAACGACGCCCGGCGGCAACCCGATGCTGCCCCGTGTCGGCATTGCGGGGCTGATTTCTCTCGTGCTGCACTTATCGATCGTCGCCCTCATGCTTCTGCTCGGTCGCCATTCCGTGCCGCCGCCGGCCGCTCCCGACAAACCGGTGGCAGTTGAATTGGTGATGGAGGAGCAGCAAGGCGCCGGCAAAACAACAGCCCGACCGCCCTCGGCCGAGCAAAGCCAACCTCCCCCCCCTTCGCCGCCCCTGTTGCCAGCGGAAGAGGAACCACCGCACTTGGCGCCCACGCCAGCGGCGCCGCCCCCACCTCAGCCGTCATCCAAACCCGTGGACGCCACTAAGCCGACCCCGCCGAATCCAGTGCCGCAGATCACGCTCGGCGGCACCGATAGTCAGTCGAATGCCATCGTCCAACAGGGCGAAAACGTCATCCCTGCCACTCCGGACAACAAATCCCGTAACCGGCCGCCGGTCTACCCCATAGATGCCGCCCGGCGCGGCCAGCAAGGCAATGTCCTACTGGCGATCCATGTCGGTCCGTCCGGTCTGCCATTCGGCGTGGACGTCGAGCGAAGTTCGGGCTACCCCCTGCTGGATAAATCCGCCGTAGAAGCCGCGATGAAATGGACTTTCGTTCCCGCAGTGAAGGACGGATTGCCGATTCCCTACGATTTTCGCATGAATTTCACTTTCGCCTTCGAATAGGAGAATGCCGGCATGGTACGCATCGATCGAGTGGTAACGCGGGGCGGCGATGGCGGGGAGACGTCGCTGGGCGACGGCGCCCGGGTTCGCAAAGACAGCCGCCGGATCGAGGCAATCGGTTCGATCGACGAAGCCAATGCCGGCATCGGCATTCTACGCTTGCACACACGTGACTTGCCCGACGCCGACGCGATGCTGGCGCGCATACAGAACGACCTATTCGACCTCGGCGCCGATCTCTGCGTGCCCGGAGAAGGAGGTGCCCGCCTGCGCCTGTCCGACGTTCCAGTACTGCGGCTGGAAGCCGAAGTCGGAGCGATGAACGAGGCGCTGCCATCGCTCACCAGCTTCATCCTGCCCGGCGGCAGTCCTGGCGCCGCCTATGCCCACATGGCCCGCACAATCGTACGCCGTGCCGAACGGTCGGCAATCGGGGTCGAGGAGGTGAACGGCGCGATCGTCCGGTATTTGAACCGGCTTTCGGACCACTTGTTCGTGCTGGCTCGCGTTCTGAACGGCAACGGGGCCGGCGATGTCCTCTGGGTGCCCGGTGGGGCCTGATTATTTCGGCAGCAACAAATCCAGTTGCCGGGTCAGGATGCCGTCCTTGTCTCGCAATTCATGCACAATGGTGAAATGATTGCCGCCTGGCACCGGGATCAGCGCGCCGGGCAGGTGTTGGGCGGACCGATCTCTGCGTGCCCGGAGAAGGAGGTGCCCGCCTGCGCCTGTCCGACGTTCC
>JBAXFK010000033.1:0-24552 GCA_037139955.1 Rhodospirillales bacterium
TGAGCGAGCTTAAATTGCCGAACCCGGTGTATCAAAGTCGTTGACACGTTCCGGAGAACCAGCGCGACACCGCTGTCGATACGCTGTCGGGATTGCTCAACGTCAAAACCCTGACCGTTGCGAACGGGGATATGTTGGTGCTGACCGATAGCGGCCTGACGCTGCCCACCCGTGCCGCCGATGGGCCGTTGACGATCGATGGCGGCAATGCGGCGCCTGGCGCATCGTACGCTGCGGGTACTTTGCCCGGTGTTATGCTCAACGGACACGATGCGACCGGCCAACTTCATGGCGGACAGATCGGGGCTAACATCGTGCTGCGCGACACGACGTTGCCGAGCTATCAGGCGGCGCTCGATGAGTTTTCTCAGACGCTGGCGAGTCGATTTTCGGCCCAAGGTCTGACGTTGTTCACCGATCCCAACGGTTCGGTGCCGACCGGTGGCGGATCGCCGGTGCAAGGCAACTACGTCGGGTTCGCCGCGACCATTCAGGTCGGCCCGGCAGTGACGGCCGATCCCTCGGCGATGCGCGACGGTACCGCGGCGGTTGTCGCCGATCCCGCCGGGCCATCGGCTTTCACCCCCAATCCGCCGGGTGGTCCTGCCGGATTCACCACGCTGATTGCGCGCGTTCTGACCTACGCGCTGGGCCCCGACGTGCAAGCCGGGGTGCCGCAGCCGACCCCGAATATGGCCGGGCTGGGGCCGACTGGCGCGTTGGCACTGCCGTTTGGCAAGCCGCATGCGCTGGCCGATTTCGCCGCATCCCTGGTTGGTTCGCAAGCCCAAGACAGTGGCGCCACGACCGAACGGTTGCAAACCGATTCAGCGGTGCACACCAGCCTGACCGGCAAGCTCACGGCCGAGACCGGGGTGAATATGGACCATGAAATGGCTGCCGTTGTTGCTTTGCAGAATTCGTACGGAGTGAACGCCCGTGTCATCGCCGTCGCCCAAGCGATGTGGTCGCAGTTGCTCAGCGCCGTGGCGGCCTGACGATGTCCGGCACTATCGGTCAAACCGAATACGGGCTGCTAAACGAGTTGCTGGCCAACAGCGCCACGGTGCGTCAACGCCTGAACAGACTGACCCAGCAGGTTGGCAGCGGGTCGATCGCCGATACCTATGCGGGCCTCGGGGCCGGTGCGAGCGTGTCGTTGAACTTGCGACCGCAAATTGCCGCGCTACAGACGCAGCAGAAGAATATCGACGCCGCGACCGCGCGCCTTGGCGTTACGCAAACGTCGATGACGCAATTGCAGAACATCGCGTCCGGTTTGCTAGCCAATCTGAACAATCTGAACGGGCTGAACCCAGGCGAGTTGGACAGCATCGCCGCCAACGCCCGCGCGGCGCTGGCGCAGACGGCGAATTTGCTGAACGCGCGGGATGGCAATGGCTATGTTTTCGCAGGGGAGGACACGCAGAACCCGCCGATCCCCAATCCCGACGGGATCGGTTCGTCTCCCTTCGTTGCTCAGATTGCCACCGCCGTCGCCGGCCTGTCCGCCAACGGGGCTGCGGCCACCGCCGCCTCGACCTTGAGCGTCGCGGGCTCCAACGCCATCGGCACCGCACCGTTTTCCAACTACCTGTCGCAGCCGGCCGTCAGCATACAACAGCCCGCCTTGCAGGTCGCCGGAGGACAAATCGATCGGGTTGGGCTTCTGGCCAGTGCCAACAGCGCGGTCGCCTCGACAGGGTCGTCCACCACCGGGTCCTACATGCGCGATCTGATGCGCGCGTTGGCCACCATCGGCGCGCTGACCGGTCCGCAGGTGAACGACCCCGCCTTTTCCGCACTGGTCCAGGACACACGCACCAGCCTAACCGGCGCGGTCAGTGCCATGGCCGCCGATACCGGCGTGCTGGGCGACACCCAAGCCAGCCTGACGACCATGCAAACCGGCTTGAGCCAGACCCAAACCGTCCTGACCGCTCAGGCCGGTGGCGCCGAAGACGTCGACATGGCCGCGACCTTGTCGGCGCTGACCCAGACCCAAACGCAGTTGCAGGCGTCCTATCAGCTCATTGCGAGCCTCGGCGCCCTGTCCCTCGCAAAATATTTGCCGGGAGGCTGAAAAAAATGCGTCGCGTTTACGGTTTCTTAACCTTTACGCCTCACACTATCCGCGATCCCGCAAAAAGTGGGGCAAGTGCAACCAGCCTAAATGAAGGTACAACACCATGTCCCTGAACTCAGTGAATACCAACGTAGGCGCGATGATCGCGCTGGAATCGTTGAACAAGACAAATAGCATGTTGGCGTCCGTGCAAAAGCAGGTCTCCACCGGCTATCGTGTGGCCGACTCCACCGACGATGGTGCGGCATATGCCATCGCGCAGAACGTCCGCTCCACGGTGGGCGCGCTGACCAGTGCCAACCAGCAGTTGGGCGGCGTGCAAGGTCTGCTGTCGACGACGCAGTCGGGTCTGAACAATATCTCCAACACCATGTCCAGCATGCGTAACGTTCTGGTCAAATTGTCGGACGGTAACGTGCAAGGCAACGATCGGATCAACTACGAGAAGCAGTTCAATTCGATGCTGTCGAACGTCAAAACGTTTGTGCAAGATGCGAGTTACAACGGCAAGACCCTGATCGGGGATCTGACCGGCAGCAACGGCACCTTTGCCCGCGTGGCGGTGGCGCGTAACGAATCCGGCTCCTCGTACGGGATCGCGACCTTCAGCGGGTCGGCGCTGTATGGCTCGATCGCTTTCACCACCACCCAGATGAATGGCGCGTCGACCATCGCGGCCCTGATCACCGCGACCGGCACGTTTATGAACCAGCTCAACTCGGTCGGTCAGGCGCTGAATACCGTCGGTTCTTCGACCAACTACGTCACAAACCAGATCAGCTACAACAGCGACAAAGTAAGCTCGCTGAACAGCGGCCTGGGGTCCTTGGTCGATGCCAATCTGGCGCAGGAATCGGCGCAGCTACAGGCGCTGCAAATTCGACAGCAGCTCGGCACGCAAGCCTTGTCGCTTGCCAATCAGGCGCCGCAAACCCTGCTCAGCCTCTTCAAGTAAAGGTCGCATATCGCCGCGCGCTCGGACACGCAAGGCGTCCGAGCGCGCGGTGGCAGCACTGTGGGAGAGGCCGAATGTCCGCATTGGTACTAGAGCTTCGTGCCGGCGAGACGATGATCGTCAACGGTGCGCCGATTCGGTTTCGGACCCGGTCGAAGATCGAACTGACCTCGCATGTCCGGTTTTTATTCGGCAAGCAGATCATGGCGCCGAACGAAGCCGATAGCCCGGCCAGACGTATCTACTTCGCGTTGCAAGCAGCTTATATCGGCAACGATGAGGAGCGTCCGCGCGGCCTCCATGCCGCGCGTTCGTTGATCGAGGAGTTCAAAGACGCGACCACATCGGCGGTCGCACGCGATATACTCGATCGAGCCCTGAGCGCGGCCGAAGCCGACAATTGTTACAAAGCACTCAAATTGACCGGTCGCGTCATCCAGCACGAAGACGTCGCGCTCGGACGCATGTCCGCCGCCGACTCCGCGAATTCTTGCGGGACAAAAACGGCTTGGAATGGACCCATCCCTTCGCTCAGGAGCAACAACCGTCATGAAAACCATGACCCGTGCCACACAAGCCTATGAAACTGCGTCGATCCGCCGCTCCCAACGCGCGCAGGAGGCGGATATTTTCCACCGTGCGACCGGCGCCCTGCGCACCGCCCGCGACGCGTCCCCGATCGCCCGGGTGCGTGCCCTGGCGGACAATCGACGGCTTTGGACCACTGTCGGCGATCTGATGCGCGACCCCGCTAGCACGTTGCCGGCACCGTTGCGTGCGCAGATCATATCTGTCGGCATGGCGGTACAGCGGGAGATGGATAGCGAGGAGCCGAATTTCGACTACCTCATTTCCATCAACGAACACTTCGCTGCCGGCCTGTCCGATACGCACTGAGACCGAACGCCCGTCGGCATGACGGGGAAACGGACTATTGTTGTAACGCCTGCTCAAAAGGAGCATCCGATGGAAATGATTCACGCAAGCGCCGATCCGATGGCGCTAGTGCGGCGCGTTGGCGCCCTGATCGATGCTGGGCGCTGCGGTGCGGCCGGCCCGCTGCTGGCTGCTGCCCGGCAGCTGATCGCGCCGTCCCCCGAACTCAGTCTGCTCGCCGCCCGCCTGGCCGAAGGGCAGGGGGAGCACGGGTTGGCCCGAGCGGAATTCGATGCAGCGGTGGAGGCAGCGCCGGGGCATGGGGATTTGCGGAAACAGCGCGCCTCGTTTTGCCACCGGATCGGCGATTTCGAATGCGCCGCCCGCGACGCGGCCGAGGCTGTCATCCTCGATTCCACCGATTCCGATGCGAAAGCGTTGCTGGGCAGCGCGTTGTTGAACCTCGGCCGGCCGAGAGAGGCGCGAGCTTGCCTTTCGGAGGCCTGCACCGCAGAACCGAGCAATCCGACCTTCCGGGAAGCGTTGGCTATCGCGACGGAAGCCGATGGCGATCCGGATGCCGCATTTGCTATCTTGCGCGCCGGGCTGACCCCCGATGGCGGTGCGCTAAATCTGCGCAATGCGGCGATTTTATTTTGTATCCGCCATAAATCCTTCCGACAGGCGGTCGGCTTGGCCGAAGACGGGCGTATCGCCGGGACTGTGGACGCTTGCCTATTTGGGTTGAAAGGCCATGCCCAATCCAGCCTGGGGCTGCACGCCGAGGCCGCCGATTCCTACGCCGAGGCGCTCAAACTCGGGCCGGACGATCCCTACGTCCGGCATCTCGTTGCCTCCAGCGGCATGCTCCCCAGCGCAAAGCGTGCGCCGCCGGATTATTTGCGCGCGGTCTTCGACGGTTACGCCGACCGCTTCGACGATCATCTAATCGGGTTGGGCTACCGCATTCCCGGCGAGATTCGCCGCATCGCGCTGGAATATCTGGATTTTGCGGGCGCATGCGGGCCGGTTCTCGATCTCGGTTGCGGTACCGGCTTGATCGGTGTCGCGATCGGCGATCTGCAGGTCGGCCCGCTGACCGGCGTGGATATCTCCGCCCGCATGCTCGCCGAGGCTAAATCCAAAGACCTTTATGCTGCATTGGACGAAGCCGACGTCCTCGATTGGTTGGCGGACAATCCGGACACTTGGCAGTTGATCTTGGCCGGGGACATGCTTTGCTACTTCGGTGCGCTCGATATGTTACTGCGCGCGATCCAACCCAGATTGGGCGCCGCCGGATGGTTCGTCTTCTCGGTCGAAGAACGCTTGGACGACGCCGACGGCCAAGGTTGGGCGCTGCAACGCCAAGGTCGCTATGCCCATTCCCGCGCTTATATGGAGGAGGTTCTGCGCACGTCCGATTTCGCGATCCGACAAATGGAGTCGCAGATTATCCGAATGGAAGCCGGCGCCCCGGTGCGCGGTTTACTGATCGTCGTCGAACCGGCGCGTCCCGTGCATTGATCCGATGACCGCCGCGATCCACGCCCGCGACGCTGCGCTGCGCCGTTGCGGGATGGTTCCGTCCGATTCCATAGCCTGGGATCGATTGGGCTTGATCCTGCTAAAATCCGGCGACGCGCTGCTGGCCTGTGCGGCCTTCGCCGAGGCCGAGGCATTGGCCCCCGCTGCCGTGGATTTCGCCTTGCATCGTGTCGAGGCCGCGACAGTGGCCGACCTGTTACCAGAAACCATACGTTGCCTCGATGCCCGCTGCACCGACAATCCCTTCGAACCCGCTGCCCATACTGCGCGCGGGGTGGCGCTCGAACGCCTCGGATACCACGCCGAGGCCCGCGACGCGCTGGAGGTCGCCACCGCCCTCGCTCCCGACGCCGCTTTGCCCGCCCTCCTGCTCGGCGGTGTTTTGGCACGATCCAATCGGCTGCAAGACGCGGAAGCCGCGCTGCGCCAAGCGCTTGCTTTGGACTTGGACAATCCCCGCATTGCTAACGATCTAGCAGCGGTTCTGATGCGTATGCACCGGCATGGCGAAGCGCGAGCGATCCTGTCGGTTCTGCCGCGCGATGGTGCGCCCGTTCTGTGCAACCTCGCCACCGCCACGGCCAGCGTAGGTCTGCAAGCCGAGGCCGTGGCGCTGGCTGAAACCGCCATCCGGCTCGAACCCGACTCGATCTTGCCCTGGCGCACTTTATCGAACAGCCTGCCGTACCTCGACGGCGTCCGAGGCGACCGTCTGCTCGCGGCGTCCCAAGCCTGTGCGGCGCGGTTGCCCCGCATCGCGTTGCCGCCGTTCGCGAACGCCCGAAATCCGGATCGTCCGTTGACGGTGGGGTTATTATCGGGGTCGTTGCGTAGCCATCCGGTGGGCTGGTTGACCGTCGCCGGGTTCGAAACTCTGGACCCAGACGCGTTCCGCTTGGTCTGCCTGGGCCGCGATGCCGGCGGCTCCGACCCCATCGCTGCACGGTTTCGCGGCCTTGCCAGCGACTGGGTCGATACCGAGGGCACCAGCGATGCGACGTTGGCGCGCAAGGCCCGCGAAATCGGGTTGGACGTGCTTATCGACCTCGGCGGCTACGGCGATTCCGGGCGGATGCCGGCCTGCGCGCATCGGCTCGCACCGGTGCAAATCAAATGGGTCGGTATGCAAAACCATAGCTCCGGCCTGCCGGAAATGGACTGGTTCTTGACCGATCGCTGGGAAACGCCGGCCGAGTTGGGGCATTTGTATTCGGAGCGTTTGTTGCGTCTGCCCGATGGGTATGTCTGCTATACGCCACCGTCCTATGCCCCCGACGTCGCACCGCTGCCCGCCTTGGCGAACGGCTTTGTCACATTCGGATGTTTTAACAATCTAGCGAAAATCACGCCGCGCACCGTGCGAACCTGGGCAGCCATTCTTCGCCGCCTGCCGGATGCTCGGCTTGTACTGAAAACCCACCAATTCAGCGATTCCAACGTCGCTGCTTGGATGTTGGACGCATTCGCCGCCACGGGTATCGATCGCGGCCGCATCGATCTACGTGGCGCGTCCCGCCATCGCGCATTCATGGCGGAATATAACGACATCGACATCGCACTGGACCCTTTTCCGTATTCCAGCGGCCTCACGACTTGCGAGGCATTATGGATGGGCGTTCCTACTGTCGTGCATGCCGGCGAGATCTTTGCCGCGCGGCACTCCCTGAGCCACATGTGCAATGCCGGTTTCCCAGATTGGGTGGCACACGATGCAACGGCTTACACCGCGCTCGCGGTGGCCAAGGCTATGAATATTGCGGCGTTGGCGGCGTTGCGCGCCGGTTTACGCGCCAGGGTCAAAGCCAGCCCCCTAACCGACGCCTTAAGGTTCGGGCGGAATCTGGGGGCGGCGTTGCGGTTCGCATGGCGGGATTGGTGCCGAACCTTTGCTGCTTAGCGTTACGGCGCGGCGACGACCGGATACCGCACTGCCAACACTTCCATCGTTTCGATCCCGCGCGGTGTATGGACGGCCACTTCGTCGCCGACCCGCGCCTTGGCTTTGATTAAGGCGACCGCGATGGGGGAGGTGAGGCTGACTTTGCCGACTGCCATATCCGCCTCATCCACACCGACGATCGTAACGGTCTTTTCCACGTCCGACTCGTCGATATAGGTCACCGAGGCACCGAAGAACACGCGGTCGCGCTGAGTCTGATGGGCGGGGTTCACGATCTCGGCGTTTTCCAGCCGCTTGCCCAGGAAGCGCGTGCGGCGATCGATCTCTCGCAGGCGGCGCTTGCCGTATTGGTAGTCGGCGTTTTCGCTACGATCGCCGTTGCCGGCGGCCCAGGACACCAACTCGACGACGCGCGGCCGCTCCACGCGGGACAAATGGTCGCGTTCGGCTTTCAGGGCCGCGTGACCCTCGGGGGTCATGTAGAATTTCCCCCCCAGCGCGAGCCGGGGCGCCTCGTCGTCGTCCATGCCGGGGTTTATACCTGCCGGTAGAGCTTCGCGGCGTTATTGAGGAAGAAGTCGCGCTTCTTCTCCTCGGCCAGCGGCATCGGCAGGACCTGATCGGGATCGTCGTAATCCCAATGCGGATAATCGGTGGCGAACAGTAGCTTGTCCCAGCCGATCCAGTCGATCGCGTCCAACACTTGCTCCCGCTTCGCCGGTTCTTCCATAGGCTGGGTCGTCAGCCAGATGTTGCGATGGATATATTCCGACGGCAGCATTTTCAAATGCGGGGTCTCGACTTTCAGGCGGTTCCACAGCTTATCCAACCGCCACGCCAACGACGGCATCCAAGCGAACCCGCCCTCGATCATCACCAGTTGCAGGTTGGGAATACGCTCGAATACGCCCTCGATCACCATGGAGGTGACAAAAGTCTGGCAGGACTGGGCGTGGCCGACCATGTCCTCGATATAATACGATGGCCAGCCGGCGCCGCTGGACGGGTGGCCGCCGAAGCCGAATGCGTGGACACCGATCGGCATGCCGGCAGCCGCCGCAGCCTCGTACAATTTCCAGTAGCGCTTTTGCCCTGCCGGCTCGGCGGTGCGGTTCAGCATCAGCACCTGCACGAAACGCGGATCGCCAGCGTACAGCTCCAACTCGGCCAGGGCGGCTTCGGGATCTTCGAACGGCACCACCAACGATCCCTTCAACCGCGGTTCGGGGATTAGCCACTCGTTGAGAATCCACTCGTTCATGGCATGGCACACCGCCGCCCCGAATTCCCGATTCTGATAGGCTTGGCCATTGTCGCCGGTCGGATTCAGAATGCCGAGCACGCAGTTGTTTTGGTCCAATAGCTGCTTTTGCATGAAAGATAGGGAACTGCCGGGGCGTCCGCCTTTCGGCGGCCAAGCATCGCGGCGCGACGCGTTGGGCTGGCCTTTCGGGTAGGCCGGTCCGGCCTGATAGGCCTGGCGCGGGCGGGCGCCGAACATTTGCATATGCTCCAGCCACCGCTTTTCCAAATACGGGTGAAGGACTTTGTCGTTGCTGCGCTGCGGATGGATGTCGCAGTCGGCGGTCATCAGCTTCGATGCGTTGGCCGCGAGTGGCTGAGGGCGTTGAGCAATCTGTACGTTCATGGACTGGCTCCGTTGGGCCTCGATTGCACCGATCCTGCGCGCGTTCGGCGAAAAATGCCAGCCTTGCCTTGCGTGCAACCCGGGGATCGCTTAGGTGCCGAATACAGTGAGGCGTTCGTTAACTTTTGGGCCGGACGATCCGGTACGCGCCTCGAAATAAATAGTAAGGGGAGTTGCGCGCGATGGTTGCACTTATTGAATCGGTCGTCTCCGGCCGTCGAAGCCTGCTCAAAGGCGCCGCCCTCGTCGGCGGATTGCAAGTCGCCAGCCCCTTTATCATCAAGGCACGCGGCGAAACCCCTGTGAAGCTCGGCATGGTCGATCCGATCACCGGCAGCCTTTCCGCCCTCGCGGTGACCGAGGTCGAAGGGGCGAAATGGACCGTCGAACAAATCAACAAATCCGGCGGCATCCTCGGGCGCCCCGTCGAATTGCTGATCGAAGACAGTGCCAACGACACCGGCACCGGTGTGCAAAAAACCCATAAGCTGATCGAGCGCGACAACGTCGATGCCATCATCGGCGACGTAAACTCCGGCATTGCTTACGCAATGATGGGCGTGACCAAAGAAAAGGGCATTCTGCACATCGTGCCGGGCGGCCATACCGATCCGATCACCGGCACCGACTGCGCTTGGAACACGTTCCGCACCTGCAACACCACCGCGATGGATACGTCCGCCATTACCGGCGAGCTGGTGAAGCGCTTCGGTAAGAAATGGTTCTTTATCACCCCCGACTATGCCTATGGCAAAACCCTACAAGCCAATTTCGTCAAGAAACTCACCGCGTTGGGCGGCGAGTTCCAGGGCGATATGCTGCCGATCGCGACGTCGGACTTCTCGGCCACGCTCATCAAAGCCAAAGCCTACAAGCCCAACGTGCTGCTGAATAACATGGGCGGCTCGGCGCAAATCAATTGCATGAAGCAGTTCTTGCAATTCGGCATGGGCAAAGAAATGGCCCTCGGCGGCGCATTGTTCGAACTTGAGTCCGTCCGTTCGGTGCCGAAGGAAGCACAGGCCGGCTGGTGGTGCATGGAATGGTACTGGAATACGCCAGATGTTCCGGCCGTGAAAACCTTCGTCGATGCGATTTCCCCCGTGATCGGGCGCAAGCCGACTGCGCGCCACTGGATGGCCTACGTGTCCATCCACGCCGTGCGTCTGGCGGCGGAAAAGGCCAAATCGCTCAAAGGCATCGATATGGCCCGTGCGCTCGCCGACCTGCCGCTGCCGCCGGAAGTGTCGTTGATGTCGGGCAATATCCGCTACCGCGCGGGCGATCATCAGCTCATGAGCAACATCCAGATCGGCGAAATGCACCCGCCCGCAAAAGATCCGGACGACCTGTTCACCGTGGCGGCGACCGTCACGGGCGACGAGGCAGCAGGTTCGGTCGAATCCACTGGCTGCAAGATGGTTTTCCCGTCCTAATCGACCGATAACGCGCCGTCCGGTCCGACCGGACGGCGTTTTCTATGCGTTTTCTCGGGCCGAGCGGGTGCCATGTTCCAAGTCGTGATGTTCAACCTCACCAACGGTCTCATCGTTGGCGCGTTTTACGTGCTGATGGCGCTCGGCCTTTCCATGATTATCAACCTGTCCAACGTCGTGAATTTTGCTCATGGCAACTTCCTGGCATTGGGCGGTTATTTCGCATTCATGCTAACGCCCTATGTCGGCTTTTGGGGCGCGCTGCTGATCTCCCCCTTGCTCACGGCCGTGTTCGGCTATGCGATCGAGCAGTTGTTGATCAAGCATGTCTACGCTCGCAACCACATCTACAGCTTGCTGCTGACGTTCGGGCTCGGGTTCATCTTACAGGATGTCTGCCGTTTCTTCTGGGGGCCGAGTCCGTTGCCCCTGGGCATTCCCGATAGCCTGTCGACCCCCATCACCGCCGACCTGTTCTTCATCACCTGGTACCGGGTATTCATGGTCGCTGTCGTGATCGTCGCTGTCAGCGGGCTGTTCGCCTTCCTGAAATACACCCGCGTGGGCATGCGCATTCGGGCGGGCACGCTCGATCTGGATACGGTGTCGGCACTGGGCGTGAATGTCGCGGCGCTACGATCCTATAACTTTGCCGTGGGTAGCTACCTCGCCGGCCTCGCGGGCGTGCTGGCGGCCGGTCAGATCGGGTTGAACCCGAACATGGGCGACGACCTGATCATGCCCAGCTTCATCGCCATCATCGTCGGCGGAGTCGGCAGCCTGACAGGGACTTTATTGGGCGGTCTGTTGATCGGCGTCGCTGCCGCGCTCACCACCGTCTTTTACCCTGCGGCCAGCGAGGCGGTCATCTACGTCATCATGGCTGTCGTGCTGCTGCTCCGTCCTCGCGGACTGCTCGGCGAGGAAGGAATGCTGTCTTGAACGCGCTTATCCGACACAAATACGCGACAACAGCGATCATCTGGGCGTTGTTGCTGACCGTGCCCTACTGGCTGCCCATGTTCGGCGGCTACACCGCGCTGGCCGGTCGCGTGCTGGTCTTCGCTATGGCCGCCATGAGCTTCAACCTGTTGCTGGGTTTCACCGGCATCATGAGTTTCGGCCACGCCGCCTATTTCGGGCTGGGCGCCTACGGTTGCGGCCTGTTCCTGAAATACGTCACCGCCTCCACCCCTTTGGCCATGCTCGCGGGCACGTTGCTGGGTGGCATCGCCGGCACCCTTTTTGGGTTGCTGCTGGTCCGCCGACGCGGGGTGTATTTCGCCATGGTGACCATCGCGTTCGGGCAAGTTTGCTTCTACATTGCCTATAAATGGGACGATTTCACCGGCGGCTACGACGGTCTGCGCGGATTCGCCCGTGCCGCGCTGGATTTCGGGGCGTTTAAGATCGACATCGCCAATAATAGCACCGCGTTCTACTTTTTCATTCTGGCGGTATTCGGCTTGGCGGCCATCTTGCAAGCCTTCCTGCTGAAATCCCCCTTCGGCCGCACGATGCTCGCAATCCGGGAGAACGAGCGGCGGGCGCGGTTCCTCGGCCTGCCGATCGAGAAACATATTTGGCTGTCTTTCTCGATCTCCTGCTTCTTTACCGCTTTGGCTGGATCGCTCTACGCATTGCTGAATAATTTCGCCGATCCGCTGGGTCTGAACTACATCATGTCCGGCAATATCGTGATGATTACGGTGATGGGCGGCATGCGCGCGTTCTGGGGCCCGCTGATCGGGGCGGTGCTGTTCGTGGCATTGCAAGATTACGTGTCGTCGATGACCACCAATTGGATGTTCTTCGTCGGCTTGACATTCGTTTGCGTGGTGTTGTTCTTCCCGCGCGGCCTGATGGGCATGTTCCAAAAGGGAGCACGCACATGAGCCCCAAACTCGAAATCCGCGGCGCCACCAAAGCGTTCGGAAGCCTAATCGCGGTGTCCGACGTCTCGATGACCGTTCAAAACGGCGAATTGCGGGCGGTCATCGGACCCAACGGTGCCGGCAAAACCACGTTCTTCAATCTGATCACCGGATTCTTCCCCCCGACAGCGGGTGAGATTTTGTTGGACGGGCAGAACATCAACCGCATCCCCGCCGCCGGCCGCGTGAAGCTTGGCATGGGGCGCACGTTTCAGATCACCGAGATATTTCCGGAACTGACGGTCCGTGAAAATGCCCGCATCGCAGTCGAAACGGGCCAAGGTTTCAGCCTGCGTTTCTGGCTGAGCGCTGCCGATCGCAAGCGGATCGACGATGCCTGCGACGAAGTGCTGGAAATGGCCCGCCTGACTGCGAAGGCCGACCGTCTCGTCGGCGAGTTGTCGCACGGCGACCAACGCGCGGCCGAGATCGCCATGGCCCTGGCGCTAAAACCCAGCCTATTGCTGTTGGACGAACCCACGGCCGGCATGGGCGATGAAGAAACCTACCAAGTCACCGGCCTGATCCGCCGCCTGCATCGAGACTCGAAATACACGATCGTACTGATCGAGCACGATATGCGCGTGGTGTTTCATCTGGCCGACCGCATCTCGGTCCTCGCCGAAGGCAAGCTGTTGGCCGAGGGCACGCCCGCCGATATCGCCGCCAACGAGGTCGTGCAGAACGCCTATCTGGGAAAAGCCGAATGAACGCGATCGAGGTCAGCGGGCTCAACACCTATTACGGTAAAAGCCACATCCTGCACGACGTTTCGCTCGCGGTCGCAGAAGGCTCGATCACTACCCTGCTGGGTCGTAACGGCGCGGGCAAAAGCACCACGATGCGCAGCATCATGGGTCTGACCCCGGCCCGTTCGGGATCGGTCAAAGTGTTCGGCAAGGACACCACCCGCATGGCGCCGTTTCAGGTTGCGCGCGAACGGGTCGGCTACGTGCCGGAAGGCCGCCGCGTCTTTGCCAATCTGACAGTCGAAGACAACCTGAAGGTGCCGCAAGGCCATACCGGCCCGTTCGACATTCCTGCGATCTACAAACTATTCCCCCGACTGGAGGAGCGGAAAATGAACCGTGGCCGCCAACTATCCGGCGGCGAGCAGGAAATGCTGTCCATCGCCCGCGCGTTGTTGCTGAACCCGAAAGTACTGATCCTGGACGAGCCGTCCCAGGGACTCGCGCCGCTGATCGTGAAGGACGTGTTCAAGATCGTCCTGAGCATGAAAGCCCAGGGCATCACCGTGCTGATCGTGGAACAGAACGTCCGCATGACGCTGGAAGTCGCCGACACCGCTTACGTGCTGGACCACGGCATCGTGGTCCATCATGGCCCGGCAGCGGCACTCGCAGCGGATGAGGCGCTGATCCAGTCGCTGGCAGGCGCCTCCGCAGAAGCGTGGGATTTGGATAAGGTTTAAAACGGCCAGCCTATTGCCGATCCCAGCGCTCGGACTTACCCCAGTCGGGAATAAGTCGCCCGGGGATTGTCGATCATCATCTTTCGCACTGTCGTCCGCGACAGGCCGGGGGGCAGCACGTCTTGTCCATCGAACTGCCAATGCGGATAATCGGTGGAGAATAGCAACAACTCGTCGCTATCCATATGCTCCATCAGCTTCTGGAACATTTCTTCGGTCGGCGGGCCGTCGCAGGGTTGGATAGTCAGGCGCACGTTATCGCGCACGATCTCGGCCGGGGCGCGATCCACCCAAGGAATCTCCATCCGCAAACCGCGCCAGAATTTCGTCAGCCGCCACAAATGGGCCGGCAGCCAGGTGAAGCCGGACTCGAGAAGCACCACTTTCAAGGTCGGGAACTTGGTGAACACGCCCTCGCAAATCAGCGAGGATAGGCATTGCTGGAACGCGGCAGCCTGCGCGGCATAGTCTTCCGTATAGTAGGATGGCCAACCGAGCGGGGTGACGGGGTGGCGGTATGCGCTGCCGGCGTGGATGCCGATGGGCAGTCCGTGCCTCTCGGCCGCCGCATAAATCGGCCAGTAGTGGCGCTTGCCCAGCGGCATGTCGCCCATCACCAGCATCAGCACTTGTACGAAGCGTTTATCGCCGGCCACACGGTCGATTTCCTCGACGGCCATTTCCGGGTTTTGCGCCGGGACGACGATGGACGCACGCAACCGAGGCTCTTTGTCCAGCCATTCGGCCTTCATCCAGTCGTTGACGGCTTTGGCGAAGCCGGCGCCCATGTCCTCGCTGAATAAGAGCTGAACGCCATAGAGGCAGTTAGCGATGGCGATGGACGTCTGGAATGGATTCAGTGCGTGCTGGCGCAATAATTCCAGATCCGATCCCGCCGGCTTGCCGGGAATGCGCCAGTCCGGCCGCGATGTCAGGGGAGAATTCGCGGGATAGGCAATCGAGTTCAGCTCGTGCATGCCGCGCTGAACGATAATGTCGCGCCAGTGATCGGACAGGTACGGGTGCAGAGCCTTCAGATTGGGTACCGAGGGGTGAATATCGCAGTCGATGCCGCCGATTTCGATAACGCTCATGGAACTCCACCGCTTGTCCTTGGCCGGAATTCTGGCATGGAATGGGGCGAACGGCCAGTGCGGAGCCTCGAACCCCATGATCGGCGACCCTACCGACAGCGCAGAGGTACTGACGTGATCCCATTAACCCGTCGCGATTTCGGCAGCGGGATCGCGTCGCTCGCCGCCGGGTCCGCATCCCTTGTCGAACCGGTGCTGCGCCTGCCGCCGAGCGATCGGCCGACCGTCGCCCTGACCTTGGACGCCTGCCCCGGTGGCTTCGACGAGCGGTTGGCTCGGGCATTGACCGAAAACGGCATTCCCGCGACAATTTTCGTCACCTCGCTCTGGCTCCGCCATAATCCCAACGGTCTGGCATTGCTGCTAGCGCATCGCGATTTATTTTCGTTCCAAAATCATGGCGAGCGTCACCTCCCGCCGGTGCTGGGGACTGCTTCGGTCTACGGGCTGCGCACCGCCGGCACTTTGGCCGGCATTCGCACCGAAATAACGCTGGGCGCCGACACGATCGCAGCGGCGACGGGCGATCGGCCGCAATGGTATCGCGGCGCGGCGGCGCTCTACAGCCCCGAGGCGATTCCTGCGATTCGGCAGATGGGTTGCGGCATTGGCGGGTTTTCGTTGAATGCCGACGCGGGCGCATCGTTGCCGACCGCCCGCGTCGTCGCCCGCATCGCCAAAGCACGCGATGGGGACGTCATTATCGGGCATATCAACCAACCCTTGCGTCCCAGCGGTGCCGGAATCGCTGCCGGCGTTCTCGCGCTGAAACGACAAGGGATGATGTTCGCTCGGTTGCCGTCCATTCCGCACGAGTATCGAAGCGATCAGACCGCCATGTAGCCGCCGTCGACGTTATAGCAGGCGCCGGTGACATAGGATGCGCGACTGCTGGCGAGCCATACGACCATTTCGGCGATTTCTTCCGGCTTGCCCATGCGGCCGGCCGGGGTGTTTGCCATGATTTCGGTGCCGCGCCGGCGCATCGCGTCGACTGTCATGTTGGTTTCGATATAGCCGGGGCAAACAGCGTTCACCCGGATGTTGTCGCCGGCATACTCGATTGCCGCCGTCTTCGTCAGACCGAGCACCCCGTGCTTGGCAGCGACGTAGGCCGAGGAGGTGCGGAGGCCGACCAGACCGGCGATCGAGCCGGTGTTGACGATGACCCCGCCGCCCTGGGCGATCATCTGCGGCAACTCGTGCTTCATGCAGAGCCACACGCCTTTCAGATTCACATCGATCATCCGATCGAACGCGTCGTCCGACCATTCGTGCGTGCGCTTGCCGGAGGCATCGACCTGGAACCCGGCGATGCCCGCATTGTTGAACGCGCAATCGATGCGTCCATAAGCCGCCACCACCGACGCGACCATCGCTTGGACAGTCGCGCTATCGGTGACGTCGCCGGTCATCGCCAGCGCCTGCCCGCCGGCCGCGTTGACTGCCGCTACTGTATCGCGTGCGGCCTGTTCGTTGAAATCGGCCACCGCCAATCGTGCGCCTTCCCGTGCGAAAGCCAGCGCCGTCGCTCGCCCGATCCCGCCACCGCCACCGGTGATCAAGGCGGATTTTCCTTCGAGTATGCCGGACATTGTTTTCTCCCGTTTCGATGCCGCCAACGTAAAACGGCCCTGGGCTTTCGCACAGGGCCGCTTCGGACGCTAATGCGAGAACTTACGGCACCAGCACCGTGCTTCCCGTCGTTTTGCGCGATTCTAGCGCGATATGCGCCGCGGCCGCGTCTTTCAACGCGTAGGTCTGGTTGACCTGGATCTTCACCGCACCGCTGGCGACGACGTCGAACAGGCTGGCCGAAAGGGTGCGTAGATCGGCTGTCTTCGCCGTGTAGGTCGCCAAGGACGGGCGGGTCAGGAACAGGCTGCCTTTCGCCGCCAGTACGCCAAGATCGAACGGCGGCACCGGGCCGGACGCGGCGCCGTAGCAAACCATCAGCCCCAACGGTGCGAGGCAATCGAGCGAGGTCGTGAACGTGTCCTTGCCGATGCTGTCGTATACCACCGGCGCCATCGCGCCACCGGTGATGCGCTTCACCTCGGCCACGAGGCTGGAATACCCCACCACCGTGTGGTGCGCCCCATTCGCCCGAGCAAGCTCGGCTTTCTCGTCGGACGATACAACGCCGATCACGGTGGCGCCGATATGTTTGGCCCACTGGCACAAGATCAGGCCGACGCCGCCGGCCGCCGCGTGTACCACGATGGCATCGCCGGCTTTGACGTTATAGGTGCGGTGCAGCAGGTACTGCGCCGTCATGCCCTGCAACATCATCGACGCGCCGGTTTTGAAGTCGATGGCGTCGGGCAGTTTCACCAGCTTATCGGCCGGGATCACGCGATCCGTGGCATAACCGCCCAGGGCGCCGGCATAGGCCACGCGGTCGCCGGCCTTGAGATCGGTGACGCCCGCGCCCACGGCGGTCACGGTACCCGCGCCTTCCTGACCGATGATCAGCGGCATGTTCGGGGCTTTGTACAGGCCGGTACGGAAATACACGTCGATGTAGTTCAGGCCGACGGCTTCCTGCTTGATCAGCGCCTCGCCGGGGCCGGGATCGGGGGTGGGGATATCCTCCCACTTCATGACCTCGGGGCCGCCATTGGCGTGAATGCGGATGGCCTTCGACATTGTGTTCTCCGTGCGAAAAGGGCCGCCGATCCGGCAGCCCCAAATGGTTGGTTCTAGAGCAAGGGTCCAGCGCCGCCTTCGAGCGACAGCAGCCAGCGTTTTGTGTCCGCCCCGTCGCCGCCGGAATAGCCCCCTAAATGCGATCCGGCTACTACCCGGTGGCAAGGAATAATCAGCGGTATTGGGTTCGATCCGTTCGCCTGACCTACGGATCGGGCACTGCCCCCCGCGACCGCCGCGATTTCGCCATAGGTGCGAACGGCACCATAGGGGATTTCGGTCAGCGCCTGCCAAACGCGCTGGCGATACGCGGTGCCAGCGGGGGCGAGCGGCAGATCGAATTGCTGCCGTTCGCCGTCGAAATAGGCCTGTAGCTGCGCCTCGGCCTCTAGCAACAACGGCGTCGCCGATTGCTCCTCGACCCAGCCCCAATCGACCGAGACGATAGCGCCGTCCTCCTCGAAGACAGTGATGTCGCCGACCGGGGTGTGCAAGGAACGGTGGGGCAAGGCGGTTTTCGTCCTGAACGTAAGCGGCGATGGCAGACCCGCACGAGGCTGGAGTCAAGCCTCGATAAAAATGCATTTCCGTTAACCATTTATTCACACCTCCCTGCCCATACTGTGCTCGACATCCTCCTGCGAACGGTGGCCGCATATGCGTTTCGAAACGATTTTCCTGGTGGGTGGGGCGTCCGCGTCGGCGGGTGCCTTGTTGGTCTGGCTGCTGGTCCATCCGCGCTTCAATCGGCTGGCGCAAAACCTGCGTATGCGCGACTGGGCGCTTGCCCATGTGCAAGCCGAAAACGCGGACCGCCAGATGCTGTTTCAGGCGTTGATGGAGGATGGGCCGCAGGTCGTGGTGCGGTTGGATGCCGCTGGCCAACCCATTTATGTGTCGCCCTCCTGTCGCACCGTCTTCGGTTACGAGCCGACCGAGATTTCGCGGGGATCCGGCCTCGATTTGCTGCGCTCCGACGGCGATGCTCGGGTGCGCGTGCGTCATCGCGACGGGCGCATGCTCGCGATCGACGCCCAGCGCTGCCCACTCGCGGCTGGCCAAGGCGCGGCTCTGATCCTGACCGACGTCACGGCGCGGGCGGTCGCCGAAGCCCGCCTCGCAGAGGCCAAGACACAGTTGACACAGCGCGCCGAGCGGGACGCGCTGACCGGGTTGGCGAATCGAGATTGCTTCCTGGATGCGTTGAACCGCGCTTTGTCGGACCAAGAGGATATGGCTGTCCTCTTGGTCGATCTCGATCGCTTCCGGCAGGTGAACGATCGGTACGGCCACGATACCGGCGACCGCGTCCTGCGGGAGGTCGCGGCGCGGCTTACCCTGGCCATGGTTGGCGAACTCTTGGTTGCCCGCCTCGGCGACGACGATTTCGCCGTTCTGCTCCGTGCCAACGACGGCGACGCGCCCCTCGCCGCTCGGGCACGCGACATGATACGCATGCTGGAACCGTCCGTTCCGACCGGCGCGACGACCGCGAAAATCGGCGCCAGCATCGGCATCGCGGTCGGTCCCCGCGACGGCTCCCACGCGGGCGATCTCTTGCGCGCCGCCGATATCGCGATGACCCATGCCAGGGCGGCCGGCGGCAATACATACCGGTTCTTCGAGGCGCACATGGCGGAAGCGATGGAGCGGGCCGACGCCCTGCGCCGCGAACTGCCGGGCGCCATCGCGGCGGGGGAGGTCGTGCCGTATTTCCAGCCTCTGGTGCGGATGGACGACACTACGGTCGTCGGGTTCGAAGTGCTGGCACGTTGGGAACATCCGGTTTTTGGCGTGCTCCCGCCGATGGAATTCCTGCCCCTTGTCGAAGAAACCGGCCAATCTGCTGCGATGTTCGCGTCGCTGCTTGTGTACGCCTGCCAAGGCGCGTTGGATTGGCCGGCCTATATCAAACTGTCGGTCAATATTTCCCCCATCGAGCTACAGGACGAAACCCTGCCCGATACCGTCGGCGATATCCTGGCCTCCACCGGCTTTCGCGGCGACCGGCTGGAAGTCGAGATCACGGAAAATGCCCTCGTTCACGACGCGAAAATTGCCCGACAGGTACTCGATCGGTTGCGGCTGCAAGGGCTGTCGGTGGCGTTGGACGATTTCGGTACCGGTTATTCCAGTCTCTATCATCTCCGAGCACTGCCGTTCGACAAGGTCAAAATCGACAAGGTTTTCATGCGCGGCTTGGTCTCAGACCCCGAGGCTTCGCGCTACGTCGCCGCAATCATCGATTTCGGTCACGCACTGGGATTGGACCTGACAGCCGAAGGGATCGAGGACACCGCGACACGGGATTGCCTGCGCGAACTCGGCTGCACCTTTGGGCAAGGCTATCTATTCGGAAAACCGATGCCGGCGGAGGCCGCTTCCCGCATGCTGACCGGTGCCAGGGCGATCGAAATGGCGAGGTGATGCGGGCCGGGCGTTATGGAAACTGAAACCGCCACCAAAATAGGCATGCATTGGCGGTTGCAATAACGCTTCCGCCAAACCCCGATCAAAGTGCCAGAGCTGCTGCCAACACCGCTTCCGCATGCCCGGCAACGCTGACCTTGCGCCAGATTTTGGCGATCTTGCCGGTCTTGTCGACCAGGAACGTGCTCCGCTCCATCCCCATATATTTGCGGCCGTACATCGATTTCTCGACCCAGGTGCCGTAGCGCTCCGCGATAGCCTTGGTTTCGTCGGACGCCAGCGGGAAGGTCAGCGCGAATTTCGCGGCGAATTTTTCAATCGGTGCGATTTTGTCGGGCGAAACTCCGATCACGTCGATGCCGATCTTACCCAACTGCGGCAACGCTTCCTGAAACGCACAGGCTTCCTTGGTGCAGCCCGGCGTATCGGCCTTGGGGTAAAAATACAGCACGAAAGGCTTCCCAGCCATCGCGGCCAGACTCACGGTGCGCCCCTTCGTCGCCGGCATGTAGAAATCCGGTGCCATATCGCCATCTTGCACGGTCACGATCCAATCTCCCCGATGTGTCGGACGAAGATCGCCCGCACCTGTTGTGCCAATTCGTCCAATGCCGCACGAAGTCCGGTCGCGTCGGTCGCTTCCAGATTCGCGGCCCGCGCCGCTGCCAGCAAGGGGCGGGCCGAGGCATCCGGCAAGACCTCGCCGACCTCGCGCCCAACCAGAATGCGCAGCATACCCTGAATAGTGCGCCACGCATGGTCGGCATGGATCAATACCGCCATGTCCGCTTTCGGCAGCAAACCCGCATCGCCCAATCGGCGCAGCGCGACCCGCAGCGTCGGATGGCGGACTGTTGGGTGAGTGCGGGCGTGCACAAGTTGCAAGGCTTGTCCCACGAATTCGACCTCGATCTGCCCGCCGGGGCGGAGTTTCGCATCCCACGGCCCGTCCGGCGGTAGGTCGCGTAGCATGCGGGTGCGCATGGCTGCAGCGTCGGATCGGATGGTCGCGGGATCGCCGGCATCGACGACCGCCACGGCAATTGCCGCCTCTACCTTCGCCCGCAAACCTGCCGGCCCCGCCACAACCCGAGCCCGGGTCAGCGCCATACGCTCCCAGGTCCAGGCATCCTCGGCATGGTAGCGCTGGAAACTGGCGAGCGATACCGCGACCGGCCCCTTATTGCCTGACGGTCGCAGCCGCATATCCACGTCGTATAGGCGCCCTTCGATTCCCGGCGCGGTCACCGCCGCGACAAAGGAGTGCGCTGCTCGCACGAACCATTGACTGACCGGCAGGCTGCGGGCGCCGCGACTTTCGGTCGCGCTGTCCGGATGGTCGTAGATCATCATCAGATCGAGGTCCGACCCCGCCATCATCTCCCGCCCGCCAGCCTTGCCCAGCGCCACCACGACCATGGAGCCGCCGCGTACCTTGCCGAACCGTTCGGCGAAATCCTCCAGGACCGGCGGCAGAAACGCGGCCAGCGCCGCCTCGGCCATGGCGGACCGACGTTCTCCGGCCGCGTCGGCTTCTAGCCGCCCCTCCATTTGGCCCACCGACACCGCGAAATCCTCGGCTTTGACCGCGCGGCGACCGATTTCGATTGTGTCTTCGAGCAGCCGAGCGTCCTTGAGGCGGGCGCGCAGTTGCCGCGATGGCGGTTCGCCTTCGTCGGGCCAGAGCAAGCCCTCCAACGACGCCGGATAGAGCGCCAAATGCTCCGCCAACCTTGGGGAGGCGCCCAGCACCGCTGCGACTCGGTCCAGCAGGCTGGGATTGTGCTGGAACAGCGACAGCAATTGCACCCCGGTGGGTTGCGCGGCGATGAAGCGGTCGAACCGGACGAAGGTCTCGTCGGACATGGGTTGCGCGGCCAATTGTCGCAAGATCGCCGGCAGCATCGTCGCCATCAGCTCCCGCGCTCGGGCCGATCGTAACGCCCTGACATGTCCGGCCTGCCAAGCGCGCACGGCGGAGACCACCCGGTCGGGGTTGCCATAGCCCATGGCGCGCAATGCGGTGGCGGTCGAGGCGGCCACCGGGCCGTCGCCTGCGAAATCCAGCACCGGCTCGGCCGATATGCCATCCAGCGGTTCGGGCACCAGGGCGAACACGTCCCGATAATGGGCGCGGACGCGACCGAGTTGGCGGAGCAACGCCTTGGCGAAGGCTTTGGCATCGGGGTAGCCCATGAACGCGGCGATCCGATCGATGTCGTCGGCTGCTTTGGGCATCTCGTGGGTTTGCCGGTCGGCCACCATCTGCAACCGATGCTCGACCTGCCGCAGGAATCGGTAGGCGGCAGATAATTCGGTCGCGGCGCGGGCTGGAACCAAGCCGGCGCGCGACAGTAAGCGCAACGTCGTCAGAGTCTGCGGGGTGCGAAAGGTTGGATCGCGCCCGCCCCAGACAAGTTGCAGGGTCTGCGCCATGAACTCGATCTCGCGAATGCCGCCCTCGCCCAGCTTCACGTTGTGGCCGGCGACGCGGGCGACCGGATCGCGGGACGCGGCGAGGGCGGTGCCCTTATGCGCGTCGATCCGCCGCTTCATGGCGTGGATGTCGGCCACCGCCGCGAAATCCAATCCGCGACGCCAAACGAAGGGCCGGATCGCGTCCAGAAACCGCCAACCCAAAACGAGATCGCCGGCCACCGGGCGGGCTTTGATCATCGCCGCGCGTTCCCAGTTCTGGCCCATGCTTTCGTAGTATGTGATTGCCGCGTCGAGCGAGATCGCCGGCGGGGTCGCGGCGGGATCGGGGCGCAGTCGCAGATCGGTGCGAAAGACGTAACCGCCGGCGTCTCGCGCTTCCATCAGCGTTACCAGATCGCGGGACAGTCGCACCATAAACCGACCCAAGGAATCGCCGGCCGTGCGATCCGTGTAAATCCCGGCGTCGGGATCGTAGATCAGGATCAAATCGACGTCGGACGAGTAGTTCAGTTCCCGCGCGCCCAGCTTGCCCATGCCAAGCACGGTAAAGCCGCAATTTTGGGCGGGCTGGGACGAATCGCTCAGCCGAAGGTCGCCGGCATCGTGCGCAGATCGCAGCAGATGCGCGACGCTCAGCGACAGCGTCGCCTCGGCGAGCGCCGACAGCGCCTCGGTGACTTTGTCTAGCCGCCATATGCCGCCGATATCCGCGATCGCGACCGCGAGTGCGACGATGCGTTTGGCCTGCCGCAATGCTGCCGCGATCCGTTCCCGCCCGGTGTCCGGCGGCAAAGCGTATAAGACGGCCATCGCCTCCCGCACCACGATGTCGGGGCCGCTGGCGACCAACGTGCGAACCGCCTGTGCCTCGCGGATCGCGAGATCGGCCAAATAAGGGCTATTGCCGCCCAAACAGCGCAACAACGCCACCGTCGCGGAATCGGCGACTAGCCGCCGCTCCGCTCGGCCGCGCTCCGCGAATCGTTCGACCGTGCGCTTCGCCGCCGCTGGATCGTGCGGGGCGGGCCAATCTGTAGGAAAGGAAAACGCTTGCGGTGCCATGATGGGCTAGGCTGACGGTGCGACCGATGCCGGGTCAAGCATTGGTCGCCGCATGGGCCGATTTTGTTGACCCTGTGGGGACCGCCACCTAAATACGGATACAGGCACGGGTCGATCGTCGCAGACAAATGATCGGGCGACGCGACAATACCGACCCTATCGGAATGAGAATTTTCCCTCTGCGACACATACATCTAAGCCTCCGTGCGACTCACACTCTCGCCAAGCTCGTGTTCGGCGTGCTCGTGCTCGGTGCGGTGCTGCCGGGCTTGCTGGTGGTGCGGTTGTCGCAGGGGCCGTTGAACCTGGATTTCCTTACCGGTCGTCTTGAAGCTGCGTTGAATACCGACGGCACACCGACACGGATTGCAATCGGCGGCATCGTCCTAGCCTGGGAGGGTTTCCACGGCGGCCTGGATCGGCCGCTCGATCTACGACTGCGCGATATCGCGGTCGTGGACGAGGCCGGCCGTAAGCGGCTGACGGTGCCCCATGCCCGAGCAACCTTGTCGTTGCCGGCTTTACTGCTCGGCCGGGTGGTGCCGCGCGCGGTGGAACTCGAAGGGGTAAGGCTGACGGTGACGCGCGGGGTCGACGACACGGTCGCCATCGATGTCGGCAGTCTGGCCGAAACGACGGATACCGCGCCGTCCGACGCGCCCGATCCTACGGCCATGCTGGCCGAATTGATGCGGCCGGTCGGGGCCGACCATTTCGCCTATAGCGATCCGCTCAGCCAGTTGCGGCGCGTCCGACTGCGCGATCTCGGCTTGCGGATCGTGGATCGCGCGCTGGGCACGACCTGGGATGTGCCGAGCGCGGATTTCGAACTCACCCGGCGTGGCGGCGGCGGGATCGACTTCTATGGCACGGCCGTCATGGCGATGAAGGACGGTCGGACGACGGTGACGGTGTCGGCTGTATCGTCGTCCGATTTGGAAACCGTTCGCACGAAACTCTCCCTCGGGGCGATCGTGCCCGCCGTTTTGGGTTTGGCATCGCTCGACGCGCTCGATGCGCCGGTTTCGGCCGAGGCCACGATCGAGTTCTCGCGGTCGCTGGC
>JBAXFK010000034.1:0-24175 GCA_037139955.1 Rhodospirillales bacterium
ATCGTCATGTATGCCGGTCGCATCGTCGAGGAAGCCCCCGTCGCCACCTTGTTCGACGACCCCCGCCACCCCTACACGCGCGGCCTACTGGAATGCGTGCCCTCGATCGCGACCGAGCGCGAGCGGCTGATCGCGATTCCCGGCACACTGCCGGAGCCGATCCGTCGCCCACCCGGTTGCCGCTTCGCGCCCCGCTGCCGCTACGCCGCCCCTCCATGTGCGATCGGCATCCCGTCTCTGACGGACCAAGGTGCGGGTCACACCGCCGCTTGCATCCGTATTGCCGAACTGGCCCCCGCATGACCGTGTTGGTCGAAGCCATCGGAGTTAGCAAGCATTACCCGGTGGAAACCGGCGGCTTTCTGCGCCGTACCACGACACCTTTGCGCGCCGTGGATAATGTTTCGCTCAGCGTGCAAGCTGGGGAAACTCTGGGGTTGGTCGGCGAATCCGGCTGCGGCAAATCGACCCTCGGCCGGTTGCTGATCCGCCTACTGCCCGTCACCGACGGCACGATCCGCTTTGCCGGCCAGGATATCGGGGGGCTGGAAGGCAGGCCTCTGCGCGAAATCCGCCGGTCCATGCAGATTGTCTTCCAGGACCCGTACGGCGCGCTGAACCCGCGCATGACAGTCGAAGACATCGTGTCCGAACCTCTCGCGATCCATGGCGAGACGGCCAACGCGACCAAGCGTGTTACCGACATGCTATCCCTGGTCGGCCTGCCGGTGCGGGCAAGGGAACGCTTCCCGCACGAATTTTCCGGCGGGCAGCGGCAACGCATCGGTATCGCGCGTGCGCTGATCATGAACCCGAAATTTGTCGTTTGCGACGAACCTGTTTCGGCGCTGGACGTTTCGGTGCAAGCGCAAATCGTCAATCTCTTGCAGGACTTGCAGGGCGAACTCGGGCTAACCTATCTGTTCATCGCGCACGATCTGGGCGTCGTTAAACATATTTCCACCCGTGTCGCCGTGATGTACCTCGGCAAAGTGGTGGAGGTCGCGGCGAAGCACAAACTCTATGCCGAACCGAAACACCCCTATACGCGCGGCCTGATCGCGTCTGTCCCGGTTACCCACCCATCGCAGCGTGCTAGGGGCCGTACCGAGCGCAAGCGGTTAGAAGGGGATATCCCGAGCGCGCTGAACCCGCCGTCGGGCTGTCGATTCCATACGCGATGCCCTCTGGTGCAACCGATTTGCCGGGAGCGCGAGCCGGCGACAACCGAGCCCGCGTCAGGGCATCTCGTGGCCTGCCATTTGGCGTAACGATTACCGCACGATTCGGTACACGATATTGCCCGAGGCCGGATCGCGCGCGACTTCTTTCAACCAGCGCGGCACCTGACCCCAGTTGAGCCAATCGTCCAGTGTTTCAGACAGCAAATCCTGCACCAACGGGGATCGTTTGGTGCGCGGGCAGGCAATGAGCAACGTCGCCTCCGTCGCCAACACCTCCGGTGGAGGCTGGTCGTCGTACCACCCGGTGCTCGGCTTACTGCGCCACGCTGCGCGCAAGCGCATGAAGGCGGCGGGGTGACGGTGATACAGCGATCCGACCGTGCGCAGTCGGGTGCGGTATAAAAGCTCTGGCGAATCGCTGACATTGGCCAGCACCACTGCATCGCCGAAGGGTGCGAGTATTTCGGTCAGTCCGGCTACTTCGCACGATGGTTCGTGTGCCGTCGCTTTGATTTCCGCCGATATCCGCGTTATGGCGCCAAAGAGCGGTACCGCTAGCACCAGCATCACGATCGCCAGACGAGCCGCCATCCAATGCTGCGGCACGGCGGTCAACGCGACGGGCACCAGCAGGGCGGCGGCGATTTCCGGATACGGCGCGAAACGCAAATGGGTCGCCCCCGCCACGATCAACGCGACGATCGCCGCTGCTGCGTACAGCTGCACCGCCGAGCGGTCGCGCTTGAACAACCACAGGGCAAACAGTACAGCCAGCCCACCGGTAAACAAATATTGCGCCAATCCGGCCAGTCCGGTCACCGGCTGCATCTCGACAATACGATCGAAGAACGCATGCCGCTCGGCGTCGTTCATCGCGATTTCGGAACCGTCGAGCACGGCCGGGAAGCAGAACAACCACGCCCCGCACACCGCCGTGCCGATCGCCCCGGACACCGCCAACCGCGCCCGCCACGTCCCCACAAGCCGCTCGGCCGTCACGATCGCACAACCCAGCACGGCGAATACCGCCGCGACCCCGACGAACACGATCGAGATACGGTCCAGATCCATCGCCCGATGCCCGCCCAACGGCGGATCGACGAACCATGCGGCGGCGGTCGCGGCCAACATCGACACACCGGCCGCCCGCATCCCGGCGGCGAGGGCGATCCCACCGCGTTCAACCCAGGCTACGAATACCGCACCGAACCCCAACACCGAAAGCGGCAGCGTCTCCGGCGTGAACCACACGCCTGCCGCAGCCCAAACGCCGAGGGCAACCCCTCCCGGCAGTCCGGCCACCAGCCGCGCCGCCCAGCCCCAGCCGGCGACGGCGATCACCACGGCCGGAAGGTGATGATGCACAATGCCGATCAGCCCGTAAGCCCAAACCGCCGGCGCCACGATGCCCGCAACCGAGGCCATCCATCGCCACCCACGCGGCACGAACGGTGCCACCGCCCAGACGCAAGCGTAGCCCAATGCTGCTAGGAATATCGCTCCCAGCAGCAGTCCGGCTGTGTGCAATGTCGCGTGCTGCGGCATGAACCAACCCAGCGGCGCGGCCAGGATCAGCAGCAAACTGTCCAGCAGATGCGACCAGTGCAGCACCGTGCCATGCCCCGACCCATCGCGCGCGACCGCGTGCAACGGGCGGTGCGCGGCGAGAATATCCTGCAACCGCACGAGTCGCATGAAGCTGTCGGGACCGATTAACCCATCGGGGCGCCGCATCTCGGCGATGCGAAAGCTGGACAGAGCCGCGATCAGCACCGGCACTGCGGCGCATAGCGCACCCTCCCGCCAGCCGATGACGCGTTCTTTCGGTGGAACCATGCTACCCCTCGAAAGCGATGCCAGTGCCGGTACCACGGTTTGAGCCGGGACGGAAACCGGGTAATAGCCCGTGCCATGAACGTTTGTGTCAGACGATTGGCGTTGCCGGCGGTGGTTTGGGCGATGGGCCTGCTAGCCGGGGCCGCCAGCCCCTGCGAACAGGCGGCGGCCGAGGCGGAAAAAGCGTTCGATCTGCCGGTGGGATTAATGAACGCGATCGGCCGGATCGAGAGCGGGCGTTACGACCTCACCAGCGGTCGGGTTGTGCCTTGGCCCTGGACGATCGACGTTGCCGGGGATGGCAAGCAGTTCGATAACGCCGAGGACGCTGTCCGCACCACCCACCGGCTTCGCGCCCAGGGGGCCCGTAACATCGACGTCGGTTGTTTCCAGATATCGCTTCAGTACCATCCCGATGCCTTCGAGACGCTGGAGCAAGCTTTCGATCCCCCGACCAACGGCCGCTATGCCGGCCGCCTTCTCGCATCCCTCAAGGCTCGGCATGGTTCCTGGCAGGAAGCCGTGGCGGCATACCATTCGGCCGATCCCGCACGCGGCATACCCTATCGGGAAAAAGTCTACGCGAGTTGGAACGCCGCCCCAGCCGCACCGGCGGTGCCCGAAGTGCCGTCTGGCCCGACGAAGCTGGCGTTCGGAATCACATTATGGACGCCAAGTAAGCCGGGGGAGGCGGCATCGGTGATACATATCGAGTCAGGAGCCCCGACGTCCTTGCCGAAGGTGACTAACGCCTCGCGCTAGTGTTCGATCCAGTCGGACATGAACCGCGCATAGCAGTCGCGGTCGCCGGGCATTTTCGGCCAACCCGCCAACTGACGCACTGCGGCGAGCAATAACCGGTCCTTCAGGTGGGTCGAGTTGTTCTCGTATTCTTGGAATGCAGAATGAGCGATCTTTTGATTGTGCGGGTCGTCCTGAAACTTGCTGGCGGTCACCGCCACGGTCGAGAAATACTCCTGCACATTCGCACCCGATTGCAGATACGCGTTGGCAACGGCGGTGCTGCCTGCGATGTCGAACGACATGATGGATTCGTCGAGTTGGGTCAGCAATTGCCGCGAACTACGCCCGCCGCCGTCGAACCCTTTGAGTTCCTCTGCCAGCCCCGAGGTCTGCCACTTGTTTGCCTGCGACGAATCGTTCACGAAATTCGCCATTAAATACAAGATACGTGGTTGGTAATTGCTGGTGCTGGTGCGGATCCAATGGTTGGCGGTGTTGCAATAATCGAACGGATGCTGCCCGTCGGTGAATTTCCGCGGCACGACGTTGCGCAGGATCAATTCGGCGGCGGCGATCTGGATGGTGTCGCCCAAGCTGCGGATGGACTTGCCGGCCTGCAAATATGCCGTGATCCGATTCCAAACCGCCGGGCCGGTTCCGGACATCGTCAGTTCGATGAAGGACTCGATTTCGGCAGGGGTCAGCGGGATTTTGTTAGCTTCGCGCAAGTGTTTGTGGCCGTCGGGAAAGGCTTCGTTCAGCATGACGCAAGCCGCATCGTAGGCCGAGTAATACAGCGGCCCTACCGCCATATCCGGCACGCCGGTATAGAATACACCGTGCGCGTCGGCCCAGCCGACATAATCCGCCAGCCCGACGATCGCCCGTGCCCGCAGGGCCTTGTGGCCGGTGTTGCGCGCCTTGCGGCCGGCGATCGTGTCCTGAATGTCGATCAGGCCCAGGAACAGCATCTGGTCGCGCAACGCGTCCCGTGCTTCCGGATCGGCCGCGAGATCGAGGAACAAGCGATACGATCGCACGACCTCTCCGCCCATGGTCGCCAACATGTGGTTGTGCAGGCGCTCCTCGATGGTGTTGCCCTCGCGCAGGGGCTTTTGATCCTGGTTCCAAACCGTGGGGCCGTAATCCGGCGGCGGTACGTTCATGCCCTTCATGCTGGCGTAGCGGCCGGGATATTTGCCCAATAGTTGGTTCCAAATATCGAGGCCGGCGGGGATGTACCAGATGCTTTGCAGCATCGGCAGCAGTTCGTACCCTTTTGGCATATAAGGAATGAGCGCCGCCGATGTGCGAATACCCAGGATGGTGTGATCGTTGTTGATCAGTACGAGCTGGCCGTCTTTGACGTTGATATGGTTGGGCACCTGGACGAACGGCGCTTCGGCCTCCATCGCGGTGGCAACGGCTTGCGGGACCGATCGACCTTCGTCCTTAATCATGCGGAAGAAGATATCGGCGGTGCGGGCCGGATCGCGATCGAGGATCGCGCCGGTCATCGCGTCGCGGGTTTTATCCTGACGCGGCGAATCGATGGTTTGCAGCATGACGGCGCCCTCCCTTCGGGTTGCGGCGATTGGACTTCCCTTATTGGTGGGAAGTCTAACGCCGCAGTGGGCTGGCCGTCAAAGGTCCCGCCTTTTTATCCAATCCGGGCCATCGCAGCTTCCAAACGTTCCACCTCCGCCAGATAGGCGGCGACCCGTGCTCGGTTTTCCTCGACGACCTCCTCCGGTGCGCGCTTCACGAAATCGGCGTTCGACAGTTTCTGTTGGAATTTCTTCGCCTCGGCGGCGGCCTTGTCGCGTTCTTTTCCCAAACGGACCCGTTCCACGGCGATATCGATGATGCCGTCCAGCGGTAGCACGACGGTCGCCTCGTCCAGTACTGCCTGCGCCGATCCCTTCGGGAGTTCGCCGTCGAGAACGCGTACTTCCGATGCGCGGGCCATGCGGCGGATCGGGTCGATCCATCGGTTCGCACGGCCGATTGTTTCGACCGATGCGTCCTTCAACAGCACCGCCCCAGGCACGCTGGGTGGCACATTCATTTCATTGCGCACCGACCGCACGAGGCCGATCGCCCGCACCACCCAATCCAGTTCGGCCCGCGCTTCGGCTGCGTTTGCAACGGTCATGGCGGTGGGCCAGATTTCCCGGATCAGGCTGCATTCGGCGCCGTAGCCGAAACGGTCCCACAACTCCTCCGTCACATAGGGGATCGCGGGGTGCAGCAATTTCAGGACGATGCCCAGCACGTGCGCTGCGGTGGCGCGGATTTCGGCGGCGGCGACGGGATCGGCGCCCTCGACCAGCGCGGGCTTGGCGAATTCCAGGAACCAATCGCAGTAGGTATTCCACATGAAACGGTAGCCGGCGGCGGCGTATTCGTCGAAACGATAGGCCTCTAGCGCCGCCGTGGCGTCCGCTATCGCGCCGTTGGCGGAATCCAGCAGCCAACGGGTCAGCGGTAGTTTCGCGTTTGCCGGGTCGAACGACGGATCGATCGCTACACCGTTGATTTCGCAAAATCGAGCGGCGTTCCACAGCTTGGTGATGAACCCGCGAGAATCTTGTACCCGGCTGGCACCCAATTTCATATCGCGACCGGGGCCGGTCAGGCTGCAAATGGCGAAACGCAAAGCGTCGGTGCCGAAACTGTCGATCAGTTCGAGAGGATCGATACTATTCCCCTTCGATTTCGACATTTTCTGACCTTTTTCGTCGCGGACAAGACCGTGGATGTAGACTGTCTTAAACGGTACATCGCCCATGAAATGGATGCCCATCATCATCATCCGAGCGACCCAGAAGAAGATGATGTCGAAGCCAGTGACAAGGACGTCGCCGGGGTAATATCGCGCCAATTCCGGCGTCTTTTCCGGCCAGCCGAGGGTGGAGAACGGCCACAGTCCCGAACTGAACCACGTATCCAGCACGTCCTCGTCCTGCGTCACCTCGGTGTCGTCGCCATAATGCGCGCGGGCCAGCGCGGCGGCGTCCTCGGCGGTTTTAGCAACGAAGACTTCGCCGTCCGGTCCGTACCACGCGGGGATGCGATGCCCCCACCAGAGTTGGCGGGAAATGCACCAGGGCTGGATGTCGCGCATCCAGGCGAAGAAGGTGTTTTCCCATTGCTTCGGCACGAACACGGTTTTGCCGGTTTCCACCGCTTCGATGGCCGGTTTCGCCAGTTCGGCGGCGTTGCAATACCACTGCGTTGTCAGGAATGGTTCGACCGGCACGCCGCCCCGATCGCCGTGCGGGATTTGGTTGGTATGAGGCTCGATTTTGACCAGCAACTCCAGCCGTTCCAACTCGGCGACGATCGCCTTGCGGGCAACGAAACGATCCATGCCTTCTAGCGTGCGGACGAAATCGGCGTCCACCAGATCGGCCTCGATTTCTGCTAGCGTCACACGCGCTTGCTTGTCCAGAATGGACGGCATAGGCAATGCGTGGCGTTTACCGACCTCGAAATCGTTGAAATCGTGCGCTGGGGTGATTTTTACCGCGCCGGTGCCTTTTTCCGGATCGGCATAGTCGTCGCCGACGATCGGGATGCGGCGCCCCACCAACGGCAAAATTGCGAATTTACCGATCGCCGCCGCCAGCGTCGGGTGCGCCGGGTTCACCGCGACGGCGGTGTCGCCCAGCATCGTCTCGGGCCGTGTGGTCGCGACGGTGATGAACTGCCCCGGCTCGCCCTCGATGGGATAATTCAGATACCAGAGCGATCCTTTCATCTCCCGATTCTCGACCTCTAGGTCGGAGATCGCGGTTTGCAGTTTCGGATCCCAGTTCACCAACCGGCGGTCGCGATAGATAAGGCCTTGACGATACAGCGTAACGAACACTTCTCGCACGGCGGTGGATAGTCCGTCGTCCATGGTGAACCGCTCGCGCGGCCAGTCCAGCGACGCGCCAAGACGGCGCAACTGGCGGGTGATGGTGCCGCCTGATTCGGCTTTCCATTGCCATACCCGCTCCAGGAACTTGTCGCGGCCCATATCGCGGCGATCGATGCCCTCGGCGGCCAGCAGCCGTTCTACCACCATTTGGGTCGCGATGCCCGCGTGGTCGGTGCCGGGTTGCCACAGTGCGTCGCGTCCGCTCATGCGGCGCCAGCGGATCAGCGTGTCCTGCACGGTGAAGGTCAGGGCGTGACCCATGTGCAGGCTGCCGGTGACGTTCGGCGGCGGGATCATGATGGTGAAGGGATCGGCGCTCGACGATGGGTTCGCGGCGAACGCGCCCTGGCTTTCCCATCCTTCGTAAAGGCGGGCCTCGGCTTCGGCGGGTGCAAAAGTCTTGTCGAGCATCTCGGTCTCTCCCGCGGCCCAGGGGTCAAATAACCGCGGGAGGCCGCCGATGGCGAAAATTAAGTGCGAGCGCGACCTACGACGCGTTCGATTTCGGTGCGAACCAGCCGTTCGACCAACGGAGGTAGATATTCGTCGAGCCAGGATTTCAGCAGCGGGCGAATTTCCTGCCGTACGATGTCCTCGATTGTCGGTCCCATACTGGTGACCAGCATCGATCGTTCGGTTGTCAAAGTCCGGACGAGCGTATCGACGCTGGACGCGGCCGCAGCGGCGGCTTCCGGCGCGACCAACGTCGCCATGGATGGGGCCGGTGGTGGCGGCGCCAGCACGGGTTCGGTCGCGGGTTCCTGTTGGGCAATCGATTCAGATAAGGGTTGAACCATCATCGAAGAATCGAGCAATAACGCATCGTCCTCGTCGGTCGGCGGCGCAACCGGCGGTGGGGCGGCGGCTGGGTCGTCTTCGGCCTTGACCTCGTCTTCGCTCAAGATCCGGCGAATGGACGCCAGGATGTCCTCCATCGACGGGTCCCCGGTTGGGGGGGGAGCGGGGGTTCCAGGTGCCGATGAGCCGGTCATGTCATGCTTGCTCAGCGGGCCGGCTGGTTGGTGGCATAGTCGCCCAACCCGGCCCAGCGATCTTTGACGGCGGCGTAATAGGCTGTTTCGTCGTACAGCGGCACCGGCAGGCGCAAATCGCGGGCGGTGAGGCGGCCGATCGCTTGCGCGACTTGAAAGGATGCTGTGATCAGCTGCGACAGATTTTGCACTAACGTGGTGCGGGAGTTCAGCAGCGCCTGCTGCGCGTTCAGCACGTCCAGGGTGGTGCGGCTGCCGACGATGGCTTCGCGGGTGACGCCTTCCAACGCGATCTCGTTCGAGCGGATCGCGGTGCGAGTGCTGTTAGCCGCAGCTTTCGCGCCGTAGTATGTCGACAGAGCCTGGACCGCATTTTGTACGGCGGTGCGTTTGGCGTCGTCGATTTGCCGCGTCGTTTGCTGTTGCGTCTGCCGTGCCGCGCGCACTGCGGCGTATTCGGCACCGCCTTGATAGAGCGGTACCTGCATCTGCAAGGTGACGGCGAAGCCGCTGGCTTCCGAACTGCGGGCACCGGCATTCTCTTGCTGGAAACTCTGCCCTTGCACGCTGACCTGGGGCATGAGTGCGGCCATTGCCACGTCGACCGCATCCTTGGCGGCGGCGTCGTTGAATAGCGCGGCGATAACGGTCGGATTGTTTGTGCTCGCGATGGTCGAGGCATCGGCCTCGGTTTTGACGGGCAGTGCCAGAGGTTGCGGTTCGATCATGTCTTCGGGCGGTTGCACGCCGACGACCTGACGGAAAGTACCGCGAGCGACCAGAAGATTGCCCTCGGCGGTTTCCCGCTGAGCACGGGCGCCGGCCAGCGCGGCTTCGGCTTGCGCGACGTCGGTGCGGGTAATTTCTCCGACCCGGAATCGGTCGTTGGTGGCTTGCAGTTGCTTGGCGAGAACCTGTTCGTTGTTGCGCTGCAATTCCAGCAGTTGGCGGGCCTGAATCACGCCGACATAGGCACTCGCCGCCGCTAAAAAGCTCGTTTGCTCTTGATTGATCAGGACCGCACGCTCGGCCATTACCTGATTCTTGGAGCGGTTGACGTTGCCTTGGATGCGGCCACCTGTGTACACATTTTGCGTAACGGTGAACTGCGCCGTGGCGAAATCGCGCACGGTCTGGGTCGTGATGATGGCGCCGCGGCCGCCCGTTACTGGATTGATCGATGTCGACGAAAACGCGCGGTTGATGCCGTCGCCGTAACCGGCAGTTGTACCGACAACCACGGTCGGTTTCCATCCCGCCAGTGCCTGAGGCACGCTTTCGTCCGTCGCCCGCAGCTTTGCTCGCTCGGCCAGCAGTGCCGGCTGATTGGAATACGTGGCGGCCAACGCTTCGAACAAAGTATGCGGCCCGTCCGCGCGCGGCTTAGCGGTGGGGGGGCGCGGTGTTGCGGTTTTGGCAGCGGCGGGCGTTGCCTTCGCGGGTTGGGACGTTGCAGCGGTCTGCGCCATTGCGGGCAGGCCGCAAGCAACGAGACCGAGACCGGCGATCATCAACCCAGGAAACATACCGTGACGCCGAACCATCCTGAACCCCAATTCCCAATCGGCCGCGCTGCGGGTATTTCGACCCGGCGCCTCACCATGTGCCACAATCGGCGTCGCGTCGCCAATCAAACGATGCGGCGCGTCAGAACACGAACTCCGGGGCCGGCAGCAGCGATGGAATCGATGGCGTGCCGCAATCGAATATCGCCTGCGCACGCAGGCCCGACGGCGTGGCTTCGGCCAGGACAGCTTGGTTCGTGCGCCCCGCCCCGGCGATTACCGCGACCAGCCGGCCACCGTCGGTTTTGAGCTGTTTGGCGATCGCGGCGGGAATCTCCCGCACCGCGCCCTCGATCAAGATCAGGTTGTACGGTGCGCCAGCCTCGTGACCTGCGTCCAGTTTGCCCGCGATCAAATTGACGCTGGGGGCCTCGGCGCCCAGCGCATCGCGCGCGGTGGCCAGAAGTGCCAAATCCTCCTCGATCGCCGTGACCCGCGGGCCGCACTGCGACAGTACCGCAGCGCCGTACCCGGTGCCGGCGGCGACGACCAAAGCGCGCTCGCCTTCTTGCGGGGCGGCGATCTGCAACAGCCGAGCGAGGACCATCGGCTCCATCATAAAACGGCCGTTGCCAAGCGGGACATCTTCGTCGGCATAGGCGAGTGCGTCGAGCGCTGCGGGCAGAAAACGCTCGCGGGGCAAATGCCGCATCGCGGCCAGAATACGCGGGTCGGTCACTTTATTCGGGCGGACTTGGCTGTCCACCATGCACTTGCGTGCTTCGGCGTGGCGATCGAGGGCGGCGTGGGCTTCGGTCATCGGGCTCGTCTCGTGCTTTACCCGCTGCTTATACAAGGCTGGGGCACCCCACGCAAAGCGGTTGACACAACATACTTGACCGCGCGGCCTGTCGGCCCGATATACCGGGCCGCGACACTGGGGGTCCGGTGGCAGAGTGGTGATGCACCGGACTGCAAATCCGAGAATGCCGGTTCGATTCCGGCCCGGACCTCCAATTTCTCCCCGCCCCCGAAGGAAAACAACAAAGGGCAGGAGACGCGCATGACCACACGTAGAAACTTCCTATCGACTGCGGCCGCCGCGAGCGGAATCGTGTTTTGCGGCTGCGGTATCCCAGGAGCCGCGCACGCCGCGAAGGTATCCCAGGAGCCGCGCACGCCGCGAACCAGGTCCGCCGCCCGGTCAAGGTGAGTGGCAAGATCGTTAAAACTATCGATGTCCACGCCCATTGCATCTTTCACGAAGCCGCCGCCCTTGTCGGCGGCGATGCGGCCATCATGAATCCCAGCGTGAAAGGCGCGGCCGAGGGCTTCATCGCGATCGAACAACGCCTGAAAGCCATGGACGACCAAGCGATCGACATGGAAGTGTTGTCGATCAACCCTTTCTGGTATGGCAAAGATCGCGATTTGGGCGCACAAATCGTCAAAATCCAAAATGAGAAATTGGCGGAACTCGTGGCCGCGAAGCCCGATCGGTTCGCGGCCTTCGCGTCGTTGACCCTGCAAGACCCTGGGCTCGCGGTGCAGCAGTTGGAAATGGCGGTGAAGAAGCAGGGCCTGCGCGGCGCGGCGATCGGCGATCGGGTCAACGATTGGGAATTGTCCAATCCCGCGCTGCACCCCGTATGGGCCAAGGCCGAGGAACTCGGCGTCAGTCTGTTCATTCATCCGCAAGGCCTGCCGGAATTGAACAATCGTCTGAAGGGCAACGGTTGGCTGACCAACACCGTCGGCAACCCGCTGGGCACCACGATCGCGCTGTCGCATCTGATTTTCGAGGGCACGCTGGATAAGTTCCCGGCCTTGAAAATCATTTCGGCGCATGGCGGTGGGTTCCTCCCGTCTTATGCCGACCGATCGGATCACGCCTGCTTCGTCGTCGCGCCCGGCTGCGATCCCAACATCAAGTTGAAAAAGAAGCCGACCGAGTACCTCAATCAGCTATTTTTCGACACGCTGGTCTTCACGCCCGAGGCTCTTCGCCACCTCGCCGCGCAAGTCGGTACCAGCCAATTAATGCTCGGCAGCGACTACCCGTACCCCTGGGAACTGCATCCCGTGGACCACATCTTCGCGACAAAAACGCTGAACGATGCCCAGAAAGCGGCAATCCTTAGCCACAACGCCGCACGGGTGCTGGGCATCAAGGCCTGACCGAACCGATCGGCGGCGGGCTTCGGCCCGCCGCCATCACGCGGAGCGGCGCACACCGGTAAACTGAATCAGCCCTTTTTGCATTCCGATCAGATCGCCTTTGTAGGCAGTCGGCTGAAAATATGAGCCGAGCGGCAGATAGGGCACGTCGAGCATTGCTTGCATTTGCATCTCGCGGGCGATGGCGCGACGGCGGAGCGGCTCTTCCGAGAACAGATAAGCGTCTCGCAACGCCTCCAATTTCGGCGCATCCGGCCATCCGTTATAGGCGCTCGGTCCGTTGCCGCGTAGCAACTGGTTTGTCGCCGGGGAACTTGCCTCGATCCCGCCGGTGAAAGCAGCGAACATGCTCCAACCTCCGGCATCCAAGGGCTTGCGGCTTACGGTGCGCTGCACTGCGGTGCCCCAATCGGTCGAGACCTCGTCGACGTTCATGCCGATTTTGCGCAGCATATCGACGCCCATCGCGGCAATGGCGGCAATGCGCGGCACGTCGGTCGGCGAAAGGAATACAACACGTTCGCCTTTGTAACCGGCATCGGTCAACATGCGCTTGGAATCGGCGACGCTGGTTTTGCCGCTGAGGGCTTCCATCCCCGCATCGCTGCCGGCTGGGGAACCCGAGGTGAAGAAACCGCAGGACGTGTCCTTGTCGGCGTTGGTGCCGGCGACCGCAGTCATGAATTCCTTCTGATCGACCGCATGTAGAACGGCTTGCCGGATACGCGCATTGTCGAAGGGCGGGAAAAGCTGGTTGAACCGCAGGAAGCCGATTAGTCCGGCGGTTTCCATTACCTCGGTTTTCAGAGCGCGATTGGCGCGCAAGGATGGCACGAGGTCCATCAAAGGTTGCTCGACCCAATCGACCTCCTCATTCGCCAGCGCCGCGATTTGCGTCGATGGGTCCGGCGTCGTCAGCCATTCCACCCGATCGAAATGCGCGATTTGCGCCCCCGCTCGGAAACTCGCGGAACCGCGCGGGCTGGGCACATAACCTTCGAATTTGGCATAGACATTACGCGCGCCGGGCACACGTTCGTTGCCGAGGTAACGGTAGGGGCCGCTACCGACAATATCGGTCAGACGCACATTGGTGGGGGTGCTCGCCAGCCGCTCCGGCATGATGGCGGCGATCAGATTGGTCGGATGGGATAGCGCTTCCGGCAAAAGGTGGAAGCGGCGTTTCAAACGAAACCGGATCGTTTTATCGTCCGGCGCGGACAATTCGTCGGTGGCGACGGCAAGGGCCTGCCCGAATGCATCCACGACTTGCCACCGTTTTAAGCTCGCCACGACATCGCGCCCGAGGACCGGGGTGCCATCGTGGAATTTCAGACCGTCGCGGAGCGTTAAAATCCAGGTCAAGCCGTCGCTTTCGACGTTGTAGCCGGCCAGCATTTGCGGTTGCGCGACACCGGCCGCATCCACGGCGAACAGCGTGTCGTAGACCATCATGACGTGGTTGCGCGTCACGAACGCGCTGACGGCAGGATCGATCAATGCAAGATCGGCATAAGGCACAAATTTCAGCGTGGTCGCGGCGGCGGCGCGTACCAATGCGGGAGAAGCCAGGGTCGCCACGGCGGCCCCCATGAAGGTTCTGCGTCGCATCCGGAATTCTCCTGCTGTGTAGCAGGAATTATGCAAAACCTATGCCGGAGGCTGAAACCGTCCGGGATCTACGGTGGTGGCGATCGCCGCGGCGTCCCCTGGGGCGCGACCCAGTACCAAATCGGCGACCAATTGTCCGGCGGCGGGGGAGGTTTGTATGCCGTACCCTCCTTGTCCGACACTCCAGAAAAATCCTTCCATTTTGGTATCCCAACCGAAAGCTAAGCTGCCGTCCGGTGTGAACGTTCGCAATCCGGCCCATTTATGCTCGACGCGGCGCACTTCGATGTCCAGAACTTGCTGCATTCGGTCGATGCCTAGCGCAACGTCGATTTCCTCCGGCTGCACGTCGTGCGGAAACGACGGCGTTTCGTCGGCGGGGGACACCATTAGGCGTGTGCGGGCTTCGGGCCGAGCATACCATTGTTCTTCGATGTCGCAGATCATGGGCCAATGTTCGGGATCGTACGGCGAGGGTTCGATCAGCGCGGCGGTTCGCCGTTTCGGTGTTAAACCGAGTGGCGCGACGCCGGCGAGCGCTGCGACCTCATCGCCCCATGCACCGGCAGCGTTTACGATGATCGGTGCCCGAACGATCTCCCCGGTCGTGGTGGTCGCATGCCATTGGGCGCCGCGCCGTTCGATGGCGCCGGCCCGATGCCGCAGCGCCAACATGCCTTTGTTTTCGTGAAGTTGGCGCAAAAAACCCTGATGAATGGCGGACACGTCCATATCGAAAGCATCGTCCTCCACCGCGCCGGCTGCGATCGCACCGGGGCGGATGGCGGGCAGCAGGCCTGCCGCCTCGGCAGCGGTAACACGGCGCAGGCCGATGCCGTTCCGCATGGCTTCGTCGAGGTTCGGCAACTGCGCCTCGGTCGCGACCAGCAATACGGTGCGTTGCCGCATTAACGGCACGGCGGCGAATCCGGGCGGGGGGGTTTCGAAAAATGCCCGCGATAGGCGGCTGAGTTCGCGCACATCGTGCGGGCCGTAATTCTGTATCCACAGCGCCGCCGAACGCCCGGTCGTGTGATAGCCGGCGGACTGCTCCGCCTCGATGAGCGCCACGCGGCGGTAAGGCGACAAATGCGCTGCGGCGGTTGCCCCCGCGATGCCGGCGCCGATGACGACGATGTCGAAATCCATAGGGTGCCTCTTGCCGTGGTCGTCAGGAAGGGGAACGATACCTGGGTTCTCTGCTGGAGGGTATGATGGTCGATTTGGTGGTGCGTGGCGACACAGTTGTGACCCCCGATGGCGTGGGGGCCTATGACATCTTGATTTCGGGCGAGAAAATTGTCGCCATGGCGGCGAAAGGCAGCTTGCCAGTGCCCGAGGGCGCGCGGCTGATCGACGCGTCGGGAAAAATTGTCATCCCCGGCGGCATCGACCCCCATGTCCATTGCAAGTGGCATTTGCCCAATCCCGACGGCACCGCCGGTCTGACCGATCCGCCCGACGTGGTCAGCAAAGCCGCCGTGCATGGTGGCACCACCACGATGATCGATTTCACCCGTGCGTCCCAAGGGGCGAATGTCAGGGACGCGATCGAAAAGCGGGAGGAAGACTGGAAAGGCCACACGGCCTGCGATTACGCCCAGCATCTAATGGTCGAAGGTGCGCTGCCGATCGATCTACCCGGCCAAGTCGCCGAGGCCATTCAAGCCGGTTTCCCCACGGTGAAAATTTTCACCACCGACATCACGCCGTCGCGCAAAGGTCGCATGGTCGATTTCGGCGACATCTGGGAAATTTTCCAAGTTCTGGCGGCGAACCAGGGCATGGGCGTCATCCATTCCGAAGACAACGACATCGTGATGCATATGTACGGCAAGTTGATCCGCGAAGGTCGGACCGGCTTCGAAAATATGGCGGAAGTGCATAACACGTTGTCCGAGGACATTTCGTTCCGTCGCGTGATGCGTCTGGCCGAGAAAGTGCCAGGCACCGCTCTGTATATGATGCACGTCTCCGCCGGCACAGGTGTTTCTGCTATCCGCGAAGCCCGCGCGCGCGGCGTGCCCATTTATGGGGAGAGCCTGCACCAGTATATGCTGAAGACCTCAGCGGATTACGCAACGAAGAACGGGCAGATCTATCATACCTATCCGTCGCTGAAATCCCCCGAAGATCAGGCCGCTTTGTGGTCGGGCACGTTGGACGGCGCGATCAACTGCGTCGCCACCGACGAAATTTGTTGCACCCTGGCGAAGAAACTACAAGGCGCGCGCATCGACGATACGACGGGCGGCAATGCGGGCGTGGAACCCCGGGTGGCCCTGATGTACACCGAAATGGTCGGCAAACGCGGCTATTCGCTGAATCGTTACGTAGATTTGGTATCGTCCAACGCAGCGAAAATCATGGGCTTGTACCCGCGCAAGGGCGCACTCGCGACCGGTGCGGATGCGGATATTGTCGTGCTGGACCCGAACGACAAACGGGTTATTACGGCATCGGAATTGCATGAAGCCGACTATACCCCCTGGGAAGGCCGCAAGATGGACGCGTGGCCCTGCCTGACCATGCTACGCGGCAAAGTCGTGGTCGAGGGCGGTGTGTTCAAAGGGAGCCTGAACGACGGCAAGTGGCAGCATCGCAAGGTTGCATCCGAAATGTTCAACGGCCCGCAACTTTGAATCTAGCCGAGCAACGGGACCTGCTGCGGGATTGCTTGCGGCTGTGGGATATCCAGGGAAAAGTCGTTGTCGGCGACGACGGCGTTTCGGTGGTGGCGGCGAACGGCGCATATACGCTGATCGCGGGCGACAACGTTGTCCGCTGGTGGCTGAAGACACCGGATCGCCCGTCGCCGCGCGCCGTCCCATCGATTGTCGCGGTATTGTCGCGTCTACGTAACGCGCTGGGCGCCGAAGGTGGCGCTATGCCGCGCATAACATAAGGGAGTTTCGAAATGTCCGAATTGTCGTCGATTCTGCGGAACCATATGAAGGAAAAACTAGCACGAGGGGAGGTCGTGGCATCCATGACCGTCCGCCTGTCCCGCACCATCGAAATCGCCCGCATCGCGCAGACAGCCGGTTTCGATACGATTTATGTCGATATGGAGCACAATACCCTATCCATCGACGCCGTCTGCCAAATTTGCCAATCCGCCCAGCAGATCGGCATCACCCCTTTGGTGCGCGTGCCAGCCAACACCCCTGAATATATCTGTCGGGTGCTGGATGGTGGCGCGATGGGCGTGATTACACCGCATGTCCGTTCCGCCGCCGAGGCGCAAGCAATGGTCAACCTCGTGAAATTTCCAACGATCGGCCATCGTTCCGCCGGCGGGGCGTTGTCGCAATACCATTATCGCAGCTTCTCGATGGTCGAAACCCAGGCCGCGATGAACGATGCGACGTCGTTGGTGTTGATGTTGGAAACCAAAGACGCGCTGGAAAACGTCGAGGAAATCATTGCCGTCGAGGGCGTCGATATGTTGCTGATCGGCAGTAACGATTTGTGCGGGGAGCTGGGCATCAACGGCCAGTACGATCACCCGTTGCTGAAAGCCGCTTTCGAGCGTTGTATCGCTGCCGCACAGAAAGTCGGTAAGTACGTGGGCATTGGCGGCTTGGCCGGTCGGGACGATCTGATGGCGCAATACGTGCAGATGGGCGCGCGATATGTTTCGACCGGTACCGATCTGGCGTTCTTGATGTCGGCCTGCACGTCGCGGGCGAAGTTCGTGAAGGGGATTGCGGTTTAATTCTTTCGTCGCGGACTACATATGCGAAAACATCGTCCTGCCCGGCACCGACATCGGCGCCGACAGGATCGATCCGGTTTTCGCTTCCGTGATAAATAATGTGCGGTTGTCGGCCCCACCGAATGCGATGTTCGTCGTCATGTCCCCTGCCGATGTGGCGATGAAATGCAGCGGCAGCCCAATCCTGTTGTAGACCCAAACCCCGCCCAACGTCGGATGTGCAACGATTACGTTCCCGCTGTCGTCCAACGCCACGCCGTCAGGTCCAGCACATGGCAATTGCGCGAACAACCCGGCTCGCTTCGCTGCGTCGTCCAAGTCGATTCGCCAGATCGCATTGGCGCGGGTCACGGCAACGTAGAGCGCATTCTCGCGCTTGCTGAGAGCCAGACCGTTCGGGCTGGGCGCATTGGCGATAATCGTTTCCAACGATCCCGTCGCTGTCAGCCGATAGACGTGGCCGGACGAATCCTGCAATCCGGTGCGGCCCTGATCGGTGAAATACAAATCGCCGTTGGACGCGAAATGCAGATCGTTCAGACCCTTAAATGCCTCGCCCGCCTTCGGGCCGGGTAGCAGATTTTCGATCTTCCCGGTCGAGGGATCTAGCACCATCAACCCATTCTTCCGATCGGCAATGAAGGCCCTGCCATCTTTGTGCAGCTTCAAACCGTTGGGGGTGCCGTCGTATTCGACCAGAACCTCCCACTGTTTCTCCATCGAGATACGATAGACCCGCCCCGCTCTGATATCGACGCACAGTAAGCGGCCGTTACGATCGATCGACGGTCCTTCCAGAAATCCGGCATTTTTCGCTAAATGGTCGGGTATTCTGGTGAAGATGGCCGAGGCATGGGTTTGCAGGGTCGGAATTGGGGTGGTCATACGATGCCCTCGGCCCGCAATGCTGCGATATCTACGTCGGAATACCCAGCCGCCCGAAGCACAGCGTCGGTATGCTCCCCCAACGATGGCGGCGGAGCGGTGATTGGCACTGCGGCTCCGCTCAGCTTGTAGCCGGCACCGACTACTTGCACGTCCCGCTCTAGCCGAGGCACATGCACGCTCTGCAACTGCCCCCGCTCCCGCAACTGCGCGTGCTCTGCGATCTGCGGTACGGTGTATACAGGTCCGGCCGGCACACCGTGCGCGATCAGTTTCTCTTCCCACGCAGCGGCGGTATCGGTTGCCAAATGCGCCTCCAGAATGTTTCGTAAAACCTGCTGGTTTTGCATCCGATCGTCCCGCTCGGCGAAGCGGGGATCTGTTTTCAATCCCGGCAATCCCAACGCATCGCAGGTCGCGGCAAACTGTTTCTGCTCGTTGTTAACGATATTCAACGGCCCATCGCCCGTCCGGAACGTTCCCGATGGCGCGGAGGTCTGCGAATGGTTGCCGATCGGCTTCGGAACATTCCCGGCGTTCAAGTAATTGGAAATTGTCCACGACGTAATGCTGCCCAACGACGAATCCAGCATTGACACATCGATCGTTTCGCCGTCTCCGGTTGTGCCGCGCCGGACCAAGGCAGATGCAATGGCAAAGGCCGCAGTGATCGCGGCGGTCGTATCGCACACAACCAACCCGGCCTTCATAGGTGCGGTGTCGGCGTCGCCGGTCAGACTCATCAATCCGCAATAACCTTGGATAATCTGATCGTAACTCGCCCGTTGCGCGAGGGGGCCGGTTTGTCCGAAGCCCGATACGGCGCAGTACACCAGCCGAGGATTCAAGGCCCGTAGCATTTCGGCGGACAGCCCAAGCCGAGCCATCGCCCCAGGTCGGAAATTTTCCAAAACGACATCGGCATCCAGTACCAGTCGCCGGAATATCTCTTTGCCTTTGTCGCTTTTCAGGTTCAGCGAGAGCGATTTTTTATTGGCATTGAACGCCAAAAACGACGTCCCCATTTGCTTGCGTCCAGCTTCCGGATCGGCCCCCATCTTGCGGGACAAATCGCCGATGCCTGGCACTTCGACCTTGATGACCTCGGCGCCCATCAGAGCGAGTTGGTACGACGCCAAAGGACCGGCGATGACATTCGAAAGGTCCAGCACCCTAATACCGGAAAGCGGTAGGGTCATGCGGATGCCCCCGCGCGCACGGCCGCGCGCAAGCGGGCGAGGTTGCCGCCTTGCTTGATCGATCCGGGCAATGGGTGGCCGACAATATCCTCGGCCAGCATGGCGCATTCGATTAGCGCATCCAGGTCCACGCCGGTTTCGACGCCCATTTCGTGGCAGAGAAATACCAAATCCTCGGTCGAAACGTTCCCCGCAGCGCCTTTATGCGCCGCAAAAGGGCACCCGCCGAGGCCGCCGACAGCGGCATCGAATTTTTGTACGCCCATTTCCAACCCGGCATAAGCGTTGGCGATTCCCATCCCGCGGGTGTCGTGGAGATGCAGGCTCAGCACCGCATCGGGATAACGGTCGCGCACCGCCCCAATCACTCGCTTAATAGTCGCCGGTGTCGCCCAGGCCATGGTGTCGGCCAGTGAAATTTTCTCGTACTCGACACCGTGTGTCTCGGCCAAGGCCATTAAAGTGCCAACGCACTCGACGACTTTCTCGATCGCGATATCGCCCTGGAAATTGCATCCGAACGCATTGGAAACCGACGCATCGCGAACCGGAATCCCTAGCTCCTTGTAGCGTTCGATCTCTCCATGCGTGTGCGCTAGATGCTGTTCCGGTGTACGGTTGATGTTCCGCTTCATAAATACGTCGGATGGATAGACGCGAACTTTCCCTTCCAACGTTAGCTTCCCCGTCGCCCGTGCCCGTTCCAGCCCAGCGTCGTTAAACCATAGCGCGGTGTAATCGACGCCCGGAATCGTTCGCATCCTGGCAACGATATCGTCGGCGTCCGCCATCCCCGGCACTTGCTTGCGGCTGACGAACGACGCGACCTGGATCCGGCGCAAGCCGGTGCCCGACAGCGCATCGACCAGCGCAACCTTGCGGTCGGTATCGATGGGGCCTTTTTCGATTTGAAAGCCCTCGCGCGGACCTTCCTCGGTGATCAGAACGGACGACGGAACCATATCAGAACATCCCAAAACCCATGATACCGTCGGCCGGATCGAATTCGCCCACGATTTTTTTGCCAATTAGATCGCGTAATGTTTCCGACGCACCGCCGCCGATCGATCCGTATCGAGCGCCGCGATAGAAGCGGGACACCGGGAATTCGTCGGTGAAGCCGAAGCCGCCATGGACTTGCACCGCCTCGGTGGTCACACGCAGCGACATCTCGTTGTTGAATATTTTCGATGCCGCCGCCAAGAACGGATCGGGGAAGGGATTGGCGGACAAGCAGGCGCGATACAGCAGCCCGCGCCCGGCCTCGATATCTTTGAACATATCGGCCAACTTCCAGCGCATGCCCTGGAAGTCGGAGATCGGCTTCCCAAAGATGGTGCGCTCCCGGACGTAATTCACCGCCTCGTCGAATGCGCCTTCGGCCAGTCCCAGCGAGATGGCGGGGTTCAGGCATCGTTGCGTATTGAATGCGGTCAGGAGTTTGCGAAATCCGTCCTCCCGAATCACAAGATTTTCCAGTGGAAGCTCGCAATCGTCGAATTGAATTTCGTGTAGATTTTCCCCGCCCATGGTGTGATAGGTGCCGGTGACCGCGAAGCCTTTCGTGTTCGGCTCGACCAGCACGCAGCCGATGCCTTCCCGGCCCGGTTTCCCATTGATGCGCGTAAAAACCACGAACATACCGGCCTCCTGCGCTCGGCTGATGAGCGTTTTCGTCCCTTTCAGGATCACGCGATCGCCCACGATCCGAGCGTTGGTTCGATAATTGGCGACGTCCGTGCCGGCATGGGGTTCGGTCATGCAAATCGCCAGAATGCAGTCGCCGCTGACCACCGCCGGTAAGATACGTTCACGAATCGACGGGGGCGCGTAACGGGCGATCACGCGGGTCTGAACCCCGGCTTCGCCAAGGACAGCCATCGCGGTGACGTAATCGACTTTGGCGATCTCTTCGAGAATCAGCGCGGTATCCAGGATGGACAATCCGATTCCGCCGTATTCCTCGGGAACCGACATCCCCAACACCCCGAGCTCGGCGAGCTTCTTGATGTTTTCCCAGGGAAAGGTGCCGTCCATCCAGCGTATGGCGTTGGCCTTAAAGTCGGTCTGCGCCAAATGGCGTACCGACTGGATCATTTCCCGTTGCACGCCGCTGATGTGGAAATCCATGGTCCCGTTCTCCCGTAAAGTCGCGGGAGTGTAGCCTTAGGTCAGGGCATGCGGGAAGCGCGCCAGCACCCTGTGCCACGCGGCGTCCATCTCTGCGGTCCAATCGTTACCCAGAATATCCTTGAAAACGGTCATGACGACCCGGAAGAAAGTATCGAAAACCTCCGGCTCGACGCCCAAACCGACGTGATTGACGCGCTCGATTTCCACCAAGCTGACGGCATAGGCATCGCCGTTGGCGCAATCCAGCAGGGCTTCCATGGTGACGGCCATCATCTCGCCGCGCACCAAGCCGGCGGTGTCGCGAACGAACAGCGCTTCAAGTGCGGGGTTGTCGGCGAACATCCGTTGAAACACCAGCGGCGCGGGATCGCCCACGCGTTCGGCGACCAATTCCAGACAGGCGGCGATGATTTCGGTATCCATGCCGACAGTCTGGCACTCCCGGTTTGGCATTCCAACCGGCCGATGCTATCGAACCTACCGAACAGTATCGGAGCAGCTTCTCGTGAATGACGCGCTACCGCCGGGGCTCTCACCCCTCCAGTCGATCGAGCAGGTCGACCAGGGGTTGTCGGCCGCCGGCTACATCGCCAATCGGCAGATTTCGACCGCTATATACATGGCGCATCACCTTCAGAAGCCGATCCTGGTCGAAGGCCCGGCCGGTGTGGGTAAAACCGAGCTGGCGAAGTCGGTAGCGGCATGGATGAAGCTGCCGCTGATCCGCATGCAGTGCTATGAAGGGCTCGATGAGTCCAAGGCATTGTACGAGTGGAAATACGGCAAGCAGTTGCTGTACACCCAAATCCTCAAGGATAAGATTTCATCCGTTATCGGCGAGTCCGATAATCTGGGGACGTCGTTGGATAAGCTGCATGCGTTCGGGGACATATTCTTCTCCAAGCAGTTTTTGGAACCGCGGCCGTTGCTACGCGCGCTGGAAGAGCCGACCGGTGCCGTCCTGTTGATCGATGAAATCGATAAATCCGATCAGGAGTTCGAGGCGTTTTTGCTCGAAATCCTCTCGGATTTTCAGGTGACGATTCCGGAAATCGGTACCGTCGGTGCCATTGTGCCGCCGATCGTGCTTCTGACCTCGAATTCCACCCGCGATCTGGGCGATGCGTTGAAACGCCGCTGTTTACATTTGCACATCGGCTTCCCGGATGAAAAATTGGAGGCGAAAATCATCGCGTCCCGCGTGCCGGGGATCGATGCGTCGTTGCTGAAACAGCTTGTCAGCTTCGTGCAACAATTGCGGGCATTGGATCTGAAGAAGGTTCCGTCTGTCAGCGAGACGATCGATTGGGCTAAAGTATTGGTGCTGTTGCATACTTCGGTGTTGAGCGTCGATCTGGTGCGCGACACGCTGAACGTATTGCTGAAGTTCGAGGCCGATATCGAAGCTGCGGGCAAGCAACTCGCCGGACTGACGCATAAGGCCCGGTCCGACGCGGGCGTCGCCGCCTGATGTCCGGTTCGGTTGCCCCGGCCAGCGAACCGCTGCGCCGTTTCCTCCAAGTTGCCCGAGGCGCGGGTCTGCGCGTCTCGGCGGCCGAGGGTATCGACGCGGCGCGCGCCGTGAAAATGATCGGGTATGCCGACCGGGAGATTTTGAAGGACACGCTGGGCTTGATCCTGGCGAAGACGCCCGAGGAAAAGTCGTCCTACGACGAAGCGTTCGAGCTTTATTTCAAACGCGACGACCTCGGCGCTTCCGAAGATGAGGCCGATGAACCGCAATGGCGTTCTGCGGCGCAATCCCAGGGCGGCGAGGGCGGCCAGGGCGAAGGCAGCGGTCAAGGGCTTGGACAGTTGCTCGAACAAGGCGACCGCGCCGAGTTGTCGACCCAGATGGAGAAGGCCGCACGGGAGTCGGGTATCGAAAATATCCGGTTCTTCACGCAAAAAAATCTCTATGCTCGTCGCATCTTAGACAAAATGGGTTTGCGTCAGGTCGAACGCGACATGGAAGCGTTGCGCCAGTCCGGCACGCCGGAAGGTCTGGGCCGTGCGCAATTCCTGGAGGCTCGCGTCGATCAATTGCGCGATTCCGTCCGCGATTTCGTCGAGCGCAACTTGTTGCTCTTTGCCAAAGGTGAAACCGAAAAATTCCGGGAAGAGCTGTTGAAGTCGGCCCGTCTATCGAATTTGGAGCGTCGCGACCTCGATCGGATGCGGGTGCTAGTGCGGCAAATGGCGAAGAAACTCGCCGCCCGTTACGCGAAAACCCGCCGTCGCCGGTTGCGCGGACAGTTGGAT
>JBAXFK010000035.1:0-24105 GCA_037139955.1 Rhodospirillales bacterium
TGCCCCGAGTCGCGTGTCAAGCGCGGGCTAATGGCCGCCGACCTGGGCAGTTACACTAAATCGAACATATTGCGGTTGCGCCGCATCACTTCCTCGACCGAGGCGATACGCGGCGCACGATGGCAGATCGCCCCCCAGTCGGTCAGCGCAGCCGCAGCATCGTCCCCGCCGGATAATTGCCCGGAGGCGACAAATTCGATGCTCCATCCCAGAGACCGCAGCGCCGCCATGTGACTGAGGATGGCGTTCGAACCGGCATCGCGATCCGGACGCGGCAACACATCGTCGACGATCAGCACCCGCCTCGGGCGCGGGCGTAGCGGACGCGATCGGACGGGGTGCTCGGTGTCCCGCGCCGCACGCCGTCGACGCACCGCATCGACGCCCAGCAGCAGCGTTTCCAGCAAATCGTCCAGGGTGCCCGGATCGGACGCCGTGTTGGCAGCCAACTCGATGGCACGGCGTGTGTCCCGGAGCAGGGTGCGGCGATCGTGCGGTTCGATGGTCAGCGGGGATCCCGCCAAGTCGCGACCATCGGACACGCGCCTGACCCGCAACTCATGCCGAACCAGCGGCGACAGCGAGCGGGAGAGCTGCAATTCGAAACCGTGCCGGCCGTCGCCGATACCTGCCGCCGCCAGATCGCCGCGAAACCGATTGGCAGTAAGCCGAGCGACGAACAGATCGCCGTCGAGGATTTCGAGCATCACGGCGGATGCCGGATGTGCCGGATCGAACGCCCAACCCACGATGGTGTTGCCGTCCAAGCCATCGACGTTACCTTCCAGCGGGCCGGGGGCGATTTCGGCCCCCGCTGCAACAAGCCCCGCCCTGCCGTCGATCGCACGCCGGATTTGGTCCAGCACCGGGCCGGTTTCAACCCGTGGCGCACAGAACAACCAACGTTGCGGTTTGCCATCGGGGTATAGTTCCGCAAATTCCGACGCGTTATGGAATATTCCACGATTGTCGCAGTCGACGAAAGTTTCGGTCGGTGCACCTTCGGCGAATATTATATCGTGCCGATCCAATTCGATATGGAAATATCGAATGGGATCGGTCTGCGGCACCCGCACGATCGACGCGCCGTTTTCGAGGTGCTTGGCAGGCACCAAAACGTCGTCGAAAAACAGCGCGTGACCGGAAGAAACGTATAAGTCCCTGTACGGAACGTTACGGCCGATCGCACCTTGTGCAATCCGGATGGGCACAAGGTCGGGGTTGCCGAGCGGGAACGGGGCTAGGTAAGCGCGGCGTCCGATCCAGACGATCGGTCTGGCCGTGCCGTCCAATGTGGCGACCTTATCGCCGATCCGCAGGTGTTCGATCGCGACCTCGCCCCGGTCGGTGCGAATACGCGTACCCACGAGATAGGACGGCCCGTCGTAATTCGTCATCGCCCTCAACCCGTCATGCCGGTTGTCGCCGACACGAAGCCATCGATCGGCCCTATAAAAAACTCATGCCACCGTTGAGTTGAATTGTCTGTCCCGTCATATAGCCATTTGAGATCGCCATCGCGACCGCTTGCGCGACTTCCTCGCCGGTGCCGAATCGACCCATCGGAATGCGGGCCGGCGACGAGGCCACCCCCGAACGCACCATGTCCGTATCGATCAAAGACGGGGCGATGGCATTGACTGTGATGCCTTCGTTCGCCAGTCGGGCGGCGTAGCCACGGGTCAAACCCTCCATGCCCGCCTTCGATGCGTTATAATGCAGCCCTACCCCGCCTGCACCGCGCGCCGCGCCCGAGGAGATGTTGACGATCCGGCCCCATCGCTGTGCACGCATGTGTGGCAACACCGCTTTCGTGCACAAAAACGCCGATTTCAAATTGACTGCAATCGTCGTATCGAAATTGTCTTCGGTCAAATCGTCTATTCCACGAATAATCGCGATGCCTGCATTGTTCACCAGCACATCGACCGGTCCCAATTCGGCCGTCACCCGCGCGACCATCTCGTCGACCGCGGCACTGTCGGATACATCCGCCCCTACAGCGACCGCACGCTGTCCCATCGCCTGAATGTCGCTCGCAACCGCAAGGGCATCGACGGCACGTTCCCGATAATTGACCGCCACAGCCGCGCCGGATTCGGCGAGCGAAAGGGCAATCGCACGCCCTATGCCGCGCGAAGCACCGGTAACGAGAGCGATCCGACCGGCCAAATCTGCGCGATAAGACATTGAACCATCCTCCGATTTTCGTCCGTATGGATGCCACGACCCGACGCCCGCATCCAGTCCCGGCGGTCCGACAACGACGATTTACGGCAAGAACATTTGTGCTTCTTCGCCGATCGGCGTTAATAATCCGGATAGCCGATCGGTCGTTTCGAATTCGACCGATTGTAAACGAATGGAAATGCTCATGCCGACCGGCCCGCATATTCTGATCGCCGACGACCACGATCTTTTTCGTCGGGGCCTCCGCTACGCCTTGACCGATATGCTTCCGGACGCCCGCGTAACCGACGCCGATTCGCTTGAAAAGGCGCTAGAAATCCTCGCCCAACATCCCGAAATCGCACTGGCCAGCTTCGATTTGCGCATGCCAGGCATGCAGGACGGACGGGCATTGCAAGAAGTACGACGCCAGCATCCCGCACTGCCGATCGCCGTTCTTTCGGCGCGGGAAGGGCGGCAAATCATTCTCGATACGCTCGGATTCGGCGCCTCCGGCTTCATCCCGAAAAGCCTCCCGGCCGAGGATATCGTCGCCGCCATGCACGACATTATGGACGGCCGTATCTACGTCCCACCCAACATTACTGCCATAGACCGAGAAGATAGCACCGAGCCCATTCGCGCCACCACCGACCCGCAAATTCTTCGAAAATTCGACCCGAGCGCACTGACGCCCCGCCAACGCGAGGTGTTCGATCTGATGGTCGCCGGAAAATCCACCAAAGAAATGGCACGCACCCTCGATATCGCGGAGGGCACGGTCAAAATTTACCTCGCAGCAATTTTCCGTATGCTCGATGCGCGCAATCGGGTCGAAGCGGTGACCAAATCGCTCGGATTGACCTTCAATTCCACTCCGCGGGCGACGCGATAATTTTATGCAAGGCCTGAGGTGCTACTGGCTTGAACAACACCGGCAACCCGGAATCGCGCACCCGCCGCAGCGTTTCCGCGTCGGTGCTGCCCGTCATCAGGATAACCGGGCTACCCGGCCGACGTGCACGCCACACATCGGCCAGCACCCAACCGTCGTGCTTGCCGCCCAGCCGAAGATCCAGGATCGCCATATCGAACGCCAACGCAGAGCGAATCAGCCGCAGGCCGTCCGCGGTCGTAGCCGCAGCGAAAACGCGATGACCGCAATCGGCCAATTCGAGCGTCAGCGCACGCGACACGCTCGGATCGTCGTCCACCAGGAGGATGGTCTTGGCTACGGCGCGCTCCACACTGTTCGCTGCGACAACTGGCATCGGCGTACCCGGCGCGTTGGGCAGCGGCAGCGTCACCGCGAAGCGACTGCCGCGCCCAGGCCGGGAGCAGACAGAAACGCTGGCACCGATCAGGGCACACAGCTTGCGCACGATCGGAAGCCCCAATCCGAAGCCGGGCTTCGCGGCGCCATCCTCCAAACGCTCGAACTCCTCGAAAATGCGCTCGTGCTGTTGAGACGGGATGCCGAGGCCAGTATCCCATATTTCGATAACCCAAGCACCGCCGCGAGGGCGCCCGGCAATTAGTATGCCGCCTCGATCGGCGAATTTGATCGCGTTGTCGATCAGGTTGCGCAGCACCGATTCCAGCAGGGTCGGGTCGGTATCCAAAACCGGAAACCGTCCGGCTTTGCGGACCGTCAGCTTCTTGGCCCGCGCTCGTGGCGTGTATTCCAACAGCAAGCGCCCGATCAGCGCGTCCAGATCGCACGATCCGATGCGGGCATGGATGGACCCGGTATCCAGCCGCGACAGGTCGAGCAGGCTGGTGAACATCCCCTGCATAGAAAGGCCGAGCGCATGGATGTTGGCGACCAGATCGACGGCACCGGGATCGCTGACCCGGCGGGCCAAAGCGGAGGTAAACAACGCAAGCGCATGCAAAGGCTGGCGCAAATCGTGGCTAGCGGACGCCAGGAAACGGGTGCGTGCGTGGGCAAGGCCAATACTGGCCTTCTCCCGGTCGCTGAGCTGGGCATTCGCGGTCGTCAGGGCGCCGTTCGCGTTCTCGACCTCCCGCATGAGCGCCTCGGTCTGCCGTCGACGGGACCGGTCGCGCTCGGCTTGCAGGCTCACGACATACACAAGCCCGGTCAAAGCGAACGTAATCGTCAGCCCGAGGCTCCCGGCCAACAAAGGCATACTATCGCGCAAATGGGCGGCAACGGCGTCGGGGAAGGCGATACTGAGTTCCCAGCCATGGTGCAGCAGAACAAAGCTTTGCACAAAGACATGCGCTGGAAGGACCGGCGGCGACATGCCGGGCCGAAAAATGGTCAAGTCGGTATCGGGGGTATACCAGCCGACCAGGTCCAGCCGACTATCGGCGACCGGATTGCGAGCGCGAAAGACAATGGTCGCAGCCGACGGCAAGGTATCGTGCAGCGCGTAGCGCAACAGATCGACCAGCCGCACCGCCGCCGTCACATACCCGCTGAGCAATCGGCGCCGTTCGGAGACCGAGGTCGGAACCACCCCGTCGCGATAAAGCGGCCAGTAAATCGAATAAGCGGGTGTCCCCTGCAACTCGATCTGAATAAGCCGCGGTCGCCCCGCCACAGGGCCACCCAAATCGCGCGCCAGTTCTGCGATCCCACGCCGCGTATCTTCCGACACAACATCGAAGCCGAAGGCGCCAGGAAATCCGGGGGTTGTCGCTTCCAGGCGAATGGGGAAGTATTCGGTATCCCGGTCCATAGGCATAAATACGCCGTCCGGCACCAGTTTAAGGATGCGATAATCGACCAGCCCGGCGGCCCGAGCCTCCGCCTCGAACGCCTCACGCCGGTCGTCGAGAACGCGCGGTGCCCAGTTTAGCCGCCCAACCGGCATCCCGAGGGATTCCACTTTCCGCGCCATCGGGGCAAACCGCTACGGCGAACGGGCCCCAGCGGTTTCCAGGAACAACCCAAGGATGGAAATCGGGCGCATACCTTCGTCGAGGTGCTTTTCGACGTCCTTCGCCAGACGGGCAGCCTGGGTTTCGAGCCCCGCCCTAATGCGGCTATCTTCCTCCATGCGGACCACGAAGCCCAGCACGAGGGACGCCGTGACACCGACTATCGCGACCGGCAGACAGAACCAAGTGCGCGACGTATGGCGGCGCCTCGGTTCGATGTTCATGTCACGACATGCCGAACGAAACGAGCCACGCGCGGATATGGCTGGGATCGACCGGCTTCGGCAGGATCGCGACATGCGCGATGCCCAAATGCGGTGCGTGCGTGCTCCCGTCGCTCGCCTGGATCAGGATCGGCACCGGCGCCCCCACCCGTTCGCGCAAGGTCAGCGCGGCATCCAAGGCTTTGGCGGTACGGGCAACAAGTAAATCGACCAAGATCCCAACGATGCGCAGCCCGCCGGCCTTGTCCCAGCCGGAATCCGCCGCCCGAGCGTCGTAACCCCAATCGTGCAACAACATGCCGATTGCCCTGGCGATGTTCGGTTCGTCAGTCAACAGCAAGATGGCGGGCCTGTCCATTACCGCACTCCAGAGGTCGTCCTTCGCATTTGGGCACGACCGCGCCGGCATCCTATCGCCGATTATCGCAAACACGACCCCGCTCGGCGGACGATCGGCCAACAGGCATAAGCCATTCGGCCTAGGGCATGGGCGCCGCCGCAGCACAAAGGTTTAGGCTGTCTGTTCGACTGACCATCATTCCGGTTGGTTCGTGGCGGGGCAATGTGCAGAACTCGAGCTTGCCGAAACCTGGGGATGGTTTCGGCTGGCGGGCCATCCGGGGCCTGTCCTGCCGGGACGCCGTATAAAGGACGCAATGTCCGGACGGTTTCCTCCAAAGGTTCGTGCGATGTGCTCATACATCGCGATAATTTTGAGAGACCGGACTAAAACTCCAAGGGCTGAAATACCATGGCACAGATCGACCGTTCGCCGCTCAGTTACGACGACACCGACGAAGCATTGGCTGCGATCGTGCCGATGGCGTGGATGGCCAACGCACTCGCGGAACTCGAAGCCAAAGCGTGGCTGTTGAACAACCAAACGGCGGCGCGGCTGATCGGTGCCGCTCGGCTTGCCTTGGCGGAGGCCTGACTTCCGGCCGCGAGTACGCCAAACTCCGCCCGAACGCCGGATCGTCCGGCTGTCGACGGAGAAAGCTTGCAATGAAGGTCGGATTTATCGGCGTCGGTAATATGGGCGGTCCCATGTGCCGCAACATCGTCCGCAACACGAACCACGAGGTCGTAGTATTCGACCTCAATGCCGACGCGGTGAAAGCCTGCACCGATCTCGGCGCGACGTCGGGCATTTCCGTCGCCGATGTAGCAGCCCGCTGCGACGTGGTCATCACGTCCCTGCCGCTGCCGAAGATCGTCGAAGATGTGACGCTGGGGCCAGCCGGCATCGCGGCGAACGCCAAGCCGGGCACGGTGTTCATCGACTTGTCCACCAACTCCCCCGCTTTGGCGCGACGCGTGGCCGAGGGCATGGCGGCGAAGGGCATCCAGATGTTGGAAGCGCCGGTATCCGGCGGCACCGCGCGCGCGACCGACGGCACCATTGTCATCATGGTCGGCGGCGATGCCAAGGTGTTCGAAAGCAACCTGCCACTGCTGAAATCCTTTAGCGGCGAGGTCATCCACCTCGGCGACATCGGCTTCGGATCGGTGGCCAAGTTGATCAACAACATGCTGGCCTTCTGCAACGCCGCCGCGGCCGCCGAAGCGCTGATGATGGGCAAGCGGTCCGGCATCGACCTGCGAAAGCTGGACTCGGTCATCCGCAACGCGTCGGGCGCATCGAGCAGCTATGCCAACCTCGCCAACAAGGCCTTCGCCGGCAATTTCGCCCCGACCTTCGCGCTGGATTTGGCGCACAAGGACCTGCGTTTGGCGCTGGAATTGGCCGACGAATTGGGCGTTCCCGGCATGATCGCGCCGCAGGTGATGAATTTGCAACGCATGGCACGCGGCATGGGCTTGGGACCGTCGGACTCCTCGTCGGTGATCAAGGTCTACGAGACCGCGTTGAACGAAGAAGTCCGCGCAAAGTAACCACGCCTGTCGATCCCACCCGCGCGGTCGCGGCCGAGCGGGTGGGGCCACACTTATTTCTTGGCTGCGGCCGCTGCTTTTGCGGCTTCTTCGCGCCCGGTTTGGCTCAGCACGACGTCGTTGAGGGCCTGGGCAGCCTCGGTCGCCACAGCCACGGCCACGTCGCCCCAGTAACCGTTCAGGGTGCCGGCGGGGATTTCGTTGAGTTGCACGACCTTACCGCGTTCGTCGCCGCTGAGACGCGTCACTGTCCAAACGATTTCCACCCGCTCTTTGCGATTCGGGGTCGGCGCAACCGCGACATCGCCGCGCACCAGGAAATCGGCGCCGCTTTTGTCGAACTGCACCAACAGACCGTAGTTGGTCATGCGTTGGCGCACTTGCCGGGTCAGCGCGGAATTACCGTCGCCAGGTGCGCCCGTCACCTCGGACACCGCGACACGCGGCGGGCGGTTCAGCAGACTATTGGGGTCCGCCCGATCGCGCCCGATACGAATTCCGGTCAGCAACGCCGATATCCGGGGCGCGGCTTCGACCGACACCGACCGCAGGAAATCCGGACTACCGACCGCCCAAGCGTCGGCGGACGCCGCCCGCCCCTCGACATTGCCGAGTTCCTTGCCGGCGGGGTCGAGCACGGCGAACACCGGCACGACGGTGCGCCCGCGCACCTCCATACGAGAAATTAGCTGCCAATCGCCGCGCATCGGTCGTTTGGCTTGGGCCGGCACTTCCTCGGCTTGCAGCGCGGAAGCCAAGCGTTCGGCCAGCATCGCCCGCGCGTCCACCGGCAAAGCGGAGTCGTTAGGGGCCACGACCACAAGCAGCGGCGCGGTCGGCTGCGCAAGCCGTGCGGCGGTGGCGCCGGGATTGCCCTTGAAAGGGGTGGGGAAGTCGCCGCAACCGGCGAGGGCGACCGCGCAGATCGACCACAGCAGCGTGAGGCGCTTAAACAAGGGCGATAACCGAAATCTGGTGGCCGATCGGTCCTCCACCCGCGAGGGTGCGGCGCCGATGGCTGAAAAACCGCTCCTCCTCGACCAAGGTGTCGGCGCCGATCTCGGCGACTGTGCCAATTCCAGCAGCACGCAAGCGGGCAGCGCAGTAGCCGGGCAGGTCGAATTGCCAGCGATCGTCCCGCCGACCGGGCACGAAAAAAACCGCATCGGCGGCGTCGCGGGCCAGCACGGCATCGCACAAATCCGGACCGACTTCGTAGGAACGCTGGCCGATACACGGCCCGACAGCGGCGGCGATGCTGACGGGCTTAGCGCCGAGGGCGATCATAGCAAGAATGGTGGCCTCGATCACGCCGGACACGGCGCCGCGCCAACCGGCATGGGCGGCCCCGATCACACCGGCTTGGGTATCGGCGAACAGCACCGGGGCGCAGTCGGCGGTAACGATGCCCAGCGCGAGGCCGGGTCGGTCGGTCACCACCGCATCGGCACGCGGACCGGCGCCGACCGTCCAAGGCTCGTTGGCGGTGGCGACGACGTGCCCATGCACCTGGGTCAGCCCCAACAGCCTGTCTGGATCGGCCCCCAGCGCGCGGGCAACGCGCGCTCGGTTTTCCAACACTGCCGCGCGATCGTCGGCGCTGGACAGACTACAATTCAAGCTAGCGAATGCCCCGGTGGATACGCCACCGCGGCGGGTGAAAAAACCGTGCGGAACACCGATCGGATCGGCGCGGAGGAATTCGGCCATACCCCGACCTGTGGCCGGGTTCTGGCTTTCCGTCAATCCGGCCCCGATCCCGGGTCCGGCCCCTCGACCGCCAGGACATGGGCGCTGAGCTTCACCAACGCTTTGTTCAGCGCGGTCCATTCGGTTTTCGTCAAACCTGCCGCCAAGGCTCCCTCGATCGAACGGGCGAGCGGAACGACGCCAGCGTGGACCGTTATGCCCTTGCGGGTCATCCGCAACAGCCGGCCGCGTCCGTCGTTGGGATCTTGGCTTTGCTGCAACAAACCTTTCCCCACCAATGCAGCGGCGGCACGACTGACTTTGACTTTATCCATCGCGGACCATTCCCCCACCGCAGTGGGGGAGCATGAGCCGAGACGACCGACCACGGCCAGCACGCGCCATTCCGGAATCGTTAGTCCGTATTGCGTCGCATATTGCTTCGCGAACAGGCGCGATACGCGATTCGTTGCAACAGAAAGCCGATAAGGGAGGAAATCTTCCAAATCGAACGCGATCGATGCTTGAGCCGAATCAGCATCTTTTTTTGTCGGTGATTTCATTTATAACTACCCCTTGCTATCGTCAGTGTAACGGAGATTCGCCCGGCCGCAAACAGATTGACACATCCGGCGCGAAAAAATCGGAGAGAACCATGCTGTCCTACCAATCGGGTTTCGGGAACGAACACGCAACCGAGGCCGTCGCCGGCGCTTTACCGGCAGGACAAAACAGCCCCCAGAGGGCGCCGTTCGGATTGTACGCCGAACAGATCTCCGGCACCGCCTTTACCGTTCCACGGCACGAAGCTCGGCGTGTTTGGTTGTACCGTATTCGTCCTTCCGCCATGCATCCACCCTACAAGCGTATCGATAATCGTCTTCTCGGCGGCCCCCTATCGGAACCGACCCCAAACAGACTTCGTTGTAACCCACTACCATTTCTCGAAGATCCGACCGATTTCATAGCCGGAATCGTCACGGTTCTGTCTTCCCATATCGCAACCGGAGATAGCGGAATATCCATTCACATCTACCGAACTAACGCCGATATGAACCGCGCCTTCTGGAACGCCGATGGAGAGTTCCGGATCGTTCCACAACACGGCCGGCTTACTATCGCCACCGAACTGGGGTTGCTGGACATCGCCCCCGGGGAAATCGCGGTCGTTCCGCGTGGCGTACGGTTCCGGGTCGCTCTGCCCGACGGGAAGGCCCGTGGCTATATCTGCGAAAACCACGGTGCAGCACTGCGGCTCCCCGGCCTCGGACCGATCGGAGCCAACGGCTTGGCGAATCCGCGCGACTTCCTTTCCCCCGTCGCATGGTTCGAGGACCGGGACACCCCAACCGAGTTGGTGCAGAAATATATGGGGAATCTGTGGGCAACGACTTTGGACCGATCCCCATTCGATGTCGTTGCGTGGCACGGCAATCTGGTGCCATACAAATACGACCTCGCGCGGTTCAACACGATCGGGACCGTGGGCTTCGATCACCCAGATCCCTCGATCTTCACTGTCTTGACCGCCCCCACCGACACCGAGGGAGTGGCGAACATGGATTTCGTCATTTTCCCCCCGCGCTGGATGGTGGCCGAACACACGTTCCGCCCGCCTTGGTTCCACCGTAACGTCATGAACGAGTGTATGGGACTGATTCGTGGAACATACGACGCAAAAGCCGCCGGTTTCATTCCAGGCGGATTGTCGTTGCATGGCATACATTCTGCACACGGCCCCGACGCCCCTACGGTCGAGCGCGCGACCGCAGCGGATTTAGCGCCGGTGAAACTGACCGACACCCTGGCCTTCATGTTCGAAACCCGGCAGGTTCTGCACCCAACCGAGCACGCCCTGTCGATCCCCGAGTTGCAAACCGATTACGACTCGGTGTGGAACGGGTTGCCGAAGATGTTTACAGGAAACGCCCAATGACCGACCCGACCCTCGACCCCACCCGGACCAGTTGGGTGGCATCAGCCAAACTCCATCCCGAATTCCCAATCCAAAACCTGCCGCTGGGCGTATTTTCACCGGCCGGCGGCGGTCCGCGCGGTGGAATCGCGATCGGAGACAGCATCTTCGATATAAGCGCCGCGCTGGAACTCGGCCTGTTCGCGGGTGCCGCGCTGGACGCCGCGCAAGAAGCAGCCGGCCGCAACCTTAATCCGCTGCTGGAGGCCGGGCCGGCCGCGCGCCAGGCCCTGCGCCGTGCCGTGTCGGATTTGTTGGCAACCGGCGGTGCCGGAGAAGCACACGCCACCCGCATCCTGCACGATGCCGCCGCCTGTACCATGCACCTGCCCGCTCGGGTCGGCAATTTCACCGACTTCTTCGCCGGCATCGAACACGTCCGCACCGCCGGACGCATCACCCGGCCCGACAATCCCGTGCTGCCCAACTACCGCTACGTACCCGTGGCGTATCACAGTCGCGCCTCATCCGTGCGGGTATCCGGCGAACCGCTAAAGCGCCCGAACGGGCAGCGCAAACTGCCGACCGAGGACGCGCCGACCTTCGGCCCCTGCCGTAACCTCGATTACGAGGTCGAACTCGGCATCTGGATCGGCCCCGGTAACCCGATCGGCGAGCCTATTCCCATTGCCCAGGCCGCGCACCACATCGCCGGCTTCAGCCTCCTGAACGACTGGTCCGCCCGCGACATCCAATCCTGGGAATCCCAGCCGCTCGGTCCCTTCTTGGGCAAAAGCTTTTCGTCGTTCGTATCCCCCTGGATCGTCGCGACCGAGGCTCTGGCTCCATTCCGCGGCCCGCAGCCGCCACGACCGGATGGCGATCCGGCGCCGCTGCCGCATTTGCTGGACGCCGACGATCAAGCAACCGGCGCGTTAGATATCGATTTCGAGGTCTATATCCAATCGGCCAAGATGCGCGCGGACGGCACACCGCCGCACCGGCTGTCGGCGGTGAATGCCTCGGTATTATACTGGACCGTCGCGCAGATGGTGACGCACCACACGTCGAACGGCTGCAATCTGGTGCCGGGCGATCTGCTGGGCACCGGCACGGTCTCCGGCCCCGACGTAGGAACCGAGGGCTGCCTGCTGGAAATGAGCCGGGGCGGCCAGAAGGAAATCGCGCTGGGCAACGGCGAGACCCGCCGATACCTAGCAGATGGCGACGATATTATCTTTAAAGCCCATTGCAGCCGACCGGGCCGGGTATCGATCGGCTTCGGGGAGTGCCGGGGTCGGATCGGGCCAGCGTCGTAGGTAGCAGACCGAGCGTGGATGGCGAGCATGCGCCCACCATCCACGCTCTGCGAGAGTATGCTATTTCAGATTGCGATCCCACATATCGAACATATCGGCCCAAGTCTGTTCCGACGCTGTCGGGTGATACGCCATCCGTTCCGCAAACGTGTAACCGTGCGCCGAACCCGGAAAGACTTTCAGCGTGTGTTTCACGACGGTCTTTTTCAATGCCGCATCCATCGCCGGAGGGATATGCGCGGGGACCGACGCATCGGTCTCGGCGAAACCGTAATAAAGCTCGCCCTTGATCTCGTTCAGCAGCAGATGCGGCGAATCCGGCTTATCGGTAATGAGTCCGACTCCGTACAGCGATGCAGCCGCCACGAAGCGGGTGGGGAATTTCGCCGATACGGTGGTGATATATTGCCCGCTCATGCAATGCCCGACACAGCCGACGCCGCCCGGCTTCACCTTGTCGTTACCGTCGAGCCAGCCGAGCATCGCGGCCGTGTCGTCGATTACCAGCGCGTTATTAATGCTGTTCATGGCGGCACGAATCACCGCCGACATCGCGTCGTCGCGGCGTGGAATATCGAAATGCACGGTGCCGAGGCGGTAATACATGTCCGGCAAAATGCAGAAATAGCCATGTCGCGCAATGCGGCGGGCGTGATGCCGGAGTTCCTCGCGGGTGCCGGGAGCATCCATGTACAGGATAATCGGCGGGAAGGGTCCCGGCCCATCGGGACAGGCGACAAAGGCAGGCATCTTGCCATGTTTGGTGGTGACCACCACATGTTGTTCTTGCATTTTGGTACTCTCGTCATTGTGCCTTCCCAGCATCGCTTTGCCGGCCGGCATATGCAACAGGTCGGGAGTACGGCATAAATGACAGAAGTAAAGGGGACGCTGTAATGCCGAACACCGCTCTGATCGATCATGTGCTGGCCAACGCTATAACTGGGACAAAGGTCGCCGGTGTCACCGCAACAGCCGCCGACGCCAATGGCACGATTTATAACGACGCATACGGCGTGCGCAGCTTGGGCAGCACCCCGCGCATGACGACCGACACGGTGTTTCGCATTGCGTCCATGACTAAGGCAATTACCGGCGCGGCCTGTATGCAGTTGGTAGAGCAAGGCAAGCTCGACCTAGACCGACCGGCCGGTGAAATCCTGCCGTTCCTCGCCGAACCGAAAGTGTTGCTGGGCTACGACAGCAAAGGCTATCCGGCGCTACGTGCCGCACGCGGCACGGTCACCCTTCGTAAGCTGCTGACCCACACCGCCGGGTATGTCTATGACACCTGGAACGAGGACATGAACCGCTTCGCCAACGACACCGGCCTGCCTGCCGCCCGCACGGGCAAACTCGCCGCCCTGCATGCGCCGCTCGGTTTCGATCCTGGGGAGCGCTGGGAATACGGCATCAATATCGACATTGCCGGCCGCATGGTCGAGGTCGCGAGCGGTTTGGACCTCGAAACCTATATGCGTCGTTATATTTTCGAACCGCTGGGCATGAACGACACCGGCTTTGTCCTGCGACCGGAGTGGGAGGGTCGTCTGGCAGGCGTGCACAGCCGCGGGGCCGATGGCGGGCTGACCGCGTTCGACGTGCCCAAACCCGCCGCCAATCCGGAGTTTTTTGCCGGCGGTGGCGGCTTATTCTCTACCGCGCCGGACTATTTGATCTTTTTGCAGGCTCTGATGAACGGTGGATCGTTTAACGACGCCCGCATCCTGCGGCCGGAGACCGTCGCGACCATGGGCCAAAACCACATGGGCACGCTGAATGTGCTGCCCATGGTCAGCTACAAGCCAGCGATGTCCAACGACGTCGAACTGTTCCCCGGCATGGACAAGAAATGGGGTCTGAGCTTCCTAATCAACACTCAGGACGTGCCGGGACGGCGCAGCGCCGGGAGCCTCGCCTGGGCCGGAATCAATAACACTTACTACTGGCTGGACCCGAAGAAAAAGGTCGCGGGCGTGCTGATGACCCAGGTGCTGCCGTTCGGCGACAAGATTGTCCTGGATCTGTTGGATCGGTTCGAGGAAGCAGTCTACCGAACGGTGGGTTAGACCGCACCGTCCTCGTTACGGCGCACACGCTCGCGGTGAAGGTTGTACAGGCCGGCGGCGGCCACGATCGCCGCACCGGTCAGGGTGCTCCAGGACGGGACTTCCCCAAAGACGACGAAGCCGGCCGCACCGCCCCAGATCAGCATGGTGTATTCGTAGGGCGCCAGAGCCGAGACGGGCGCCAACCCGTACGCATAGGTAAAAACACAATGCGCCAGGCCACTGGAAATCCCCAGGAACGCCAGCGCCGCCCAAACCTCCCATCCGCCGATCGAGCCAAGAGGATAAATCCCCAGCAGCAAAACCCCGGCAGCGGCGTGGGACGCCATAAGCCAGAACGCCTGACACTCCGGCGTCTCGGTCAGGGATAGGCGCCGCGCGAGGATGCGGGTGATGGCCATGGTGACGATACCGGTCATCAGCAGCGGCAGGACTGGCGTCCACAAGTCGCCGCCGGGGCGCAGCATCACCAGCACGCCGGAGAATCCCAGCAACGTCGAAAGCATGCGTCGCCAGCGAATCCGCTCCCCCAACATGGGAATGGCGAGAAGGGTCATGATTAGCGGCGCGGTGAAGCCCAGGGCGTAGGTGTCGGCCAGCTTCATCTCCCGCCAGGACAAGTACCAGGCGATCGAAATGAAGGACGACAGCGCCGCGCGCAGGGCCATCGTCTTCCAGCGTACGGCTGCAATCCGGCGCCAGCCCCCGGCACTGCCGCGCGAGGCGGTGACGACGAAAACGGCAGCCGCACCGAAGACGCCGCGCCAAAGCATCGCCCATGCCACGCCGGCGCCCAACACCACCGACTTCGCGGCGACATCGCCGACCGACAGTACCATGTATGCAAGCGCGACCAGCCCGATGCCTCGGACGGTGTCGGCGGCATTGTCGGTCAGGGTGCGAGGGATCGGCGAGGCGCTTGTCATCCCCCCTCACTTGCGGCGAAACCGAGCGCGAGGCAATCACGGGGAATGGAGCCGGCCGAATACGCATTGATGGATGCCGCCGAGGACCGCATGTGGTGGTACCGCGCCCTTCATGCGCGTCTGCTCGCGGCCCTGGCACCGGTATCCGGCCGCGTGTTGGACGCGGGGTGCGGGACCGGAGGTTTCCTGGCCGCCGTGAAGGCCCACCGACCGGACTTATGTGCCATCGGCGTCGAGTGGGCCGAGCAAGCTGCGCATCGCGCCCAGACCAAATCGCAAGCAGCCATCGCGCGAGGCAGCGTCAACGCCTTGCCCTTCGGCGACAACCGCTTCGATGCCGCCGTATCCGCCGACGTGCTGTGCCACGGCGCCGTCGATCCGGCGCGAGCGCTGCGAGAGCTGCTCCGCACCCTGAAACCCGGCGGCCGGCTGATCGTCAACATGCCGGCCTACATGTGGATGCTATCGGCGCACGACCGGCAGGTACACAACGCGCTGCGCCAAACGGTCCGCGAAACCGGGGCCATGCTCCGCCACGCCGGCTTTCGGAATATCCGCGCCCGCTACTGGAATAGCCTGCTGCTGCCGCTGATGATTCTCCAGCGCAAGGTGCTGGCGACCGGCGAATCGTCGTCCGACGTTGCCCCGTTTCCGCCATGGCTCGATGCCATATTGCATGCGACAACCGACATCGAACGGCGCTTGCCCTTTGCCCTCCCGTTCGGAGGATCGGTGCTGGCGATCGCGGAGAAACCATGAGCCTGAGCATCGTCATTCCCGTCTACCGGGGCGCCGCCACCATCGGTCGAGTAGTGGCCGAACTTTCCGCGCTCCGGCCCGAGGGCGGGTTGGAAATCGTGCTGGTGAACGACGGCAGCCCCGACAATTCCGGCGATGTTTGTAGGTCTTTGCTGCCGAGCGCGGCCGTGCCGATCGTCTATATCGAGCACGCCCGCAACTACGGGGAGCACAACGCGGTCATGACCGGGCTGCGACGGGCCAGTGGCGACTACGTCATCACCATGGACGACGACCTACAAAACCCGGCAGAGGAAGTAATCGCCCTCTACGATCACGCCCGCAAAGGCGGTTGGGACACCGTCTACACCCGCTATGCGGTCAAGCAGCATGCGGCTTGGCGCAACCTCGGCAGCCGATTCGCGAACGCCGTGGCCGATCGCTTATTGGACAAGCCCAAAGGCCTGTATCTGTCGTCGTTCCGCTGCATGTCCCGCCTCGTGGTGGAATCGGTCACCCGCTACACCGGTCCCTATCCCTATGTGGACGGGCTGATCATGCAGGTGACGCAGCGCATCGACAGCATCGAGGTGCGGCATTTGCCCCGAGCGGAGGGTCGATCGAATTATACGCTGACGCGGTTGGTGCGGTTATGGTTGAATCTTGCCACCAGCTTTTCCCTCGCGCCGCTGCGGTTGGCGATTTTTCTGGGCGGCTTCATGTCCGTCCTAGGCTGCATCGGCGCCGCCGCGACGATCGCCGAGGCGCTGATCACCCGCGCCACACCGTCCGGCTACGCGTCGACCATGGTGGTGATCCTGCTGGTCGGCGGCGTGCAGTCGATGATCCTGGGCATTCTGGGGGAATATGTCGGCCGGACCTTCCTGTCCGCCAACGGCAAGCCGCAGGGCACCGAACGCTGCGTGCTGCGCAGCGACGCGCCATGACCGTTTATTGGGTTGTGCTGTCGCTGGCGATTGTGGCCAGCATGTGCGGCCAGACGCTGCTGAAAGCAGGCGCGAGCGCACCCGACTTCGTGGCGCAGCTGATCGACATCCGGACGATCCTGGGCCTCGGGGTCTACGGCGGATCGGCCATCCTCTACATCGTGGCGCTGCGGCGCATTCCGATGTCGGTCGCCCTGCCCTGTACCGCCGCATCTTATGTCGCGGCCATGTTCATCGGCCACTTCGTCTTCGGCGAACATATCGGCCCGTTGCACATCGGCGCGATGATACTGATCTCGGCCGGGGTGGTACTTTTAGCGGCCGCGTAAGCGTCGTTGACACCGGCCTCCCGGCTCCGATAGCAAGGTGTCCACAGGGCCAGACAAGGCTTCGCACAGAAATATATATTCGGAGGGGACGACACTGGCACTCCTCGACATTCGCGATCTGCACACCGAATTTCGGACCGGTGCAGGAATCGTGCGGGCTGTCGACGGCATTAGCTACACCGTTAACGCCGGGGAGACGGTTGCGATCGTCGGCGAAAGCGGTTCGGGCAAATCCGTCGGCGCCATGTCTGTTCTGCGCCTGATTCCCGATCCGCCGGGCCGGATTACCGCCGGCCAAGTGCTATTCGACGGCCGCGACCTGCTGACCCTGACCGAGGAGGAAATGCGTCAACTCCGCGGCAGTCAGATCGGCATGATCTTCCAGGAGCCGATGACCTCGCTCAATCCGGTGCTGACCATCGGCCGGCAGATTACCGAATCGCTGGAACAACATCGCGGCACCTCCCCAGCCGACGCCACCAAGCGCGCGCAGGAACTGCTCGGTCTGGTCGGCATCGCCGACGCCGCGCGGCGGTTGAAGCAATATCCCCACCAGCTTTCGGGCGGCATGCGCCAGCGGGTCATGATCGCCATCGCGCTGGCTTGCGACCCCAAGCTGATCATCGCCGATGAGCCGACCACCGCCCTGGATGTCACCATCCAGGCGCAAATCCTGGAACTGATGAAAGAGCTAACGCAGCGGCTGAATATTGCCCTAGTTGTCATCACCCATAATCTGGGCGTGGTCGCGCGCTACGCCACAAGGGTGAACGTGATGTACGCCGGTCGGATCGTGGAATCCGGGGCCGCCGCCGCGATCTATCACAACCCGCGCCACCCCTACACGATCGCACTCCTACGCTCTGTCCCCCGACTCGATCGACCGCGCCAGGCCCGTCTGGAACCGGTCGAGGGTCAACCACCCGATCTGACCCGACTGGATGCCGGCTGCGCCTTCCGCCCGCGCTGCCGCTTCGCCACCGAAGTCTGCGCCACCGCCCGCCCCACGCTGACACCCGCCAGCGAGGAAGGCCACTTCGCCGCCTGCTTCCACAGCGCCGACCTGACCGCAACGGACCAAGCCGCATGACCGCGCCATTGCTCGAAGTACGCGGCCTGCGCATGCATTTTCCCATATCCGAGGGGATGGTCCGCCGTCGCGCCGTCGGCGAAGTCAAAGCCGTCGATGGCATCGATTTCACCGTCGGACGCGGCGAAACCCTTGGGCTGGTCGGCGAAAGCGGCTGCGGCAAAACCACCACCGGACGCTGCATCCTGCGCTTGGAAAATCCCACCGCCGGGGAAATTATTTACGACGGCGTGGATATCGCCAGCCTCAGTCAAAAAGAAATGGCGAAGCTCCGGCAGAAGATTCAGGTCATTTTTCAGGACCCGTTCTCCTCGCTGAACCCGCGCATGAAAATCGGCCAAATTATCGCCGAACCCATGCACGTCCACGGCATCGAACCCAACGCGGCCAAACGCCATGCTCGGGTTTTAGAATTGCTGACCATTTGCGGTCTGAACGCCCGCTTCGCCGACCGCTACCCGCACGAAATGTCCGGCGGCCAGCGCCAACGCGTCGGGATCGCCCGCGCCTTGGCGATGAACCCGGAATTCATTGTGTGCGACGAGCCGGTATCCGCGCTGGACGTTTCGATCCAGGCACAGGTAATCAACCTGCTGGAAGATCTGCGCGAGAAATTCGGTCTGACCTATTTATTCATCGCGCACGATTTATCGGTTGTGCGGCATTTATGCCAGCGCGTGGCGGTAATGTATCTCGGCCGGATCGTGGAACTCGCCGACGCCGACGAATTGTTCGACAATCCGCAACATCCCTACACCAAGGCGCTGCTCGCCGCCGTGCCGGTACCCGATCCGCTGGTGGAACAAGGCCGTGTGTTCCGTCCCGTACAGGGCGAAGTGCCCAGCCCGATTAACCCGCCATCGGGCTGCGTGTTCCATCCGCGTTGCCCCATGGCCGTCGACAGTTGCCGTAGCGCTCGCCCGGAAACGCGCGAACTCCGGCCCAGCCATTTCGTCGCTTGCACCCAGGTATGAAGGATATTTCCATGCGTTTCCGATCTGGACTGTTAGCCGTTGCTTTGGCCGCTGCGGTCCCCGCACTCGCCGAGGAAACGCCGAAGCGCGGTGGTACGTTCACCTACATGATCCCCGCCGACGCGCCGCCCAGCCTGGATGCACACCGCGAAACGACATACGCGACCCTACATGCGACGGCGCCGTTCTATAGCGTGCTGATCCGCATCGATCCGCAAAATCCTGCATCGCCGACCGACTATGTCTGCGACCTCTGCACCGAAATGCCGAAGCCAACGGACGACGGGAAAACCTGGACGTTCAAAATCCGCGACGGGGTGAAATGGCACGACGGCACCCCGCTGACCGCCGCCGATGTCGCGAAAAGCTGGCAAGAACTGACCCATCCCAGCCCCGGCGTCCTCAGCGCTCGGCTGCCGTACTACGCGATGATCGATACGGTCGAACTGACCGATCCCAAAACCGTCGTGTTCAAATTGAAATTCGCGACTTCCGCCTTTTTGCCGGCGCTGGCCGATCCGTTTGCCTTTATTTACAAAAAGGAAACGCTGGAACGCGATCCGCACTGGTACGAAAAGAATGTGCTGGGCTCCGGCCCGTTCAAATTCAAAGACATGCAGATCGGGCAATCGATCTCGGGTGAGCGCAATCCCGACTATTACCGGCCCGGTCTGCCTTACCTCGACGGGTTCACCGGTATTTTCACGCCGAAGCAAGCGGTGGAAATCGACGCGATCCGCGCCGATCGCGCGTCTATGGAATTTCGTGGCATGCCACCTTCCGCGAGAGATCAACTCGTCAAGGAACTCGGCGATAAGGTCGCGACCCTCACCGGCGATTGGAACTGCGTGAACATGATCACGCCGAACCACGGCAAGAAGCCGTTCGACGATGCGCGGGTACGCCGAGCATTGGCGCTGGCAATCGATCAATGGCGTGGCGCACCGGCACTGGCGAAGATCGCCAATGTGCGCACGGTCGGGGGCATCGTCTTCCCCGGCTCCCCCATGGCCGCGACGAAGGACGAACTGCAAAAAATCGCCGGTTATTGGCCCGACATCGAAAAATCCAGGACAGAGGCGCGCCGGCTGCTCAAAGAAGCCGGTGCCGAGGGCCTGACATTCGAATTGCTGAACCGTAACGTCGATCAACCCTATAAATACATCGCCACCTGGGTGATCGACGAATGGTCTAAAATCGGCGTGAAGGCCACGCAGAAAGTGGTACCGACCGGCCCGTTCTACGACGGACTACGCAACAACACATTCGATGTCACAGTCGATTTCAACTGCCAAGGTCTGATCAACCCGCCTATGGACGTCGGCAAGTTGCTGCCGCACTCGGTCTATTCCGAGAATTACGGCAACTACGAAGACCAGAAAAACATCGACCTATACCAAGCGATGCTGCACGAAACCGATCCGGTAAAGCAGCGCGCGGCGATGCGGGAATACGAAACATATGTGCTCGATACGCAAGCGCACGCGATAATGATGCCTTGGTGGGAACGGATCGTGCCGATGCGCTCCTATGTGAAGGGCTGGAAGATCAGCGCCAGCCACTACGTGAACCAAGATTTGGGCACCGTGTGGCTAGATAGATAATGCTGTAAAACAATAAAATCGGCGGAGGGGTAACAGCGGCGGGACCGATGGGGTTTCTACCCCTCCCCCCGCCCCCTTCCGAAACGGGAGGGGCTAGCAATGAAAAAATACCGTATTCTGGCAGCCGCCATGCTCGCATTGGCACTTCCCGCCGTCGCGGCGGAAACGCCAAAGCGTGGCGGCATTTTAACCTACATGATACCCGCCGACGCACCGCCGAGTTTCGACGGCCATCGGGAAGCTACGTTCGCGACCGTGCATTCCGTCGCACCGTTCTATAGTGTGCTGATCCGCATCGATCCGGAAAACCCATCGTCGTCGGACGATTTCGTGTGCGATCTCTGCACCGAAATGCCGAAACCTACCGATGACGGCAAAACCTGGACGTTCAAAATCCGCGACGGGGTGAAATGGCACGATGGCACGCCGCTGACCGCCGCCGATGTCGCCGCCAGTTGGAACGCAATCGTATATCCCCCACCCGGCGTGCTCAGCGCGCGCGCCAGCATCTACTCGATGGTCGATACGATTGCCGCGCCCGACGCATCCACCGTGGTATTCAAGCTGAAGTTCGCCACAGGCGCGTTTCTACCGGCGCTCGCGGACGCATATGCCTTCATTTACAAGGCGGACATACTCGCCAAAGATCCGCATTGGTTCGAGAAAAACGTGCTTGGCAGCGGCCCGTTCAAATTTAAAGCATTCGAACTCGGCCAATCCGTCAGCGGCGATCGCAATCCCGATTATTACCACAAGGGCTTACCCTATCTGGACGGATTTGTCGGTATTTTCGCACCGAAGGAATCGACGCGGATCGAGGCTATTCGCGGCGACCGCGCAGCCATGGAGTTTCGCGGCGTGCCACCGTCCGCCGTCGATCAATTGCAAAAAAGCCTAGGCGACAAAATCGTCGTGCAAACCAGCGATTGGAACTGCGGCGATAACCTGACCATCAACCACAGCAAAAAGCCGTTCGACGACGTGCGCGTCCGCCGCGCTTTGGCTCTGGCGATCGACCAATGGCACGGCGCCCCGGCGCTTGCCAAGGTCGCCACATTGAAGACCGTAGGCGGGATTGTTTTCCCCGGCTCCCCTTTGGCCGCAACAAAAGAGGAGTTGGAGAAAATCGCCGGATTCTGGCCGGATATCGAAAAATCCCGCGCCGAAGCTCGCCGTCTATTGAAAGAAGCCGGAGCCGAAGGCCTGAATTTCGAGTTGCTCAGCCGGAACGTCGATCAACCCTACAAGTATCTGGCGACTTGGGCGATCGACGAATGGTCCAAGATCGGCCTGCACGTCACGCAAAAAGTCGTGCCGACCGGACCTTGGTTCGAAGCCATGCGTAGCGGCACCTTCGAGGTCGTTTCGGAATCGGCTTGCCAAAGCGTGATCAATCCGCTGCTCGACGTGCAGAAATTCCTACCGAGCGACGTGTCGCCACAGAATTACAATCAATACAAAGACACCGTGCAGGTTGCGATGTACGAGAAAATGCTGCACGAGCCCGACCCGGCGAAACAACGCGTCCTGATGCGAGAATTCGAGACGTATACGCTGGACACCCAGGCCCACACGCTGATGATATTGTGGTGGTACCGCATCGTGCCGCACCGATCCTACGTGAAAGGGTGGAAGATCAGCCCGAGCCATTTTTTGAATCAAGATTTGGCGACGGTATGGCTGGATAAATAAATAATGGGAGGTCGAAGAAATGCGCACATTGATTCTGACCGCGGCATTCGTTGCCGGCCTATCGGCGCACGCCGAAACCCCGAAGCGGGGCGGCACGCTGAATTACATGATCGCCGCCGACGGCGGACCGAGCCTGGACGGGCATAAGGAGACAACTTACGCGGTGCTGCATGCGACAGCGCCGTTTTACTCCACGTTGATCCGGGTAAATCCCGAAAATCCGTCCTCGACCAACGATTTTATCTGCGACCTCTGCACCGAAATGCCGATCCCGAAAAATGGCGGATTGAGCTACACGTTCAAAATCCGTCAGGGCGTGAAATTCCACGACGGATCGAAACTAACGGCGCACGACGTTGCGACCAGTTGGCGCCGCATCGTCCACCCGCCCGAAGGCGTCTCCAGCGCTCGGGAAGCCGTCTATCCGATGGTCGATAAGATCGAGGACCCCGACGACACCACCGTTATCTTCACGCTGAAATACGCGACTTTGTCGTTCATGCCAGCCTTGGCCGACCCGTGGGCGTATATTTATTCCAAGGCCGTGTTGGACAAGGACGCGCATTTTTACGAGCGCAACGTTTTGGGCTCCGGCCCGTTCAAATATGCGGGTTACGATATCGGGCAGGCCATGCACGGCGTACGCAATCCCGATTACTACTATCCGGGGCAACCCTATCTCGACGGTTTCAACGCCATCTTCGCGCCGAAACAGCAGACCAGGGTGGACGCCATAAGGGGCGACCGTGCCGCGTTAGAATTTCGCGGCATGTCCCCAACCGCACGGGATCAACTGAAGAAGGATTTGGGCGACAAAATCGCGGTACAAGAAAGCGATTGGAATTGCGGCAACGTGTTCACCCCGAACCACAAGCGTAAACCCTTCGACGACGTCCGCGTCCGTCGCGCATTGTTCATGGCCGTGGATCAATGGAGCGGCGCCAAAGCACTGCAGAAAATCGCCATCGTGCGCACCGTCGGCGGGCTGGTATTTCCCGGCTCCCCTTTGGCGGCCACGAAAGCCGAGTTGTCGAGCTTCCCCGGCTTCCAGCCCGACATCGAGAAATCGCGGGCCGAAGCCCGCCGTTTGCTAAAAGAAGCGGGGGCAGAGGGCCTGACGGTCGAAATGCTGAATCGCAACGTCGATCAGCCCTATATTATAGTCGGCACTTGGCTGGTGGACGAGTTCCGCAAGATCGGTGTCACCGTCACGCAGAATATCGTACCGACCGGTCCGTGGCTGGAAAAAATGCGCGCCGGAGATTTCCAATTGGCGATGGAGGCAAACTGCCAAATGGTGGTAAACCCGATCGCGGATGTCGGACGGTATTTGCCGCACGAAATCTACAAGGAAAATTTCGCCTATCACGACGATCCCAAGCAGGTCGATATCTATAACCGCATGCTGCACGAGACCGACCCCACGAAGGCCCGCGTGCTGATGCGCGAATACGAGAAACAGGTGATCGATATCGGTGCGCACCAACTGCCGACACTGTGGTTCTACCGCATCGTGCCGATGCGCAGCTACGTGAAGGGTTGGAAAATCAGCACCAGCCATTACCTCAACCAAAACCTCGCGAATATTTGGCTGGACCAATAATGTACCAATAC